>RFTK01000024.1 GCA_009923505.1 Betaproteobacteria bacterium
GGCAGGCTGTCCGCCCAGACCCGCGGCCTGGGTGGTGGTGAGCGCAACCAACTGTGCCGAGGTCAGCGAAGCGGCTTGCGTGGAAGTCAAGCCATTCAACCCGGCAGCCGTCAGCGCTGCAAACGCGACGGTGTTGACGCTCACCAGACTGGCCGTCTGAAGTGCAGCCATCTGTGAGCCCAACAGCCCGCTCGCGGGGTCGGCACCCAGACTGCCCCACTGGGTGGTCGTGAGTGAACGCACCTGCGACGTGGTGAGCGAGGCCAACTGGCTAGACGTCAGCGCATTGAGTTGCGAGGACGTGAAACTGGCGATGACCTCCTGTGACAGGGCCGCCAATGCCGTCCCCGCCATTTGGGCCAGGTCGGTAGCTTCCAGGCCGGCGGTCTGCGAAGTGGTGAGACCCGCCGCCTGCGCGGCGGTGAGTTTGGCCGCCTGGGCCGTGGTCATTGCCGAGAGCTGGGCGGTGGTGAGGCTTCGGACCTGGGTCGAATTGGCCCCGGTGATGGCGTTGGCACTGAGCGCAGCCAGCGCACCCGTCGACAATGCCGACACAGCCGCCGTAGAAAGCTGCGAGAGGCTCGCCCCGCTCAAGGCAGCCGCCGCGGTACTGCTGAGTCCCACCGCCTGGTTCGAGCCCAGGCTCGCGGCCTGAGCGGCTGTCATGGACTGGATTTGTGCACTGGTCAGGGCGGAGGTCTGACTCGATGCCAGGGCCCCCAGAAGACCGGCCCCCAAGCCAGCAAAGGACTGGGCCTTGAGCGCAGCCAGGTCGGTGGACTCAATGGCTGCACTCTGCGATGCAGACAGGCCGGCGGCTTGGGCGGCGCTGAGTGCCGCAGCCTGAGCCGTGGTCAAGGCAGACACCTGGACCGAAGACAAGGCTGAAACCTGCACAGAGGTCATGCCCGCCATGGCAGCCGTGCCAATGGCCGACCATGCTGCCGTGTCCAGGCTGGACAATTGCCCGCCGGCGAGCGCGCCTACCTGTGAGACCCCAAGACCAGCCGTCTGGGCCGTGCCCAGTGAAGTCAGCTGTGTGGTGGTCAGGCTCGAGACAAAGGCATCACGAAGCGATCGAACCTGGGTACTGTTCAAGGCTCTCAAGTCTTCCGAGCCCAGGGCCCGAACTTGCGCACTGGAGAGCACATTGAGCGAAGAGGCGCTCAGGGCCGAGACCTGGCTCGACCCCAAAGCGGATATCTGGGCCGTGCCCAGTGCGCCGGTCTGTGTCTGGGTCATTTGTCCCAGCTTGGCGGTGGACAGTCCGGCGAGTTGATCGGTCGCCAAACCCGCCAGCGACGTGCTGGAAAGGGCTGTGAAGGAGGTGCTGCTCAACGCATTGATGAAGTCCTTTTGCAGGAGGTTCAGTTGCGCAGCGGTCAAGCCACTGATCAGAGCCTGGGACAGTCCCACCAATTCCGACGTGGAGATGGACTGCAGATTGGCACTGCTGATGGCACCAAACTGTGTTGCAGTGATGGAACCCAACCGACCCGAAGTCAGACTGGCAAACTGCGCTGAGGACAACACCGCCACCTGCGTGGTCGTCAAGGCTCGCAGTTGGGTCTCGGTTAACTGTGCAAGCTTGGTACTGCTCAGAGCTCCCAAGCGTGAAGTACTGAGAGCCGCGACATCCTGGGCGTCCAGGGAGCGGATCTGCGAACTGTTCAAGGCCTCCAGGCTAGCCCCGCCCAGAGCAGCGACCTGACTGGATCCCAGTGATTGCACCTGGGTCTGGGAGAAGATCGAGATCTGTTCGGAGCCCAGGCTAGCAACCTGGCTGGTCACAAGGTTGACGACCTGTGCAGCCCCCACCAGGTCCGTACCCAAGGCATTAAACTGCGTCGAAGACAACTTGCCCAGTTGTGATCCCAGCCCTTTGAACTGGTCCACACTGAGGCCGTTGACTTGCGCCGTGGAGAGCGCGGCGAACTGGCCTGAGGTGAGGCCGGAGAGGAACGCGGCACTGAGGGTTCGCACCAGTGCGGTGGTGAGGGACGTCAGTCCCGAACTGGTCAGTGCGGCCACCTGGGCCGTGCCCAGGGTATTGAGTTTGTCGAGCCCCAGGGCAAGCATCTGGGTGCTGTTGAGCGTTTGAAGTTGCGTGGTGGTCAGCGACTGGGTCTGGGCGTTACTCAAGGCGGACAGCGCGGTCGTACCGAGTGCGCTCACCTGATCGGTGGAGAGACCCCGCAGAGCCGAACTCGAGAGGGCACGCAAAGAAGTGCTGCTCAGGGCGTTCACCACGGCGACGTCCAGCGATCGCACTTGCGCAGAGGTCAAAGCGCCCAACTGCCCCGTGGTCATCGCCAGCAACTGCGTGCTGCCAATGCTCAGAAGATTGCTGCTGCTCAGGGCTCCGACCTGGGCACTGGTCAACGTGCCCAGGCGGGACGCGGTGAGGGCCGTGAACTGATCGGTAGACAGGCCAGACATCTGGGGTCCGGTCAGTGCACCGACTTGCGCGCTGGTCATCTGGGCCAAACGCCCGGCTGTCAGCGCATTCAGACTGGCACTGCTGATCGCCGCCACATCCGTCGCTTCGATCGCCTGCCACTGGCTACTGCTAAGCGCCTGAAGTTCTGTGGCATCGAGCGATGCCACTTGACCCGATGTCATGGCCTTGATTTGAGACGATGCCAGCGACACGACCTGCGTCGACTGCAGGGACTGCACCTGCGCGTTGCTGAATGACTGCACCTGCTGATCACTCAATGCACGCAGTTGCTGCGAGCTGAGTTGCTGCATCTGGCCGCTTGCCAGGCCTTTGAGGGCATTGGCGCTCAGGGCTGCCACCGCCCCTGTTTGCAAGGCTGCCACCGTGGCCGACTCCATGGCCCCCAGCTGACCAGAGGTCAACCCAGCGACCTGGGTGGTTGTCAGGGCGTTGACCTGGGTGGCGCTGAGTTTGTTCACAAACCCCGCAGAGGCCTGACCCAGGTTGACCTGGCTGATGGCCCTCAACTGAGCCGTGCTCAGGACAGCAATGTCCTGAGACTCCATGGCACTGAGTTGGCCATGGGTCATGCCCGCGATGAAATTGGTCCCCACCTCGGCGTACTGGCTGGTGGTGATGGCCTGCACTTGCTGCGCGCCCATTGCCGACACCTGGGTCGCGGACAGCGCATTGAGTTGGCTCGACTGCATGACCTGAAGGTCAGTGGATTCAATGGCCCCCACCTGCGCGGCGTCCAGGCCTCCGACCTGCTGGCTTGACAGAATACGGATCTGGTCCTCGATGAGGCCAAAAACCTGCTGGACGGTGAGGTAGCGCAGCTCCTGGACGGCCATGTCCTGAATGGCCGAGGTTGAGATGTCCTTGACACCTACCGACGATATGGCACGGATTTGCGTGGCACTCAGGGCATTGATCTGGGTCGCCGATATGGACGATACCTGAGACGAACTCAGTTGCCCCATCTGCGAGGGCGTCAAGCCCTTGACCTGACTGCTGGTGACACTCTTGACCTGATTGGTGGTCAGAGCTCCGACCTGAGTACCACTGAAGTACGCCATCTGAGTGCTACTCAGATAGGTCACCTGGCTGGTGGTCAATACCCGAATGTTGGATGACGAGATCAGCGGCAACTGGTCAGAGGTCAGCCCACCGATTGCCGATGAACTTAAATCCACGACCTGCTGTGTCGTTAAATTGACAAGGCTCTGCGTGCTCAGGGAGCTCACCTGAGTCGCTGTAAAGCCAGTCAATACGCTGGTTGGCCCGATGTTTATGGTTGCCATTGGTATCTCTTAGACGAAGGTCACGCTTTGCTTATGCAAAATCCGGTCCAGACGATATTCGCCCATCTGTGAATCGGAACATGGCCCCCTTTCTTGAGTAACCACAAAGTACTCTTTAGACGTTTAGACGAAAAAAAACCAGGCCGAAGCCCGGTTTTTTGTGACGTTGTCAGCCTTACTTGAGCAGGGCCAGGACAGACTGTGCTGACTGGTTGGCCTGTGCAAGCATCGCGGTGGCAGCCTGCTGCACGATCTGCGACTTGGCCAGGTTGGTGGTTTCCACCGCATAGTCGGCGTCCATGATGCGGCTGCGAGACTCAGAGGTGTTACGGCTGACCTCGGTCAGGTTGGAGATGGCGCTGTCCAGCCGGTTCTGCAGTGCACCAATCTTCGACTGCTGCGAGCTGACGGACTCCAGGGCAGCATCGATGGCCTTGAGTGAGGCCATGGCCCCGTCCTGGCTGCTGATGTCCACGTCGGCGACCTTGAAGCCGTTGCTCTCGCCACCAAAGGTACCTTCCTTGAAGCCCAGTTTCTCGAAGTTCTGGGCGTTACCCTCGGAACCCGCGGTCAGGGAGAACTGCTTGTCAGAAGTCAGGGTGATCTTGGAGTAGGTGGTGTAGGCCGCTGCAGCCAGGGCACCCGCGCCCAAGCCGTCGCTGACAATTGAGGTGCTCAGGCCGTACTTGGCCGCGTTGGTACCTGCGGCCAGCGAGATGTTGCGTCCATCTTCTGCTGTCAGGGTCAGGTTGACTCCGTTGTCCCTGGCCACCACACCCGTTTGACCGGTGTAGGCGTTGATGGTGTCCACGACATCCTTGCGGGTGTATCCAGCCGTCAGGTTGAACGCCACCGTCACGCCGTTGAGGTACAGGTTGTCCGTCAGGTTGGCGGCATTGGAAAATGATGTGGTACCGCCGGAAACGATGTTGGCGCTGACCTTGGCGGTCACCCCGGTGAGCGAGGTCGACTTGTTGATGGCTGCGGCAATGGCGATGGCACTGGCTGAGCGGGATGAGGTGTTGGTGGCCGTGATATCGCTGGCCTTGTCATCGCTGGGGTCAGAGCCGGCAATGGCCACACCATTGATCTTCAGGGTACCCGAGGTCAACTCACCCGCGTCAGCGGCATAGCCGGTAGTGGACACGGTTCGGGCACGGGTGGTGGTAGCACTCACGTTAGAAGCGTAGGTGCCCGCCGTCAAGCCGGCCTTGGAGATGTCGCCACTGGCCGTGGAGCTCAGCACGATCGGCTCACCGTTGATGCTTTGCAGACTGTAGCTACCGGTGGTGGTTTTGGTATCGATACCGATGTCGGTGTTGGTCAGGGTGCTGGTACCGCCGGTGATGCTCACCGTGATGTTGCGGCCGTCGGCGGCTTTCAACACTACGCCGTTGTTGGCGTCGCCACTGTCGTAAGCCAGAACGCCCGTCTGGGAGGAAACCGAGTTGATGGCATCGACCACGTTCTTGCGAATCACACCCAGGTCAGAGCCGTAAGCGTTTTGAATCAGGGTACTGGTTGTTACACCGTTCACCACGATGTAGCCGTTGCGGGTCGCTGCACCGCTGGCCAGAGCGGTCATCTTGTAACCAGCGGCGTAGGTTTCATTGACCACGGCCTTGACACCCGACTGGCCCGACACCTTGTTGATGGCAGCCGCTTTGGCGATGGAGCTCGCGGCCTTGGCGTCCTTGGACAGGCCGTCGTCAATAGCCGCACTGCCACCCACGGTCACGCCGTTGATGATGAGGTCGCCCGAACGCAGCACCGCGTTACCGGCATAGGTGGCATCCAGCAGGTTGGCTGCCGTGTCTGTGGTGTTGGTCGAGGAGAGTGAGGGGCGTGAGCCGATACCCATGTTGGAGGTGCTCACAGAAGCCAGGTTCAGATCCATGGTCTGACCGAACTCGGAACCCGTCTGCAGGCTCAGGTTGCTGGCAGAACCATCCAGCAGCTTGATACCGTTGAAGGAAGTGCGTGCAGCGATGTTGTTGATTTCCAGCTTGAGTTGGTCCACTTCCTCCTGGCTGCCCTTACGAGCGAGCTCGGAGGAGGTGCCGTTGGAGGCCTGCACCGCCAGTTCACGCATGCGCTGCAACATGGCATTGATCTGGGAGATTGCGCCTTCAGCGGTTTGCGCCAGCGACAAGCCATCGTTGGCATTGCGAATGGCGACAGACAGACCACGAATATCAGAGGTCATCTTGTTGGTGATGGCCAGGCCGGCTGCGTCGTCCTTGGCGCTGTTGATGCGCAGGCCGGTGGACAGGCGTTGCATCGACTTGGAAATCTTGTCGTTCACGGATGACAGTGAACCTTGGGCAGTCAATGCCTTGACGTTGGTGTTAATCACGGACATATTGGTTTCTCCTAAAAGCTCTCACCCGGTGAAGTGAAAAATTGAGTTGCGATGGGCAATGATTCGGACGCTGCAAAAATTTCTTTAGGACGATCTGCAACATCCGCGTTGATCAGACAAGCTTGTTGATGAACAACGAGCGAAATTTCTCGATGTTGCGGGCAGTGCGCACCACTTCTTCGTTGGGTATCTGACGGATGACTTCACCGGTGGACACGTTCTTGACCACCACCACCGGGCCGCCCACAGCAGGATCGACAGAAATGTTCAGACCACGGCCACCATCGTTGACCGCCTCTTTCATTTGCTTGATGGCTTCTTGAAGCTGCTGCTTGAGTTGGTCGACGTCCACCTTGAGATCCGCCTTGGGGATGGGCGCGAGATCGACCTTGGGAACCGCAATATCAGGTTTTTCGGCCGAGACCGGCTGGCGCTCGGGCGCCGCCCGCACTGGGGCGGCCGGCGCTGGTGTTGTCGCCGGGGGATTATTCGACACAGGTGAAATGCTCATGCACCCTACTCCGTTGAAAAGTCGCCTCGGGGTCGAGGCGATCCATTGATTTCAATCGATCGGAGTGTGAATCGGTACAGGCCAGGAAATCTTGAGGGAAATCCCCAAAATAAATATTTTGAATACTTTAGTTATTGGTATAGACCGACATCATCCCGTCAAATGAGGATTTGAGGCTTGTCTTCCGCGCGTTGGTGCTACCCACCAAGGCGTCCATTGCGGCCAATTGCTTTTGATACCGCACCAGCAACGCGTCCATGCGGGTCTGCAGGCGGGTCAGGTCTTCCTGGTATTTGGTGTTCTGGGTATTGGCTGTTTCGCTGGCCGAGAGGATCGGGCCGGTCGATGCCAGAAGGTTGGTCAGCTTGCGCACCGCGTCGCCGGCAAAGCCCGCCGGCGCGGTGCTGTAGGTGCTCAGGTTGTCGTAATTCCCGGTGAGGCTCTTCACCACATCGGCATAGTTGCCACGTACCGTGGTCTCGAAAGTGGTGGCGTCAAACGTCATCACGCCCTTCTCGTCAACCTTGATACCCATCTGCCAGAATGCCGTCACCGATGTCCCCGGGGTCGAGGAATTACCCTGGAACAGGCTGCGCATCTGTTGCTTGACCGACCTCACCACCGATTCACCCACGAGTGTGGCACCGTAGGTGTCCAGGGTCGACTTCGGGTCCGAGACCTGGTTGAGCAAGTCTGAGGTGTCGTTATAGGACGCCACCAATTCGGTCATCTTGGTCTTGAAGGTCGAGGTGTCGAGCCCGATGTCCAGGCTGGCTGGCGTGGGGGTGAGCCCCCCCGGGGTGGTGCCCTTGAGATTGAGGGTCACGCCCGTGATGGCATCACTGACGGTGTTGGAGCTGCGGGTCATCGCCACGCCGTCGACCACGAAGTCTGCATCGCCGGCAGTGGACAGGTTGGAGAAACCCAGCACACTGCCGCTAGAAGCCGTGCTGCTGATATCAAACGCCTGCGCCAGGCCCGTCCCGCCACTGATGACCAGCTTGTAGGGGTTACTCGACGAACCGGTGTTGACCACCTGGGCCGTGAGCCCCAGCTTTTTGTCGTTGATGGCGCGCGCAACCCCGGCTGGTGTGAGCTCGTAGGTGTTGGGCAGCAAGAGGGGGTTGGAGACGGCTCGCCCGCTCGCGGACGAAAACTGCAAACGGCCGTTGGCCACCGAGACAGACAAATCATTCTTGCCATCCTGGATCCGCAGTTGAGACTGCAAGTCAGCCGCCAGGGCTTCCAGCGTGGCCGCCGCAGGAGAGGGAACAATCGTGAAATTGGTACCGTCCACGGTCAGGCCGAAGCCGCGGAAGTCCTTGGTGGTCGGGTTGTTGGTGGCAAACGAGACACCGCTGAGCGATGTGGCCGACAGGATGGGGCTGGATACGGTCTTGCCCGAACTGGACGAGAACGTCAACGTATCCGTGCCCGATGCACTCACCACCAAGTCATCGTTGCCCATCTGGCTGCGCAGCTGGGTTTGTAAGTCGGTAGCGAGGTCCGTCAGGCGGGTGCCGCCAGCACTGGGCGTGACGGTCCGCACCACCCCATCGATAGTGACGCTGAATGAGGTCAAGTTGCCGGTGCTGGCTGGGCTGCCCAAAGCAATACCGGTGATCGTCGCACCCGAGGAGGTTCCGGTCTTCACCCCTGTTGCAGGGTTCACACTCGTCCCAGCAGACAGCCCGACGGGCGGGGTCATGTCGACCACCTGGGTCTGGAGCTTGGGGTTGGTGATGCTCCGATTACTCGCCGAACTGAGGTAAAGGCTGAAACCGCTGGCTGTGCTTTGCGCGCTGACAGACACATCCGAGTCGCCCTCCAGCGCACGCAGCTGCGCTTGCAAGTCTGCCGCAAGACCCGCCGGCGTGGCCGCTGTAGGGGCCGGAGTCAAGGTTCGGGTAACGCCGCCGATGACGACGCTGAAAGACTTGAAGTCGTCCGTGGCGGGGGTGGTGCCAAACTGAATGCCATCCAGATGCACCGCATGCGGCGACGCTGCGAGTTGCGCGTTGGAAAAGGAATGCGAGCTCGCAGAACTGATGTTGATCTGGCCGCTGTTTGTTGCGTCGACAATCACGGTCAGGTCGGTAATGCCCGTGATCGATCTGAACTGGGTCTGCAAATCAGCCGCCATGTCGGCCAGCGAAGTCAGACCTCGCTGCGGCGTAGCCGAAACAGCGACGCCATCGATCTTGAGGCTGAGCGCGCCAAAATCGCTGCCGCCACCCAGATTGATGCCGCTGATCATAGCCATGCGTTCTGCACCGATCCCGGAGGTGGCATGGGACACGGTCCCCGCCGCGGCGCCGTCTGCCAAAGCGCTCGCCGACGCAGTCAAGGTCGGGTTGGTCAGTGAACGGCCCTGAGCGTCCTTGAAGTACAGGCGGAAGTTGCCCGCTGTGCCAACCGCTTCAGCGGTCACATCCGCAAAGCCGAGAATATTGAGTTGCGCCGAAATGTCCGTCGCGAGTTCTTGTGGCGTGGTGGAGAGACCGTTGAGTGTGACATTTTTCAGGACACCGCCAATCTCCAGACTGAACTGGGTGAAATCGCCCCCCGGGTTAGCCGAGGAGAACGATGCCCCAATGAGGTGAACCGCATGGCTGGAAGCCGTCAAGGATGGGGAGCTCACACTGTGACCGGAGCCAGCATTGAGACGAAGAGCCGTCGGCTGTGTGGGGTCCACCGTCACCGTCAGGCTGGCTGCTGCAGCGGTCAGGCCCATCGCTGTCAGGCGAGCGCCCAATCGACTCTGAAGATCAGCCGCCAAATCGGCCATGCTGGTCAGCCCCATGGTCGGAGATACCGACACGGCCTGGCCATCCACCTGCACGGAAAAGCCGGAAAAATCACTGGCACCGTTGAGGTCGATGTCCGAGAGCACAACCTGTTGGCCATTGACCGCGGTCGAAACACCCGACGTGCCTGTGGTCACTCCCGGCTTCGAGATCGAGATCTGAAACGGGTTGCCATTGTTGATGCTGATGGACTCGGATGCAAAGCCAGCGCTGACAACCCGCTGGGCACTCGCCAGCCGGTTCACTTGAATCTCATGGCTACCCACCACCGCGCCGGCCACCGCCGTGGCCGAAACCGCCGACGAACTGCTGGTGGTCGTCATGCTGCTCAAACTACTTTTGTCCTTGAGTGCGGAAAGCTTGGACTTCAAGTCATTCAGCATGTACATCATGGCCGAGAGGCCCGACACGCGCGCGTTGTTCTTGTCGATCTTGTTCTGGATAGCCGTCTGGCGGGGAACGCGTTCGGCATCCACCAGGTTCTGGGCCAGCGAATTGACGTCCACCCCGGAACCGGACCCCAGCGAGGTCACAAGCTTTTGTGCCGCCGCCTTGCTGGCGGCCTGAGCGGCGGTGGCGCTACCAGCCGCGCTCGTGCCGGACGTGCTCGTGCCCATCGCCGTCGTATTGGCAGAGGTCGTGGAGCTGACAGCGCTGGTCGCCATATTGATTATTTAAAGGTTAATCAGACACTCAATCGGTTCAAAACACAAAAAGTTGAATCGATGGCGAAAAAAAAATCAGTTCAGGTAATTGAACAGGCTCAGCTTGGAGATCTTGGCAAAGCTGCTTTGCGCGGCCTCCAGGGCCAGCTGGTCACGGTTCATTCTTGTGATGGCTGTGGTGTAGTCCAGGTCCTGGGTCTCGGACAGCGTGGTCTTCATCTGGAGCGTGAGTGCGTCAATGACCGTTGCCTGCGCATCAACCACGTTGAAATCGGCGCCCACCTGGGCCAGGCCGTTGGTGATGCCTAGGGTGAGCTGATCCACTTCGCTGATACCACGCTTCATGCCCGCACTGTTGCTGCCGTCCACCGCCTTGGTCAGATCGTCGAGCACCTGGAAGAACCCCGCGCCGACCTGATTGCCCTTGCCATCATCACGCACCACGCGCACAAAGGCGTCAGAGCCGGCACGGTTGGCGTTCATCCGGCGGTTATCACCCACGATCACCTGGGTACGGCTCTGGTCGCCCAGGTAGCCCACCTGGCCTTTGCCGGTGTCGCCGAAAGCGGGCGTGTCACCACGGCCCCCTGAAAAAATGAAGTGTCCGTTAGTGTCCTGGGTGTTGGCGTAGCTGAGGATCTGATCACGCAATGACTTGAGCTCCAACGCGATCGAATGACGGTCCTGTGCGCCAAGCGTGTCGTTGCCCGCCTGAATGGCCAGTTGGCGCACACGGGCCAGTGCATCACTCACGCTGGTGAGGGCGGTCTCTTCAAAACCCAGGCGGGTCTTGATCATGTTGAGGGCGCTCTTGTAGTTGTCCTGTTTGGACAAGGCGGACTCCAGTCGTGTGACCACCGCCGCTTTATCCGGCGCATCGCTCGGTCGAACGATTTCCTTGCCGGTCGAGAGTTGTTCTTGCGTCTTGGACAGGCTACCCTGGATGGTGCCAATCTGATTTGACGCACGATCCAAGAGAAGAGAAGTGGAAATTTTCATGTTGTCACCTGCCTAAAATTCAGCGGACCTGGATGATCGAGTCAAATAACTGACTCGAAATTTGCATCGCCTTGGCAGCCGCCTGGTAGGCTTGCTGGAATCGGATCAGGTCAGCTGCTTCCTGGTCCAGGTTCACGCCAGACACCTTGTCGCGCGAGGCCACCGCCTGGTCGTTAACCACCTTCAGGGCATCTTGCGTGATCTTGGCCTGCTGGGCAAAGCTGCCCACCGAGTTCACCTGATCGATATAGGCATCACCCAGAGTCTTGCCGCCCACCACTTTCTGTTTCGCCAGGTCCACCATGGCCATCATGTTCTGGTTGTCGCCCAGACCATTCTGATTGCCATCGATGCTGAAGCTGTCACCGGTTTTGGGGTTGCTGGTGAGCGTCACGGTCAGGCCTTGGTAGTGCACCTGGACGGGCTGCCCATTGGCCTCGTAGTAACGATCAGCCAGTTGTGTACCAGTTCGGGCATCCAGAATTTCGTAGCGATCCGGTGCCGTGAAGCGTATGCTGAGTGACTGGGCGCGCAGCTTGACCGACATGTCCAACGGCTCGCCCGAATACAGGGCCGCCACACTGGACTGTGTCCCGGCACCCACCACAAACACCTTGAGGGTGTCAGTGACCTGACCCTCAATGTAAGCCCCAGTGCGCAAGCCCAGAGAAGCGAGTTGCGACGGTTTGCCATTGACGCCAAAACCCAGTTGCAGATCCGAGTTCGCAGGATCCGAAATATCGCGGGTGATACGCAGCATGCCGGTGTAAGTCTGAGACTTGACGCCCAGTGCGTTGACGCCACCCACCGCGCTGTTGACGCCAGAGATCACTATACTCTTGCCCTGGGACGCAGCATCATTCTCGATGATGAGTTGACCCAGTTCTCCCACACGGGCGTGCACACCGACATTGGCGCTCTGGATTGCATTGATGAGACCGGCCAAATCGGAAACTCGCGAAATGGCGGTCGAAATCGCGGCGCCATTGATATACAGGTCCTTGCTGAAGTCCAGTTTTTTGGTGTCGAGTTGCACTTCGTTGTAAGCAAGCGCCGTGACATCGGGCACCCGAGCGTTATTGATCCAGTCCGCCATGGCCTGCACCGTGTCGGCTTCATTGCCCGTCAATTCGAGTTTGGGTAACGCGACTTTATTGAGCACCAAACTGCCGGCCTCGATCAGTTTGTTCTGCACAGGCAGCGGCACGCGCCCACCGGCCAATACAGCCGGGTGCGGCAGCAACATCAGGGGCGCTGTCGTGCCGAGTTTCAACCCGGTTGGCTGCAGCATGGCATCCGATCCATTTTGACCGAGTTCGATTTTCAGCGAAGCGTTCTTGGGGTCTTCCAGATCGCGCGTCACGCGAATTTGACCGGTATAGGTTTGGTCTATCACACCCAGGGCGTTCGTCGCCCCAGCTGGCGTGGACGACAGCGTGATGTCACGCCCGCCCTGGCTGTCGCTGTTTTCCAGCATCAGTTGACCACGCTCGCCCAACTTGGCCTCGACCTGGGTCTGCATCTTGTAGAGATTGATACGATCAATCAACCCCTGCAGGCCCGTCTCAGCTTCGACACCCGTGATCGCAATGCCATTGATCTTCAGCGACTGGCCAAACTGAAGCGCCGAGGTATCGAAATCGACCTGGTTATAAGCCTGGGCATGCACGCCCGGGGCGATACCTTCAATGCTCGAGGCGATTTTTGCCGGAATGTCGATGTCGGCGTTGTTGATTGTGAGCGAACTGGACGGCCAATCTGTGCCATTGATTTTGTAGGCACTCGCCAGGATGGTGTAACTGGTGGCCGGACGCAGCACACGGTCGCTGAGTACTGTCGCAGCCTGGGTACTGCCAGTGAGAAGATTGCCATTGGCATCGTACATCTGCTCGGAGGTCACTTGTGCCTTGGCGCCATAAAACACCGATAAGTCGCCAAAACCCGCGGTACCCGTCTGGTTCAGATACTGAGCGCTGTACTGGGTACCCTCGGGGTAGTTATTCTTGCGGTCAATCAGCAGCAACTGATTGGCCAGGCTCAAGGCATTGCCGGCAATGTGGCGCCCATCGGCCGTCATGATCTGCAATTGCTGGTCGCCCGTGGCATTGTCCAGGTAGAAGGTGGGCGACACAGCGCCAGGGGCCACATCCGTGATGTGACGGTAGCCCTCGTCTGCGGTGATACTTACCGGCACACCCGACTCGACGCTTCCGTTGTTGACCAGTCCCGGATTGCTCACCAGGGTGGCAGCGTCTGAGCGTGTATAGCTCACACTGGCTCGAACGTTGTCGGTATTTTGTGCGCCCTCGGTGACGCGGAACTGTGCACCTGTTGCCACGCGCAGCGGATCACTCAAGGCGACCTTCAATCCTGCCGCGACGTGACTCACGCTGGCATCGACTGCAAAGAGGTCCTGCCCCATCTGCCCGTACCCATCCACGCCACTGCGCTGGATCAAGTTGATCTGATCGACCACCACTTGCGACAACGCATCCAGGTTGTCATGCGCCGGGTCCAGCACCTGCTTGATAAAACGGCTCATGCCACCTAGCTTGCCACTGTTGATGTTCTCTACCGGCTGGGCATCGCCATACGGGTCGAGTACAAAATTCAACTTTCCGTTGATGGTGTCGATACCGATAGGGCGGGCAGTGGTTCCATCCACAACCACCGACTGCAAAATAGACGAGCCCAGGCTCACGTTCACCACCCCGCTGGGCTGGAACTTGGTCTTGACGGCCGCAAATTCGGACATCTGACGCAGCAGCAGATCCCGGCGGTCCAGCAATTCAGCGGGTTGATTCTTGGTTTCCGCTTCCTTGCTCAATTGCACGTTCACCAGGGAGAGCTGGTTGGCCAGGCTATTGAATTGACCGACATCGCTCTCGATGGACTGACTGGTTTCGTCGCCCACCAGGCTGAGTTGCCCAGACAGTTCGGAAAAGCGTGAGGACAAACCCTCGGCGGCACGCAAGAATGCACTGCGTTGCACGGTGGAGGCCGGGTCGGCCGACAGGTTCAAGGCCGCGCCGAAAAATGTGTCAAGGGCCGAGTTGAGCCCGATGCTCTTGTCGCCCATAATGTCGATCACGCGCTGGGAGTAGGTCACCATGGGCTCCTGGCCCATCAAATCACTGGTGCTTTTGCGTAAATTGCTGTCTGCAAACTCGTCGTAGGCGCGCTTGACGGCGCTGAACATCACACCGGTGCCGATGTAGGAGGCCCCGGTCTTGGCCGGCATATTGGCTTCCAGCGAAGCGCTTTGGCGCGAGTAGCCGTCCGTGCTGACGTTGGCGATGTTGTTGCTGACCGTGCTGAGCATCCGCTGATACGCGGACACTGCGCCACTGGCAATGCCCAGAATATCACTCATGCTTCACCTCGGGAGAGCGTTGCGGCATGACCGGCAGCGGCTTGATGTAGGGTTTGGTGAACGGAATGGACTTGGCCTCGCCACGCGTAAGCGGCATCGCCACTGGCGCCGGGTTAAGCGGGATGCCCGTTGCGCCCCGTTGCTTCAGGGCATCGGCCGCCGCCACCACGGTCTGTCGTTGCTGTACATTGCGCACGATGGAGTCGGCCAGGCCCAGTGCGTTGCGCTGGGCAAGCTTGACCGACATTTCCTTGTCGTACATGCCTTCGAAGGTTTCTGCGGCATCCGATTGCACCAGGTCACTCTTCATCTCGTTGCTCGCGTCGCGCATGGACTTGAGCATCATCTGGATGAACATGGCCTCGAACTGCTGCGCGGTTTCGCGCAGCGCCGAGTCGTCGTTTCGTTGGGCCTTGCCACGCAACTCGCCCAGGCCCGAAAAGTCCAGGTAGGACCGGGCGGATGTGAGCGGAGCGGCGTCGTTCATGAGGTCACACGCGGGGGGTTAGATGATCACCAGCTCGGCGCGCAAACTGCCCGAGCTTTTCAAGGCTTCCAGGATGGCAATGAGTGCCGAAGGCGAAGCGCCCACCTGGTTCACCGCGTCCACGATGTCGCGCAGGTCCACGCCCGGCTGGAACAGGAACATCGGCTTGTTGGGTTCGCTCACATTGACCTGGGCGTTCTGCACCTCGGTGGTCTGGCCCTGCGACAAGGCATTGGGCTGCGAGACTTCGTTGGTGGCGCTGATGGCCACCGAGATGGTGCCGTGCGAGACAGCAGCCGCTGTCACGCGCACGGCGCGGTTGATGACCACCGTGCCGGTGCGCGAGTTGATCACGACACGTGCAGGGGGCTCGCCAGGCTTGACGTCGATGTTTTCGAGCATACTCATGAAGGCCACGCGCTGGTTCACGTCCATGGGCGCACGCACCGCGATGGACACACCGTCCAGGGCCTCGGCCACATCGCCGCCAAATTTGGCGTTGATGGCGTTCACAATGGCCGCACTGGTGGAGAAGTCGTTGTCGCGCAAGTTGAGCACCACCTTCTCGGCCTTGTCGAAAGGGTTGTCGACCAGGCGCTCCACAATCGCGCCACCCGGAATCCGTGCCGAGGTGGGCACGCCAATGGCCACCTTGGAGCCCGCCGCCTGGGCATCAATGCCGGTGGCGGTCAGATTGCCTTGGGCCAGTGCATAAATCTCGCCGTCCACCCCACGCAGGGCGGTCAGCACCAGGTTGCCGCCCCTGAGGTTGCTGGCCTTGCCGATGGCAGACACGTTGATGTCGACCCGCTGACCGGGCTTGGCGAATCCCGGCAGTTCGGCGGTGACCATCACCGCGGCGGTGTTCTTGATGTCGATCCGGCTGGTGGAGGTGACTTGTTCAAAGTCCGACAGCGGGCCGTCGATACGCACCCCCAGCTGCGACAGCAGGGCCTTCATGCTCTGGGTGGTGAACGGCACCGAGGCGTCGTCGCCCGTGCCCTGCAAGCCCACCACCAGACCAAAACCGATCAGCATGTTCGGGCGCTGGGCGGCCACCGTGGTCAAGTCCTTGACACGGTCGGCCATGGCAGCCTGGCCTGCGAGACACAGCGCAGACAGCAGGCACCAGCGAATCATGCGAAACAAATGAGACATAGACATCAATCGGTCCATCGGTTACTTCAACGTCAGAAGGGCCAGAATTTGTGCAACAGGCTGGTACCCCAACCCACCTTGGTGGCGTTGGCCAGGTCTCCGGTGCCGCGGTACGCGATCTGGGCATTGGCCAGACGCAACGACTGCACCGTGCCGTTGGGACCCACATCCTGCGGACGAATGACACCCGCAACCTGAATGACTTCGGTACCCTCAGCGAGTCCGAGTTTTTTCTCACCACGGACAACCAGGTTGCCGTTGGCGAGGATGTCGATCACGGTGACCGTGACCGACCCCACCAGGCTGGCCTTCTGGTCCGCCGTGCCCTTGCCCTTGGAGTCGATAGCCGATTGGCTCAGATCGATGCCTTGCAGGATGGGGGTCAGCTTGCCCAACTCGGTGTTGAGCCCGGAGGGCGTGGCCGTGTTCTTGGATTGGCGGCTGATGTCAGAGTTTTGCGTGCGCGCCGCCTGCGTGGATTCGTTCAGCAACACGGTGATCAAGTCGCCCACCTGGTAGTTGCGGCCGCGGCCAAACCAGGAGTCGCTGGGTCGGTTGCTGTAGATGCCACCGGTGACAGGACGTGTGGCATTGCTGGAGAGCGGATAGACCGGCGCGAACTCGGGCGAGGGCTCGAGCACGGCCATGGGCTCGTTGACACCGGCGCAAGCCTGCAACAAGAGCACCGAAGACACCAGGACAAAGGCTTTCATGACGACACTTCACAGGTTCTGGTTGAGGTACTTCAACATACCGTCGACCGAGGAGATCGTCTTGGAGTTGATTTCGTAGGCGCGCTGGGTCTCGATCATGTTGACCATTTCCTCCACCACGTTCACGTTGGAGGATTCGAGCGAACCCTGGTTAAGCACACCGGCACCATTGACGCCGGGTTGCAAGAGCTGCGGCGCGCCACTGGACGCTGAAGCAGCCATCAAGTTGTTACCCAAGGGCTTCAAGCCGCTCGGGTTGACAAATCGGGAAATCTGAATTTGCCCCAGCACCTGCTGGCCACCACCACCCACCAGTTCCACCGACACCGCGCCGTCGCGTCCGATGGACACGCTAGCTGCGTTGTTGGGGATGACAATTTCCGGCTGTAACAAAAAACCGGTGGAGGTGACCAACTGTCCCGTGGCTGAGAGCTTGAATGAACCGTCGCGGGTGTAGGCAATCGTGCCGTCCTGTTGCGCGATCTGGAAGAAACCGTCCCCCATGATGGCGACATCCAGGGGGTTCTGGGTGTTGATCATGTTGCCCTGGGCGTGCAATTTTTCGGTGGCGACAATCTTGGTCCCGGTACCGAGCATCAGGCCCGTCGGGGCCTGGGTGTTGACCGTGGTCTGACCGCCCGCGTGGCGGATGTTCTGGTACAGCAAGTCTTCAAAAATGGCGCGGTCGCGCTTGAAGCCTGTGGTGTTGACGTTGGCCAGGTTGTTCGAGATCACGTTCATGCGGGTCTGCTGAGCATCCAGACCCGTCTTCGAAACCCACAGTGCTGCGTCCATAGTTACCTCATCAGTTCATCATCCCGGCAAACGCATCATGGAGGCACCCGACTCGTCGTTGGACTTGCCCTCCTTGATGGTCCGGATCTGGTGCTCGAACGAGCGACTTTGCTCGATCAGCTTGACCATCGCCTCCATCGGGTTCACGTTGCTGCCTTCCAGGGCTTTGACGGTCACCGATGTCGGCAAAGGTCCAGTTGCAAAATCCGCGCCAGACGGCTGACCGTCAACCCGGAACAGGCCATCTTCGCGACGGGCCAAGGGGGTCTGGCTGGCATCGCGCAGCTGCAGTCGGTCAATCAGCACCGGCTGAGGGATGCCGGGCTGCTGAGGATCGTAGGCATAGACGCCCCCGTCCTCGGCGATGCTCACCTTGAAGCCGGGGGGCACATTGATGGGGCCACCATCGCCACGGATCACATGGCCGGCGCCGTTCTCCAGCACGCCACTGGCATTCACGCGCAGGTCGCCCCGGCGGGTGAAGGCCGTTTCGCCGTTGGGGGCGTTCACCCCCATCACGGTGCTGTCGTTCAGCAAGATGTCGAGATCTCGACCGGTGGCAATCAGTGGACCCGGCTTGAGCTGGATCTGGTCCTTGCTGACGATTTGCGGCTGGTGCCGCGAGTCAAAGCCCTGACCGTCGGCCTTGTAGGCCTGCAACACAACCTCATAGCTGCGCTTGAAGCCGGTGGTGTTGACGTTGGCAATCTCGTGCGCCAGCACCTGGCGGGCCAGGCGCTGTTCGTTGACACTGGCAGCGGCGTTGAAGGCTAGACGGTCCATGATGAATACTCAAGGGGTCAGGTCAGGCGTGATCAAGCACGGATCTGGATGATGGTCTGGGTCAGCGTGGTGTTGGTCTCAATCGCCTTGGCGTTGGCCTGGAAGTTACGCTGGGCGGTGATCAGGTCCACCAGTTCGGTCGTCAGGTCCACGTTGGCACGTTCGGTGGCACCGGAGCGGATGGTTCCGTAGCCCGCTGAACCGGCTTCACCGACCTTGGCCTTGCCCGATTCCGCACTGGCGTAGAAGCTCGAGTCACCAATCTGGCGCAAACCGGAGGAGTTGGAGAAGTTCACCAGCACCACCTTGCCCAGTGACGACTGCGAGCCGTTGGAGTAGCTGGCGGTGACCAGACCGTCGTCCTTGACGCTCAAGCCCACCAAGTCACCCTCGGGGGCACCGTCCTGAGATTGCGACAGCACCGCGTAGGGCGAGGAATACTGGGTCGATTTGGAGTAATCGATGTTGATCGTCAAAGCACCCTTACCGTCAGCGAGGTACACGGTATCGAGTTGCGAACCGCCGCGAGGTGACACAAGATTACCGCCAGTGTCAAAGGTCAACTCGCCGCGGTCCAGGTACACCGGAGACCAAGCCGGCAACGACTTGAAGCCGTCGGCGCTGGCAGTTTCCTTGCCGAATTCGTCGATGTACTTGGCAACTGGCACGCCATCCACGATCTCGTTGAACTGGGTAGGTTTGATCCAGGTGGTGGTCTGACCGCGACCAGCATCCAGGTTAGCCAGACCCCAGGTTGAGGAGCCTGACACCTTGATAAAGGAGTTGGAGGTGGCGGTTCCGGTGGTGAAGGTAAACGCGTTCTTGGTACGGTCAAATCCCACGGTCACACCGCACACCGCACTGCCATCGGCGTTGGCGAGTTGGTTGATGCGTTTTTCAAGCTCCGACTTGAAGCTGTCCAGGGTGTAGGTGTTGCCCAAGGGCAGTTCCACTGTGCCCTTGACATCATCCACCGCCACCACGAATTTGTTGTTGGTGACGTCCACCGTGAAGTTGTTGTTGATGTTGATCTGCACCGGTGAGCCGGTGACGCTCGCCTTGATGGACGGTACACCACGAACAGCCTCTGTTGTAGTCTTCACTTCGTTGTTGACGTTCAGGCCCATGTAGGTTTGAGCCAACCCGTCCTTGGGTACGGTCACATTGATGGTGGAGCCATCACCCGTTGTTCCCGAAGAAATCGTAAAGTTTTGCTTCACCGTGTCGAATTCGACTTTGAGACCATAGCGTTGTTGGTCTATCGGTTGAATAAATTCGCCATTGGGACCGATCAACCCCGGGTAGCTGCCATCGGCTACGTTGAGGTCGGTCAACGTAGTGGTCAGTCCGAAGATGGAGTTGGTACTCTGGGACGATTTGACACCCAGAGCGCCTGAAACATCGCCGTCGGGCTTGAAGGTAAAGCCTCGTGCCACGGGATCATAGGCAACAGAGAATGTGGGGATAGGTTCTGCTCTCTGAGTGATAGTCCAGGTTGCGGGAGCAGAACCGCCAGGTTTTGTCGCTAGTGTTCCATTGGCAAGATATTCCGAAACAGTGGAACCGGTGACAACTCCAGCCGAATTCTTTGTGAACGTCTGCACAAAATAATTGGTCGGGAGTTGCAGGTCACGGTCGTTCGGAAAATTGTATTCATTGACTTGTCGAGACAAGCGGGCTTGCATGATCTCGACCAAGTCTGCTGTTTTGATCTTGGCCGGAGTGTTTGAAGCGGGAATATCGTCATCGGACCTCAGTGGCTGCCCATCCACTGTCGTGGTTTTTAGATCGCTCATGTCGATCGATAAATCTGGTTGTCCTTGTCCCTTGGCATCGTAGTTGTAAGCTAACACGATGTTGTTGGACGTCCCATTGGTCTGCATGGTGGCCAGATCAAAGTAGCGCTCGTCGCCAAAACGATAATTCAACTCGTTGGTCAATTCTTTAGCAAGCTGAGTACCGGTCAATTTCTGACCCGCAAGACGACTCATGTCCAACGTGATGTCTTTACTACCGTCTACTGAAATGGTCATGAAATTCTTCAAGCCACCGGTATCACCGCTACCATTGATCAGCTTCGTATATTCTTCACCCGTGGTGTCCCCTGTGTAAGAAAAATTCGCCCCCAGCTCATCCGCGTTGATATACACGTTGGGCAAACTGTTGCTCACCACGCTGGCAGGTACAGAGGTGCGCACATCGGTCAAATCGTCCAGGGCGAATTTCTGCGTCTTGCTGTTCACCAACAGGTCGCTCACCTCGCTCTCAGGTTTGAGCTGGCCGTACTTGTTGACGTACATCTTCTGGCCGGTGGAGTCGGTGGACTGCTGCAACGAGGCGCTCACCAGCGAGTCTCCGATGTAGACATAGGTCTGCCACTTGTTGGTAGGCTTGCTCGCACTCGCGTTTTGTGTCTTGACGTAATACACCGTGGCCAGGTAGCCGTTGCCGCCCTTGTCATACACCGTCAGCGCAGTACTCTTGTTGTAGGTCGTGGGGTCGTTGCGGTTGAAGGCATCTTCCACCACCTTGGCGTCCGCGGGAAAGTTCAAACCCAGCTTGATCAGTGTGGTTTCGTTGGCCTGTCCCGTCGTCTTTTGCGGGATGGTCAGCACGTTCTGGTCACTCAGGTTGGCTTTACCCGAGCTATCGACCGAGGCCGCCATCAGTCGTTGCCCTGCCGAGTTCACCACGTTGTTCTGGTCGTTCATCATGAACGAGCCGTTACGCGTATAAATATCCTGGAAACCATCGGCGGATTTCAGCGGGAAAAAGCCGTCACCGGTAATCGCCAGGTCCAGGGTGTTGGACGAGAAGCTCACATTACCCTGACTGAATTCTTGCTTCACCCCCTTGAGCGACACACCCTGACCAATCGTGGCCGTGGCTTTTTGCAAGGGCGAGGTAGCAAAAATGTCGCCGAAGTCGGTGCGCGATCGCTTGTAACCCACGGTGCCGGCGTTGGCGATGTTGTTACTGGTCACGGCCAGCTGAGCGGTGGCGGCGTTAAGACCTGTCAGTGCGGTAAAAAAGGACATGGTGCGTGTGCTCCGAGATGATCAGACAACTGATGAAAAAATGTGAGAAATAAATCAATAGCCAATGCGTTTGACATCACTGAGGCTGATGGTCTTGCCGCCATCGACGCCCAGCAACCAGGCATCGTCGGCCGTGCCGGCGCTGCTGACACTGCGCACCGTGCTCAAGGTATTGACAGTGGGGGTGCTGGTCACGCCATTGCTGCTGGCGGTGACCTTGAATCGGTAGTTGCCATCGGCCATGGCCTGGCCGTTGTCGTCCAGGCCGTCCCAGCTCAGGTTCATGGATCCTGCGGTCTGAGCACCCAGGATCTGTGAGCGGACCAACTGGCCCTTGTCGTTGTAAACCTCGAATTTCACGCCATCGGCGCCGGTGGGCAAATCTACGGAGCCCGTCACCGGCTGGCCGCTCAGCAGCGTGGCCGGTCCGTCGGGCACCGCCACCTTGCGACCAATCAAGGACGAACCTGCCAGCATGCGGTCGGACTTCATGCTCGACACCATGCTGTCCAGGCTGTTCTTCATGGCCGTGGTGGCTTCGAGTTGAGAGAACTGGGCCAACTGTGCAACGAAGGCTTCGTTCTTCATCGGGTCGAGCGGGTTTTGGTTTTTCAACTGCGTGGTGAACAGCGTCAGAAACTGGTTTTGACCCATCTCGGTACTCTGAGGGGTCAATTTTTTCTTGGCGGTGTAATCTTCAAAGCGCACGATGCCGTTGGGCAGTGCGGGTTGAGAGGTGGTGGTGGTCGTCATGGCGTGTCCTGGTTCACTTAGGCTTTGGTGATGTCAAGCGTGCGCATCATCAGTTGCTTGGCGGTGTTCACCACCTCCACGTTGTTTTGGTAGGAGCGCGACGCCGACATCATCTCCACCATCTCCTGCATTTCATTCACGTTGGAGAGATAGACATAACCGTTGGCGTCCGCCATCGGGTTGCCGGGGTCATGCAGGCTGCGGATGGGGGTCGGGTCGTCGGCCACCATGTCCACCTTGACGCCACCCAGGTAGGGGGCTCCGGCGTGGGTCATTTCTTCTTCGAGCAAGGCCTTGAACACCGGGCGCTTGGCGCGAAACGCATCCTTTTCGCTGCCCGCCACGGTGGTGGCGTTGGCCAGGTTGGAGGCGGTGGTGTTCATGCGCACCATCTGCGCATTCAGCGCGGTGCCAGCAATTCCAAAAACACTGTCCAGGCTTCTCATGATGTTTACTCTCCTCGCAGCGCCTTGCGAATGCCACCAATGCGGTTCTCCAGGAACTGCAAGGTGGCCTGGTAGTCGCCGGCGGCCTTACCGAACTGGGCCTGCTCGACGCTAATCTCCACGGTATTGCCGTCGAACGACGAGTTGAAGGGGGTCCGGTACCGCATGCCGTTGTCAGGCGCGTCCGCCACGGCAGCAAAATGTTTGTCGTGGGTGGCGGTCAGGTAGTCCTTCTTGACCTCTTTCAGCATGGCCTTGAAGTCCAGGTCCTGGGCTTTGAAGTTGGGGGTGTCGGCGTTTGCGATGTTGCGCGCGAGCACCTCCATGCGCTGGCTTCTGACTTTCAGAGCCTGCTCATGGATGCCAAACGCAGTGTTCAATATTTCCATCATCGTCCCCAGGAGTTCTCGCGATGTTTCGGGTCTTCGGCCTCAAGTGACAAGACCTCGAACCGATATCTGCAAAAACCGTGCCCTGTCAAAAAAGGGCCATGGAGAGCCATTGGAGCCAGGATGACCCTGCGCGCTGGCCTGCCAGTGGCAAACGACTGCCCATCGGCGGCAGGAGCGGCGAAAGCTTGCCGCTTATCGGGTCACGGAAGCGGAGACGTTGGTGTAAGCACTGACCTTGAGTGCCTGCACCCGGGTGGCGTTACCGGATACAGGCTGCACCGTGGGCGGCGTGTCCAGCCCCAGACGCTCGTTGGCGTTTTGATGCAAGCCCTGCAGAATCGATTGACGCGTGATACCGGCACGCACATCACGGTTCACATAGAGCTGTGGAGCCTGGTTACCAGGAATATTGAGGTTGGCCTGTTGTCGAGTTTCTTGCCGGGCAGCGGGCGTCAAGACCGTCAGGTACAAATCATCGAGTCCCGCCGGGCCCATGTTTTTGAGGCCGGTGTCGTCAAAATATTTGGCGACCAGATCGAGTTGCTGCAACACGCTCTTGTTCATGATGGCTTTGGGGTTTTGCCCAAAGCCCACACTGGCGGCTCCGCGGTCTGGTCCGTCACAAAACTGGATGATGCCGTGGCAGCGGCTGTTGCTGGCCTTCGGGTTCATGCCGTCGCTTTCCATCAAGGTCATGCGGGCAAAATCATCGGGCGAAAACTTGTATTCCGTGGCCATCTGCAAAATACGGTCATACACGGCCTGGCGCTCTTTTGGCGGAATGAACCCTTTTTCGACGGCCCGGTCCAGCGTCTTTTGTAAGATGGGATGCGCCTGATTGCCGATGCGGGTCAGCAGTTGCAATTGGGTGTTGGGCACCAAGGAGTTGCTTTCCACGCCATTGGCTGGTGTGGGGACCGTCGCACTGAAGCCTGCGGACTGTTGCGGCAAGGTCTTGTCCAGCGCCGCCAAGTTGGACGTGGCGCCCGGCAACAAGGCATGCAGTGTGCCCAAGGCAATGCGTTGCCCAGGATAAATACGATTGGCGTTTTGAATGCCACTGGCCTGCGCAACGTCCTGGGCCAGGCGTTGAATGTCCGACGTGGAGGGGTTCACACCGCGGCTGTTCAAAAACTGTTTGACGATGCCCGACAAGGTGTCGCCACTTTTGACTACCGTGGAATCTGGCGGCAAAGATTGCAGCGAGTTGAGTCGAATTGTCGAACGGGCGTCACCCAGCACGCGACTGAAATTCAGGCTTGAACCAGCATCAGATAACGGTAGGCGAACCAAATCATCTGAATTCTTTTGGATTAAAAATTCAGTTTTCGACAACGTATTTGAATCAATATTGATTGCCATGGCTCACCTTGGATCGGGTCTGCAAAGTTGGTATCGAATTTGCATGCGGCTTGGGTATACGACGAAAAACTGTCAAACACCCTAGCCTCAACACCGAAGAATGCAAATGTTGTGCCTCCCGATCCACACTGACCGCCGCCATGGCCGCCATCCCAACACCGCTTGGTGGCGGGCCGGGTGTGCCCTGGGCGTGGTGTGGGGACTGACCCTGGCCAGCTCCATGTCAAAAGCCCAGGAAGCCGTGCTGCAACAAGCCAAGGTGTGGGTGGGACAAACCCAGAATGTGCCGCTGGATCAACTGGCGGTGGCACCGCTGGACAACCGGCTCAAGGTGCCCGCCTGTGAGCAAGAGGTGCGTTTTGACTACCCATTTCAAACTCGTCAGTCGGTGCGCGCGCGCTGCGATGCCCCGACTTGGCAACTCTTTTTACAAGTGACTACGCGTGGTGTCGCCAACACCGCCCCTGCCCAGACCACCACACCGGGTCTGGTGATGCGCACTGTCTGGGTGTCACCCCACATGCTCAAGCGTGGCACCGTCATCCAGCCGGGTTTGCTCCAAGCCACCACCCAGGCGTTGCCCGCGAGCGACACCCAACTCGTGGGCGATCCACGGGATGTACACAACATGGAGTTGCTGCGCGACTGGCCGGCTAACACCCCCTTGCGCAGCTACGACGTCAAACCGACCCAACTGGTCAAGCGCGGCCAGCAAGTGCTGGTCTCGGTGGGCGAGGGGCGCGGGTTTCAGATCACGGTTCGGGCGGAAGCCCAGCAAGACGGCCTGATGGGCGAGCAGATCCGGCTCAAGAACCTGGAATCTGGGCGCATGCTCAGTGCCGTGGTCAGTGGTCCCAGCTCAGCCAAAGGCATGTAAACCTTAAGGATTCATTTCAATCATTTCTTTTTTGACCTCTCATGGATTAAAGTTATCGGCCATCGTGCCGATGTTGCAGAGGCCAAGGAAGGATTTATCCGACCTTCAACAGAAAGAGTACATAATATGACCGATCCGATTTCCAATCAGGTGTCCCGGTTGCCCCCCAACGTGGGCCCGGCCCGCACGGCCACCGACAAAGCCGACAAGGTCGATAAAGCGGACAAGGCCGACAAAAAGGCGGTGTTCAGCCATGCCCCGGCCGCCCAGAACAAAGCCGCCGAACGCAAGTCTGTCGACTCGGATACCCTTGCCCTGAGCAATGTCAACCAGCGCGTCAACAGCCAACCCGAATTCGACCGCAGCAAGGTGGAAGCCATCAAGGAGTCACTCAAGAACGGCTCTTACCCGCTGAACCCGCGCCGCATTGCCGAAAGCTTCGTCGCGCTTGAGCAGATGATCACGGGCTGATCCCATGACCGCGTTGAACGCCTTGTCCGACCCTCAAGCATTGCCCCAGGCATTGGCCTGCGTGGGAGAACTTGAGCAATTGCTCGAGCAGGAGTTCGATGCTCTCAAAGCTCAGGAGCTCGACCGTTTCGAAGCCCTGGTGCAAACCAAGACAGTGATGCTGCAACGCCTGGGCAGCATCACCGGCGTCCAGGACAAGTCCGACGCGGATTTACTGGATACCCGCTGGGACGGCTTTCGTGCGCAGATGCAAAGCTGCCGCCAGCTCCACCAGCGCAATGAGATTCTTCTGATCCGTAAGCTCGACGCCATCCGTGGCGCCCTCGACAGCTTGCAAATGAACGACCCGACCAGCTCCCTCGAGGTGTACGACCGCCTGGGTAAAGTTCGACGCGGCCGGCGAAGCAGCCGCGGTTACAGCGAAGTCTGACGCTTTTCATCCCCTGGCTTCATGCCTTTGAGCCAGTAGACCCACGAGAGAATCACCGCCACGGCGGTGTACAGCTCCTGCGGAATTTCCTCGCCCACTTCAAGCCGGCTGAGCAAGGCCAGCAACTGCGGATCCTCCGCCACATAAATGCCCTGACGGCGTGCCGCCTCGATCAATTGCAGCGCCACATCGTTGTGGCCCCGAGCGGTGACGCGGGGGGTTTTGTAGCGCCCGTATTCCAGGGCCACCGCTTCGAGCATTTGTCGGGGTCGTTTCATGCCCACCTCATGCCCGTGCGTCCACGACGTATCCCCGGTCATTGCCAGCGTGCGTCAACTGATGGCCAGGTCGGCTGGCATGGTGAATCTGAAACGACCGCAGATTCAGGCCCACGCTGGCCAGTTCGGCATGGAGTTGGGGGCTGCGCAGACGTGCCTGTTCAGCAATGTCTTCGCGTTGCGCCCACATGGTGAGATCAATCAGCTTGCGCTGAGACACCTGGGTGTGCAGCCACAACTCCCCCAACAGGCGGGTCCGAGAATGAATGTCGATGCTGAAAGGGGGAGCCTCGTCCTCCGCTGACGCGCGGTCTTGATGGATATGGAGGGTGACGGGGTCCGCATCCAGGAAGGGCAACACCAGGTGCAGGGACAGTTCACCTCGCAATTGGGCTTGGGTCGCCTGGGCTTGGCTTCGGTCCATCTCCTCCACGGTCTGTCGCAATTCTTTGAGGACTTTGTCCGACACCGTTTCGTCCGACTGGTTGCTCAGCAAGTCAAGCAGTTGACGCAACAGGGATTTGACATCGGGCTCAACGGTCTCACCCTTGCTGAGTCGATTTTCTACCGAGCGACCTTGCGCCAGGATGGCCCGTTTGAGCGCATCGGTGCGCAGGCTTGCCATGCTCAGGCTAATGACATCCCAACGCAACAGCAAGTTGGCAATTTCGGGCGATGAGCTCAAGACAGACAACAGGCCGGGCTGTAACCAGGTCAAGGCTTTGGAGAAACCTTCAGGCTGGGCCAGCAGTGTTTGCAAGGGCGTGGGCGCGATGGCGCCTGTCTCGAGCACGCCCGCGCGCGCACGCGCCAGGCCATCGGCGGGCAACAGGGAGGGGCTGCGCAGCACACCATCGGACGGTGTGGACTGGATGAGCAAGCCCCAACCCCCGGGGGTCTGGCTCGCGCGCAGGAAGGGCTTATCGCCATCCTTCAGATTCCAGCCATTGGGGATCCCGAACGAAAAGTCGCGCAACCACAAACGGACACGACCCTCCTGAACCCCCACCACCGCAGGAATGACCTGGCCATCTTGCAAGCCAAGTTGCTCGGCCACGCGCGTCTCGACCCACAGTGGGCGAGCATCCCACTGGACAGGGGGCACACGGGCCACCCCGAGAACGTTTTCGGGTCCCAGCATGCTAGGGATACTGCCAGGACGTTCAGTTCAGCACATCAGGGATAACGCACCCAGTGGCGTCGCGCCTCGGACCCTGTGTCCGCGCTGCCACCACTGGCGGGGGGCTTGCCCAAATGCTTGCTCAGCAAGGCGTCATGCTCGGGCAATTGCAGGTTGGCACCCGCCATCAGCACCTTGGGCGAGCCCTTGGTGAACGCTGCCGGGTTCAACCGCGTGATTTCATCGCGCAGCAAATCGGGCCGCAGTGGGCTGTTGGGAAAGGCGGCGCGCACCACCTTGTCCAGGGTGTCACCCGGCTTGACCAGGTAACTGGCTTTAGAGGCAGGCTCGGCGCCGGGCTCAGCCGCCGACGCCGACACGGCCCCCAAGAACCCGAGGCACAGACACGCCGGAACAGCGAATGAACGAACAAGGTTGTCAAACATGGTTCTCTCCAACACATCAGGGAATGACAGGCACAGCCACCCAGGGCGTGCCCGCAGGCAGTGACGGACCCGCCACCTGCTTGAGTTCAGCATAGTAAGGCCCCAGGCTGTCGACCTGCGCCAGGGCCATGCGGTCCAGCGACTTGGGCTCCAGCGTGCGACCCGGAATTTTTTGCGGATCCACCATCACCAGTCGATCCCCCACCTTGAGCCCACTGGTGTGGCCGCCCGCGATGCGGTAGCGGGATGCGCCCTCACGGTTGAGCACTTGAAATTGCGGGGGCAAGCACGACAAGCGTCTTTCCACGCTCGCCAGAAAAGCTTCTACCGTGGTGTGCAACTCGGCCATCACCTGCGCCGACAAACGATCCGGATGCATGGACACCCCCCGCTCCTCCAGCGTCACCACGGCATCGTGGTCAAACGCGAGGGTGGGGTCGTGCCGGTGCACAGCACGCCAGCGCAAGGACACCATGGGCGGCATGTCGCGTGACTCAGAGGCGGGGGCAATCAATAGCTGCACACGCCACGGCACGTGTTGTTCACCTTGCAGGCTCAACGCACGCTCGTAGGGGCTCGCAGGCACAGCCGCTTCCTGCATGCGCCAGACGGCTGAGCGCCGGCCCTGTTCCAGCATGACCGTGCGCACATAACGTGCGACCTGGTGGGCTTGTTGCCGGTTGGCCAATGGAACCTGGGGAGAGACCGCCAAATCGAGTTGCATCTGATGCCACGGCTGCCCAGGCATCATTCCCTTGGCACAACTGGCGCTGGCAGCGGGGACGGCATGTCCGTTGGCACTGACCTGCGCGGTGGCTTGCTGGTCGACATCACGCCCGTACGCGATAACGCGAACACCGCGCACCGTCATGCCGGTGCGAAAAGTGCTGCTGTCTTGCAGGCGACCTTGGTCGTCGAGCCAGGCCGTGTTGCGCACTTCGGTCGGACCATCCAGGGCCAGTTGCACCAAAGACTGGCGGATCGCTTGCAACTGCTCATCGGGCGTCAGCGGTTGCGCCTGCAGTGCGGGACCGGCCATCAGGGCCAGAACCGCTAGCGCACCTCGCCAGCCGTGAGTCAACGATTGCAGCACCATGAACTCCAGGATCAGCGGCGACGGCTGGCCAACTGGGTCAGGTACAGGGTGCGCAGATCCTGAACCACCGCACGGTCCAGCGACAGCGTGGTTTCGTAGGTGTCCTCACCCACCGGCGTGATGCTCACCAGGTTGGCTCCATAAATCACGCCCTCCACGCGGGTGCGGAAGGTGTCGTTCAGCACGGTCATGTCAGCCACCGTGGTGTTGGCATCCAGTTGCTGGCCGTACACCTGCTCGGTCAAGGAGCGGTAGGCATCGAGTTTGGACGCGCGGATGGCCAGCAGGCGCTGCTGGGCCGGGTTCTTGTGGTTTTGCACGCTGATCACGGCATAGCCCGTCGCCATGAAGGTTTCGCGCTTTTCCACCATGGGGGCAATCATGGTGGGGGCCGCCACGGGAGGTGCCGCCTCGACCACCTTGGGCGCTTCGGCCACCAGGGATTGGCAGCCCGTCAACACAGTCAAACCCGTCAGCATGAGGGTGGTGGCCAAACGTTTCATAGTACTTTTCTCCGCATTCGATGAATCACCCTGGTGCATCGTCAAGATGAAACGCATCAGGGGCTACAGCCTCAGTTTCGGCCGCAGCGGGGTTTTCTTTAAATAAACAGCGGGATAACAAGCCCATCTCAGGAATCGATACTTTTGTTGACTTGCGCTGAAAAATGCACGCTTCACAATTCACTTTCGGCTTCCGATTCATGACAACGCATTCACATTTCATCGGTGGGAGCGCCTGCGCGCAGTCTTTGCGCAGCATGCTTGCCACCATTGCCCGCTCCCCGTCCACGGTGTTGATCACCGGGGAAAGTGGCACGGGCAAGGAATTGCTGGCGCGATCGCTGCATGAACAGTCGGAGCGGGCCGGCAACCTGTTTGTGCCGATCAATTGTGCGGCCATCCCCCGGGAATTGCTGGAAAGCGAACTGTTCGGGCACCGCAAAGGCGCCTTCACCGGCGCCGTGGCCGACCGGGTCGGCCGTTTTGAACTGGCGCACGGCGGTACCCTCTTTCTCGATGAAATCGGCGACATGCCGATGGACATGCAGGTCAAGTTGTTGCGGGTGTTGCAGGAGCGCACCATTGACCCGGTGGGCAGCACCCGGCAGATCCCCGTGGACGTTCGGGTCATCGCCGCCACCCACCGCGATCTGGAGAAGGAGATTGCCAATGGGCGATTCCGCGAAGACTTGTACTACCGGCTCAATGTGTTGCCCATCGAGACGCCTGCCTTGCGCGAGCGACCCGACGATATCGAAGACCTGCTGAAACACTTTGCCCGGCTTTTCACGGCGCCGGGTAAGACCCCCATTCGCTTCGACGCGGTGTTTGTGCAAGTTTTGCAGCGCTACGAGTGGCCGGGCAATGTGCGAGAACTCTCCAACCTAGTGGACCGCTTCAGCACCTTGTACTCGGGCCAGCAAGTGGATTTCATGGGCATCCCGCGCGGCTTCCTGCCCAAAGGGCTGGCCATCCTTCAGCACGAGATGCGCGACAGCCACCCGGTTGTCGTCACCCAGGCGCTGACGCCGCCGGCTGAGGTGTTGGCTGAGATGGAGCAAGCGCCCACGCGCGAAGAAACCAATGTCGAAGACATCATCATGCTCGCACAAGGGGGGCTGGACGTGCTGCCACCTGAGGGCATTTCGCTCAAGGACAAACTCGCCGAAATCGAGCGCAGCATGATTGAACAGGCCCTGCAACGCGCCCAGGGCAATGTTTCACGCACAGCCAAACTGCTGAATCTGCAACGCACCACGCTGATTGAAAAGATCAACAAGTACGAGTTGCGCTCGGCTTGATGTCAGCGACTCAGTTTGGATCCTGGTTCAACACCGTGATACTCATGCGGCGGTTGCGCGGGTCGCGAGCGTCCTTGGGGTTGAACGGGTCGGTGTCGGCCACGCCCTCGATACGGGTGAAACGATCGGGCGGAATACCGTTTTTCTCCAACAACTGACGCGTCGCTTCGGCACGCTCAGCCGACAAACTCCAGTTGTTGCGGCCTTCGGCACTTTGGAAGGGCACCGAATCGGTATGACCACGAATGGCGACCTTGTTGGGCATGGTGGCCAGTGAGTTGGCCACTTCCTTGATCAACGCCGCGGCCTTGCCCTGCATGTTGTTGGAACCACTGGGGAACATGGCAAAGTCTGCTTTGTCGATGATCTCGATCCGCAAGCCGTCCTTGTCACGCGAAATCGCTACCTGATCCTTGAGTTGCTCCAGGCGTTTGTTCTCCGATAGCTTTTGCTTGATTTCTTTTTCCAGTTTCTGGAAATTTTCAGCATCGGCTTGGGCTGCGATTTGCTTTTTCTGCTCGGGTGTGAGCTTGTCCGGATCGGCCGGGTTTTCATTCTCGGGGCCAGGGTCGGTGTCCGGGTTGGGGCCGCCCTCGCTGCGCGGTGTCAGGCGCTCAAGCAAACCGGTCTGGCGCGCCGCATAGGGAAAGGCGTCGGGGTCGATGATGGAACGTCCTCCCAGCACGCCGTTGGAACCGGCCAGCTGACCAAACGGATTCAGGCTGTGGGAGCTGGGACGGAAGTAGTCGGCAATGCTCTTGCGCTGGTCTTCATTGGAAGCACCGAGCAGCCACATGAGCAGAAAGAAGGCCATCATGGCCGTCATCATGTCCGCCAGCGCGATTTTCCAGGCGCCACCGTGAGCCCCGCCATGGCCTTCATCGATCACCTTCTTGATGACGATGACGGGCGCATTGGCCGCAGGCGCTTCAGGCGCAGGTGCTTCCGCGGCAGGCGCCGCGTCGGCATTCTCTGCGCCAGCGTCTGCGGGTGCGGCTTCCTTCTCGTCAGCCATGGTTACTTGCCTCGCATGCCGTCAAACACCTCGGCAAAGGACGGCTGGTTGTGGTGGCTGATGCACACACGCGCGGCTTCAATCACCAAGGGCATGGGGTGGCCGTGCAGGTTGGCGATGATCAGTTGCATCACCATCTTGTACATCTCACCCTCTTCGTCCACCACCTGCTTGATGCGGTTGGCAAAGGGGCCAGCAATACCGTAGGCCATGAACACGCCCAGGAAGGTACCTACCAGCGCCGAGCCGATCAGAGCCCCCAGCACAGGTGGCGGTTGGTCAATCGCGCCCATGGTTTTCACCACACCCAACACGCAGGCCACAATGCCCAGCGCAGGCAAGGCGCCTTCAATACCGGCCCAGGTTTCGGCGGCCTTGAGTTCGTTGTGGTGGTGCAGTTTGATTGACGCATTCATCACGTCTTCAACGGCATAGGGGCTGAGGTTGCTGGAGGACACCACCATCAAACGCACGGTGTCGCAGATCAAATGCAGCAGACCGTGGTCATGCATGATGGCCGGGTATTCGGCAAAGATGGCACTGGACTCTGGGTTTTCGATGTGCGCTTCAAGCGCCACCGCCCCTTCCGCCTTGAGCGTTTTCAATATTTTGGCCACCAGGAACATCACCGCGAGGTAATCTTCCTTTTTGTAGCGTGAGCCCTTGAAGACCTTGCCCAGGCCCCCCATGGCGCTCTTGATGACCACCATGCTGTTGCCCACCAACATGGCGCCCGCTGCGGCGCCGGCAATGATGAAGGTTTCAATCGGCGCGGCCTTGATGATGGGCGCCATCTTGCCACCGGCCATGATGTACCCACCAAACACGCAACCGAACAGTACGAGAAGTCCTACTGCATTCATTCATCCACTCCACTAAGTCCCGGCATTCGGTCCCAAGGGAGCGCAGCCTAGACGGTCAGGACGGATCAGGCCAGTGCCCGACCCGCCGAATCAATTCAAGGAGCGAGGGGACTTGGACGACGCCGGCACGAGGGCAGGCACTTCGTTCCAGGCTTCCCGGATTTCGCTCATCAAACCATAAATTTCATCCAAGGCTTCCAGATCATTGCGCACATTGATGTGGAAGATCCGCTTGGTCACATAACTATACAGTTCATTCAGATTGCTGGCCAATTCGCCGCCCTGGGTGAAATCCAGCGCGCCTTGCAGGCCCAGCACGATACGGCTGGCACGGCCCAGTGCTTTGGATTTTTCGGCAATGGCACCGTGCTGGATATGCCCTCGGGCAGCCGACAGGCTCTCGAGCAAACCGTCAAACAGCATCTGAATCAACTCGATGCTGTTGGCATTGGACACGCCGGTGGTGACTTTGACGTCGCCGTAACTCTCAATGGCTTTTAGATTGGGTCGCATGGTTTTCATTCCCGGATACAAGACTGTACCCCTGAATGATCGGAATCAACTCCAGCAACTTGAGGCCAGAGCCAACAGGTGCAGGGGATGTTCCCTCTCTTCATCAATTTCATGCCGGCACCTGCTGAGACGGTGGCGACAGGCTGGACTCAGCCTCAAGTGTGGCTGTCTGGGTTTCATGGGTCAGCACGGCGGGGTCAGACGCTTGCGCCGTCTCTGCCTGCGCGCCTTCGTTGGACAATTCATCGCCCAACTCAGGCAACTTACGCTCCATCAGATGGCTTGAATAGGGCTCTGACAGGATCAAGCCGGTGCGGGCATACAACATGGCCACTACCTGATCCAGGGTCTGCTGATTGACGAGCCATTGCTCAGGATGCTGCGCATCGTCAAACCCCACTTGATAGAGGCTGGACACATGGTGCATGGGAAGCCAGGATTCCAGCGAGCCACGAGGCGTGGGGAATGTGCCAACATTGGACGGCACATTTGGGGTGCCCTTGGCTCCATCTTGTCGACCTTGCATGAATACATGCTCGATATGTTGACGAATCACCGGTTCGTAGTGGGGCCGAAGTTTGTCAACCAGATCGGCCGGATAACCCGGCGTTGGGATGCCGCTCATCGCGTCCCACAGAGCTTTACCCGTCAGATCAGCAAACAGTCCGTCGTTATAGGTCTTGGGTATTTCAGGGCCTGTGTACTTTCGATAGATGACGTTGATCTTGTCGATCAAATAAAAACTCAGGACGACCAGCAACAGGACGCCCCAGGCCACAAAGAGCTGAAAGAAATTGCTCATGATGCTTGACGCTTGGGCCCGGGTGGCGTGTCGGGCGCGAGTTTCAACTCAATGCGGATTTTTTTCACCACAGCCGACAAGATCTGGCTGATGCGAGACTCACTCACACTCAACACCTCGCCAATTTCCTTGAGGTTCATCTCCTCCACGTAGTACAACTGCATGACCAGTTGCTCACGCTCGGGCAAAGTTTCGATGGCCGCGGTGACCGCATCCATGAATTCAGCATGTTCGACTATCGCGTCGGGTTGCTGCGATTTGTCGTCGGCGATGTTCATGACCTCTTCGGTCAGCACTTCCAGCGAATAGGTTTCAAACTGCAAGGCCTTGCCGCGGTCTTTGTGGAATTCCTCGATCTCCAGCCCCATGAATTCGGCGATTTCAGCCTGCGTGGGGGTGCGTCCCAACTCTGAGGCCAGCACGTGCACGGTCTCATTGTGAGATTTGTTGAAGGCCACCGCCGAGCGCGGCAGAAAAGACAAGCGTCGTACCTCGTCCAACATGGCCCCACGCACACGGCTGTGAGCGAAGTTTTCAAAATCAACGCCTTTGGAGACGTCGTAGGCACGGGCCGCTTCCAGCAAACCCACCATGCCCACCTGGATCATCTCGTCGAGTTCCATGAAGGCTGGCACGCGCGCCTTGAGGTGCAGGGCCACCCGTTTGACCAGTCCCAGGTGACGCATCACCAGGTCCTCGCCGTGCGACGTTTCCTGCTGTTTGTACTGTTTGATCGGAGATAGCACTCTCATGATGCCTCCGGACTGTGTTGAATCAGCCGTTCCATGAAGAATTGCAGGCCACCCGATGCTTGATCGATGGGGTGCAATTGGGTGGTCAGCTCGGCCAGACGCCGAAAGTCACGCGTGGCTGCCGTGCCCGGCGCAAACTCCAGCACGGACTGGTATTTGCGCAGCGCCGTCAACACCATTTCATCGGATTCGATGGCAGTCAGGTAATGCAAGGTGCTGCCGAGAAATTTCACGCACACATCGTTGAGTCGCTGGTACAAGCGCCAGCCCTCCGACTGACTGCCCACCATGTTGGGCAGCAGATAGATTTCATCTAAATTCATCTGCTGGCTCAGCACCTTGATGGTGCCGTAGGCGTCAGCGATCGACGACGGGTCGTCCTTGACCACAATGTAGCGACGCTGGCAGGCCCCCAGGAATGACAGCACCGAGGGCGAGATGCCTGCGGCAATGTCCACAATCAGGTAATCCACATCACCGGCCATGCCACTGAAGGCTTGCACGATGGTGGCGGCCTGCATGGAACTCAGTGCAGCCAGCTCTTGCATGCCCGATGCGCCGGGAATCAGACGAATCCCCTGGCGCGTGGTGACGGTAATGTCGTCCAGCGATTTCTCACCCGACAGAAAATGGCCCAGGTTGTAGGGTGCACGCGCACCCAAGGCAATTTGCGCATTGGCCAAACCGAGATCCGCGTCAAACAGCATCACCTTCGCACCCCGCTGAGCGAGTGCAACAGAGAGGTTGATGGAGACCGTGGTCTTGCCAACGCCGCCCTTGCCGCTGGCCACTCC
>RFTK01000231.1 GCA_009923505.1 Betaproteobacteria bacterium
GTTAATGTCCCGGGAAGTGGTGTAAGTTCTTGATGCGCGGCAAGGCGCTGAGGGCGTAGCCCGAAGCGGCTTGCCGCGCATCGGTCGCCCCTTTGGGGGGTGGCCATCGTGAATCCGGATATGGTTGGGTTACCACACACCAACCTGAAAGGAAACACGATGACCAATCCCAATTCTGCCTTGCTCGAACTCGCCGACAAGGGCGCTGATGTCGATATGCTGCGCCAGATGGTGCAGTTCATGGCTCAACGCCTCATGGATATGGACGTTGAAGGCCGCTGCGGCGCCGGATATGACGAGAAAAACCCTGAGCGCCTGAACAGCCGTAACGGCTACCGCGAGCGCCAGTGGGACACCCGTGCCGGCACAGTCGCCCTGAAGATCCCCAAGCTGCGCCAAGGCAGCTACTTTCCCGAGTTCCTGGAGCCCCGGCGCACAGCGGAGAAGGCGCTGACGGCCGTCATCCAGGAGGCCTACGTGCAGGGCATCTCCACTCGCTCGGTCGACGATCTGGTCAAGGCCCTGGGCATGAGCGGTGTCTCCAAGAGCCAGGTCAGCCGCCTGTGCGCCGAGCTCGATGAGCGTGTGGGCGCCTTCCTCAATCGCACCATTGAGGGCGACTGGCCCTACCTTTGGGTCGACGCCACCTATGTCAAAACCCGAGAGGCTGGTCGCATCGTGAGTGTGGCCGTAATAGTCGCTGTGGGGGTCAACACAGAAGGCCAGCGCGAGGTCCTGGGCCTCAAAGTTGGCGCCAGTGAGGCTGAGCCGTTTTGGACTGAGTTCCTGCGCAGCTTGAACCGGCGCGGCCTGCGCGGCGTCAAGTTGGTCATCAGCGACAGCCACGAGGGCCTCAAAGCTGCTGCCGCCAAGGTCTTGAAGGCCACCTGGCAGCGCTGCCGCGTGCACTTCATGCGCAACGCCCTGGCTCACGCCGGCAAAACCCAGCGGCGCATGGTCTCGGCCGCCATCGGCACAGCGTTCGTGCAGGACTCTCCAGAGGCCGCTCGCCAGCAATGGCGCGCCGTAGCCGACCAACTGCGCGCCAAGTTCCCTAAGCTCAGCGCCTTGATGGACGAGGCTGAGCACGATGTGCTGGCCTTCATGACATTCCCCCGGGCGCACTGGCCTCAGATCTACAGCACCAACCCGCTGGAGCGGCTCAACGCGGAGATCAAGCGACGCACCAACGTGGTGGGCATCTTCCCCAATGATGCATCTATCACCCGACTGGTAGGAGCCATGATGCTCGAGCAAAACGACGAGTGGAGCTTGAACCGCAGATACATGCAACTTGAGGGCCTGCAGACCCTGAGCGATACTTTGCCTACTCGGCTGGCTGCAGTGGCTCGCTGAGTCCGTGTAACTCAGCCTGTCCGGGCTGTGGACTTACACCACGCGTTGGGACGTTACCGCCAGAAACGCCATATCTGTGGCCAACGCCTGCAACAGTGTTTCAATTTTTGGATCCAGCATGAGCCACCCACCCCTACGGCCCATGATAGCGATATATGGTTAATTTGTGTATCAATGGTTAGCGCCTGAAGGGCAATAGATTGATCGCTCGACAGGATTCGTGAGTTTTTGTGCCGATCTCCGCAAATCTTGGTTCAAGCTGGGGTCGGCTATTGACGACCTGGCCCACCGCCCGGGGCCAAATCCGCTACCCTGCGGGACGCGCTTGTGCCCGGTCATCCGGCCAGCGCCAGACAAAGACCCCTCTATGGACCCCGCACAGACC
>RFTK01000232.1 GCA_009923505.1 Betaproteobacteria bacterium
GAAATATCAACCAGACCTTTTCAACTGGTGACCGGCCGTGTTTGGCGGGGTAGTGCGTTTGGAGGGGTGCGTGGACGTACTCAACTGCCGGGAATGGTTGAGGACGCGATGCGCGGCGATATCGAGCTTGACCCTTTCATCACCCACAAGCTGCCGCTTGATCGCATCAACGAGGCCTTCGATCTGATGCACGAGGGCAAGTCGATACGGACGGTGATTCATTTCTAAATTCAAGCCTCAGGTCTAGCCTGGACTCAGCAGGTCGGTACGCAGCCGTTTTCTGCGCGCAGTTTTATTTGCAACTCAAGGAGCAAGTCATGGCCAGTGTGGCAATTCATCCAGCCGTCGATGGTGGCATTAAAAAAGGCAATGCAGGCTTTGGTGGGGGCCGTCTGCGCTGCCACTGCGCCACCGACGCGGTCGAGATTCGGGTCGATTCCCAGGTGGCGCACAACCATGCTTGCGGTTGCACCAAATGTTGGAAGCCCTCGGGCGCGGTGTTCTCAGTGGTGGGGGTGGTTCCCCGCGACAAGCTCAGCATCACCGCCCATGGCGAAAAGCTCATGGTGGTTGACGCTTCGGCCACCATACAGCGCCATGCCTGCAAGGTGTGCGGGACCCATATGTTTGGACGCATTGAAAACAAAGCCCATCCCTTTTACGGTCTGGACTTTATCCATACTGAACTCTCACCCGACGAGGGCTGGGAGGGGCCCGGCTTTGCCGGGTTTGTCGCCTCGGTCATCGAAAGCGGTACGCCCCCGAGCGCCATGCCCGGCATCCGTGCCCGCCTGAACGAGTTGGGCTTGCCGGCCTACGACTGCCTCTCGCCGGCGCTGATGGAAGCCATCTCCACCCATGTGGCCAAGAGCAAAGGTTTGCTCTGAGCACCATGGAATGCATTGAGCAGCATGCCTGCTTTGGTGGCAGCCAGCAGGTCTGGAAACACCGCTCGAGCAGCCTGCATTGCGAGATGCGTTTTGGGGTTTACCTGCCGCCTCAGGCCCAGGGTGGGCATGCCGCTTGTCCGGTGCTCTACTGGCTCTCGGGCCTGACCTGCACGGAACAAAACTTCATCACCAAGGCGGGCGCCCAGCAGTATGCGGCCAGGCACGGCCTGATTCTGGTGGCACCTGACACCAGCCCTCGCGGGCCGGGCGTGCCCGATGTGGGCGCCTATGACCTGGGCCAGGGTGCAGGTTTTTATATCAACGCGACCCAAGCGCCTTGGGCGGAGCACTTTCGCATGTATGACTACGTGGTGTCGGAGCTGCCCGCTCTGGTGGAGTCGCACTTTGCGGCGGCGCGTGCTGGCGTGCGCTCGATTTTTGGACACAGCATGGGCGGCCATGGCGCCCTGATGATCGCCCTGAGGAACCCAGGCCGTTACCGCAGCGTGTCGGCTTTTTCACCCATCGTCGCCCCTAGCCAGGTTCCCTGGGGTCAAAAAGCATTTACAAGCTATCTGGGGGAAGACCGCGGTGCTTGGGCGCAATGGGACAGTTGCGAGTTGGTGGCCAGGACTCAGCACAAGCAGCATTTGCTGGTCGATCAGGGGCAGGGTGATGAATTCTTGGCCGGTGAACTGCGACCGCAATTGCTGCAAGACGCTTGTGCAAAGGCAGGCCATCCCCTGACCCTGACGCTGCGCCCCGGATATGACCACAGCTACTACTTCATGGCCAGTTTCATGGAATCTCACATCGCTTT
>RFTK01000233.1 GCA_009923505.1 Betaproteobacteria bacterium
AGCCTTCCCAAACCGGCGCGGGGCTGGTTTCCTCCCCCCATCCTGAACATGCCAACCGCCAACTTCCATCATGCGCGGGGCCGTGCAGGGACTTTGGTCTAATCAATGTTAAGCGTCATCGCGTATGTGGGCCGCACTCCAGCATCAGAGCCATGTCGAGTGTTATGAGGAGTATCAGCAGCATCGCACGAGTCCAGACCAAGAATGGATGCCGATGGTTCGTGCCGTGCAGCATCTCCAGACGCTCCCAGTCGCACCGCAGCTTTTTGCTTTCACATCGCTTTGGCGCTTTCATGTCACCACCTCTCCGACCTACCGCGAGTGCGCCCAACATTGTTCCATTTCAATCATCTGGATGTGGACAGAACGGCGGTTTCACATCGCGTTTGGTCCGCTTGCGAACGGATGGTTGGATGACCGACCACCTGAGCAGATATGCGCCGAGTCAGCGTTCGCCGCTGTCGTCGAGCCTTTCATTCAGAGGTTACTCGCATCATCACCAGAAGGTGAGGAGCTTGACGGATAACCTTGCGCAGCAGCGGACGCCAGCGGGCCGTCGCGGTTGCCATCGGCGCTGCTAATGGACACCGTCCGGCGCTGCTGCTTTGGCCGTTACCGGCACCTACAGCGCCACCACGGGCTTTGCCGTCGAGGGTACCGTCATCCCCGCCAGCCCCACCGTCCAGACCGTGCTCAGCAAGCTGGTGCAGGCAGTGGGCGATGGCACGGGCACCTTTCGCCTGGATGCCCACCTCCATCCCAACCAGTCGCTGGACGCCGACCCCACTGACAGCCTCAAGCTGAAGTTCCGCAACAACTTCGGCAAGGCCTCGGTCACCTACGGTTACGTTACCTTCAGCTACGACGCCACCACCCACCTGCTTCAAGCTCGCAAGCGCTACCTCTACACCTACGACGCCACCACCTACGCCGCGAGCTACACCGAAGATGCCGCCTTCGCGGGCGTCAACCAGTACGTGAAGCTGACCAGCGGAGCCTTTGCGCTCGTCACCACCTCCGCACAGGCCACCCCGCTGTACATCTTCGACTCCCCGCTGGATTTCGGTATCCCCACCGCGATGAACCCGGCAGCGGTGCCGTACGCACCCAACGCCACCGCATCCTTTATCTTTAAGAACCCTGTAGCCGCTACGGAAGGGGCCAGTGGCCTCATCGCCACGGGTGTGAACGCCGCCTACAAGGCCCAGGTGGCCGTGGCAGGCAGCGATGCCGGCACGAAATCGGCCGCCGATACGCTGCTGGCCAGCATCAAGACGACCGTAGAGGCCTCGGGTGAGAAATTGCGCTATGCGCCCGCTGTGTACACGGCCTTCCGCGACGCGGCGCTGGCCACCACATTGGGGAGCGACGCTATTTCCGACGGCACGCCCGGTCAGAACCTGGTGCCCTACGTCTACTTCACCAACGAGAAGGACACTGCCGGGAAGTACCACCCCTTCATGATCGTCGGGAGTTACGGAAACCCCGCCTCCCCACACGGCCTGCTGGATGTTCCGCATCCGCCTGGGGATGGCAACGGCGGAGGCTACGGGGACCAGAAAGTCACGCGCTTCACCAACCTCGACTTCAAATTGACCCTGTTTCCCATGAAGGACTACGGGCTGGTCACTGCGGTGACCGACAACACCTTGGCCAAAACCCTGCTCAGTGACGTGGGCGG
>RFTK01000234.1 GCA_009923505.1 Betaproteobacteria bacterium
AAAAAACAAATTTTTGTACAAAAAAAGCAAATGATGGTACTATGACATGAACAGAATAAACCGCGCATTAACCAAAAACAATCAACAACACAGGTTCCTTCACGAATGTCGGGTAGGGCAGGCAGGACGCCCACCGCGCCTGTGGTCGACTTGATGGGACAGCTAACCAGAAGGACTAGGAACCAAATCAAGTAGAGGGGCGCCCGCAGCAGGGGCCGGCGCCGGTGCGTCGCGCGTCCGCGATGCAAAGTCAGCAGTTGCCTGCAGACGGCAACGCCGCAAGCGAAATACTGTTGCCACGTAGGCCGTCATGGCCCTGGCCAGAACAAAGCCCGGGGACAGGCCCATGACCACGTTGTACTCGGTACGAACGCGATCGTCCCACTCACGCATAAGCGCGGCCACCCAGGCGGCCGTCGCAACAGCCGTCTTGTGGTCGTAGACAAAATCAGGCGACGCGCGCTTGGCCTGCGCCGCGAGCTCCTCGGGCGTCCCCGAAGCGGTGGCGGCGCCGGCGCGTGGTGGCGGCGCCGGGTAGTGGGATGGTGGCGGGGCGGGGCCGACGCCCATACAGAGCCGGAAGGCGACAAACAGCGCCGTTTCAGCGTGTGCGCCAGAAAAGCTGGGCACCTGGGCGCGGGCAGCCGTCGCAATTGCGCACGCAGCGGGGTCGACGGCCAGGGTACAAAGCTGCTGCACGGCCGCAGCACGGGCCTCCGCGTACACGGGGCATCGAAGAAGGACGTGCGACAGCGTCTCGGCCGGGTACACGCCGGCTATACCGTCGATTGGCGCACAATTGTAGCAGCAACGTTCCAGCCGGTCGACTATGCGCGGTAGCGGTCCACGAGGCGACTCGCGCTTGAACTCTTCTATCGGTACGCGCCCAAGACGGGCCTGCAACATGCGGCTCACGTCAGCGCGATTGAGGAGATACAGGTAGGGCTGCTTAAAGGACGCCGAGAGAGCTGTTGCACTGTAGCGCGCCGCACATCCCGAGGCACTAGTGTCGGCTACCAGTGCGGCCCGAACCAATTCTTGACGCCGCTTGTTGCCCCGTTTTTCCAGAGCCTTGAAGCACGCGTCGTGGAGCTCAGGTCCCCAGGTGCGGAGCGCCATAGACAGAAGCGTACCAGCGGGCAGGGGCCAGACTGACTCGCCGACGGTGAGGGCATCCGGAGCGGCGTCCGGCAACACAAAGCGCATGCGCGGTGCTGCGGGCATGCTCGGTAGGGGCTGACCAGGCCTGGGGTGGGGCACTGTGATATACTCACCGTTCTCATCCTCCACTTGCAGCAGCACGAGCTGCTCCATGCTCGGTCGCGATGCATCGATGCCGAACCGTCTGGCCGCTGCGAACACCTGTTGCATCCACGGTTGGCGATGCAATTGGTCAATGCGCGCGTTATGGTCCTCGAGGTCACGCCGAGCGCCGCCGTCGGCGATGACAGTGCGCAGGCTAAGGCACAGGGCGCGGAACGTGGTCGAATCCTCGTCCATGGTCTGAATCTTGCACCAGTAGCGCAGCACCAACTTGTCGATGCGGGTTTGCTGATCCCACGTGCCCGTCTCGCGCTTGAGGGCGTCGCCATTGGCCCTGGGTTGGCTCGTCGCCGTGCGCAGCGCAGCCGTCAAGACATCCTCCGTGGCCCTCCACGGGGCCGAAGACTTGGTGCCACCG
>RFTK01000235.1 GCA_009923505.1 Betaproteobacteria bacterium
TTTGTGGGGAAACCGAGCACCACGTCCGTGATGGTCACCACGGCATTGCTGGCCGCACCCAACACCGCTCCTCCGGTGGGGTTGGACAGGATGACTTGGAAGGTTTCATCTGACTCGAACAGATTGTCCACGATCATCTGCACCGTGATGGTCTTGGCTGTCTCGCCGTCGCCAAAATTCAACACGCCGGGCAAGCCGGTATAATCCAGACCGTTGGTCGCGGTGCCATCGGCCATAGAGTATGAAACAGAAACCACCCCCGACCGCCCCCCTGTGCGCGTCACCGTCAAAGTGACATTGGTGCTCGATTCAGCGGCCGTATAAGCGGTCGGGTTGAACTGCAGCACGCCGGCGGAAAACTCGTTGTCCACGATGGTGAGCACCGCTGTGCCGCCACCGATAACCGCCTTGCCCACCACGTTCGTGAGGTAGAGGTTTAGCGTCCGGTTCCCATCCACGATCAAATTGTCAATGATCGACACAGGGAAAGTCGCCGTGGTCTGGCCGTTGGTGAAGGTGGCCACGCCATTGGTGATTGCCACGTAGTCGTTTGTCGAGGCCGTTCCGCCCCCAGTGTAGTAACCCACCGACACGCTGCCGAGGATGCCGCCAGCCCGCGAAATGGTGATCGTAGCAGACCCACCATTCTCGTTCACACTGTAAGCCTGTGGATTGAAACCCACCACCGAGTCATCATCCAACACCGTCAACACCGCGTTGTCCACCGTCCCCAGCGTCGCCCCGTTCGTCGGGTTACTCAACTTTAGGCCCACCGTGCGACTGCCATCCACAATCGTATTGTCATAAACAGGGACCAAGAAGCTCTGCAAGGCAACCCCCTGCGCAAACACCAAGGTTCCGTTAGTCGCCCCATAATCGGCACCCGCCGTGCCCGTGCCATCGATCGTCATGAAATCCACGCCCACGGAATTGCTGGTGCCGCCCGAACGCACCACGGTGATGATGGCGTTGGTCTGGAACTCCCCGACCACGAAGGTGGGACTCAGGAAATCGAAACTGCCGGAACCCAGATTTGCGCCACCAATCAAGCGGGCGACATGGTTCTGTGTCATCCCATTGAGCACGGTGAAAGAACCGCCGATCAGCACGCTGCCATCGGTCGGCTGGAGATGGATGACCGAAACGACATCATTGGCCCCGCTGCCAATATTGAACGTCGCATCTACCGAACCATCGCTGTTCAGCCGGGCGATACGATTGCGTGCCAGCCCGTTGACGCTGGTGAAACCACCGCCGATTACCACCCGGCCATCCGGCTGCACCACCAGCGCACTGACAAATTCATCCGCCCCCGTCCCCACTGCGAATGTCGTGTCCACCACCCCGTTCACGTTGAACCGGGCCAGGCGGCGGCTGGCAATGCCATTCACATTCGTAAACACCCCGCCCACGACGGGCTGACTGGCGGCATTTACCGCCACGGCGCTGATGCTCCCGTCAGCCCCAGTCCCGGGATCAAACGTCTTGTCCACCGTGCCATCCGAATTAAGCCGGGCGATGCGATTCCGCGCCACGCTGTCCACCGAGGAGAAATCCCCGACGATGAACACCCGGCCGCTCGGATCGGTGGCAATACCACGCACCGGGCCATCCGCGCCTGCGCCGGGCGTGAACCCGGTGTCCACCGAGCCATCCACATTCAGCCGGGCGATG
>RFTK01000236.1 GCA_009923505.1 Betaproteobacteria bacterium
TCAAGAAAGTGGCAGCCTTGCTGGGTAACGATAGACGGGCATAGTGTTTCTTGGACTCTGCCTGCCAACGCTCGTCCGTGAAGAACAAGCGCGCACGACCCCGAAAGCTCAGGCTGTGCTCAATCCAGACCGAGCCATTGCGCACCGCGCGGCGCAGGGCAAACAGGGTGGCCACCTCCAACGCCTGAAACGCCCGTTCCCGGTCTGGGCTGGAGATCGAAACCTGCCAGATCATTCCCAGACTTGGTGCCACCACTTCAACTGGCAGCTTTCTGGATCCTTTGAGATATAAAGCTTGCAGCTTGGCAAGGTACTCGATGGCAGGATGCTCGCCGGTGGCCTGCCAGGGCAGCTTTGCAATGGCGACGAGCAACGACCGCACGGGGCGAATTCCATCAATCAATCCCTCGCGGACCAGGGAGGCCCTGCTCGGTGGTTTGCGTTTCTGGGTTTCGGTGATCAAGGCTTCAAGACGGGCACGCAACTCAGCATCTGGCACCGCACCTTGCGCGCTCAAGGCAACAAGTTCGCCGAGCAGCGTTTTGTACATTGCGGCCCAATTGACGGTAGCGGGGACATCGGCGGCAGCCTGACGCCACAGATCGGCGATCCGGCGCTGCACCATAAGGATCAACTGGTCTGTGGTGGTGAACAGGCAATACCGAAGAAAGCATGCGACCTCCACGGTGCGCGCTGGCTCTTTGATCTTGGCTCCGGCTGAGGGCGGCCTGGAGACAAGTCGGCGCGCGTAGCGGCGCAAGATGAGATCGGGGATGTCTGCCAGGTGCTTATGAACGTCCAGCGTGTAAAGCAGGTCGATGCGCTCCAGTACCTCGCTGATTTGGCGGGTTGAGTGTTTCGCCGGTGCAGCCCATAGCCAACTCTGCTGGGTTTGTCCATCTGGGCGCAGCTCTGAAACTGAGGCTCGCCAGCGATCAAGTGTTGCTGGATCAACGCTGGCGGCGATGGCGGTGCCTGTTTCAACTTCAAGCTGGGCAAGTGCCGCCGCAATCAGTGTCCGAATTGCCCGCTCGTGCACGATCACCAGCTTGTTCTTGTACAGCCATTGACGCGCCCGCACGAGTAGCTGATCGCGGTCGGCGCAGCGCGCCACTTCGTCGCGCAGTTCACGTACCAGTGAGCGGCGCTGGTGCTCGCTCATCCACTGGAATCCAAGGACCGTGCAGGCTACTTGTTGGTGATCGAATAGCGTGCGCCCGCGTTCATACATGGCTCTCAGCGAGGCGACTTCTGGTGCTGCAATGCCAAGCTCGTTGCCAAGGTGGCGCCACAAGGCTACTGGAATTACCCGAAAGGCACCGAGCAAACGCCCACTCATGCGCAGGAAACCAATATGGAGCGCCAGACCAAGCTTGTGGGAATCACCTCGGCGTGCATTGATTGCGTCGCGCTCGGCACCATCGAAGGTGAAAAATGCCTTCATCTCGAAGTCGCTGATATCGCGGGGGAGCCCACGCATCCCCAAAAACGTTGTGTGCCAACCCTGCATCGTGAACCTCAAAAGTGGGAGGCCACCATACCCGTTTACAAAGCGAACAGGAAAGTCAATGAAATCAACGGTCTACCCAGACCACCCCCGCGCCAGTGCTAGCTTTGCGTACCGTCACTTATTGCACTGAAAACGAGGAGACCCC
>RFTK01000237.1 GCA_009923505.1 Betaproteobacteria bacterium
CCTCTGTTACCTGTCTCACCTGTTGCACCTAAAGGACCTGGATCTCCATTTTCACCAGTTCTGCCTTGAGGACCTGTAGCGCCTTGAGGACCTGTAGCGCCTTGAGGACCTGTAGCGGTGCTTTGAGGTCCTGCAGTACCTTGAGAACCTGTAGCACCTTGAGATCCTGTAGCACCTTGAGGACCAGTAGCACCTTGAGGACCTGTGGAATTACTTTGAGGTCCTCTGTTACCTGTCTCACCTGTTGCACCTTGAGGTCCAGTAGTTCCAGCACGACCTCTGTCACCTTGAGTTCCTGTAGCGCCTTGAGGACCTGTTGCGCCTTGAGGACCTGTTTCGTTGCTTTGAGGCCCTACAGCACCTTGAGCTCCTGTAGCACCTTGTGGTCCTGTAGCACCTTGATGTCCTGTTGCGCCTTGATGTCCGGTATCACCTTGATGTCCAGTTGCACCTTGATCTCCGGTATCACCTTGATGTCCAGTTGCACCTTGATCTCCGGTATCACCTTGATGTCCAGTTGCACCTTGATGTCCGGTATCACCTTGATGTCCAGTTTCACCTTGAGATCCAGTTGCACCTTGATGTCCGGTATCACCTTGATGTCCGGTATCACCTTGATGTCCAGTTTCACCTTGAGATCCAGTTGCACCTTGAGCACCGGTATCACCTTGAGCACCGGTATCACCTTGATGTCCAGTTTCACCTTGATGTCCAGTTTCACCTTGAGATCCGGTATCACCTTGATGTCCGGTATCACCTTGATGTCCAGTTTCACCTTGAGATCCGGTATCACCTTGATGTCCAGTTGCACCTTGAGATCCGGTATCACCTTGATGTCCAGTTGCACCTTGAGCACCGGTATCACCTTGATGTCCAGTTGCACCTTGATGTCCAGTATCACCTTGATGTCCGGTATCACCTTGATGTCCAGTTGCACCTTGAGCACCGGTATCACCTTGATGTCCAGTATCACCTTGAGGCCCAGTAGCTCCTTGAGGCCCAGTATCAGTACTTTGAGGTCCAGCTGAGCCTTGTGACCCAGTAGCTCCTTGAGGCCCAGTATCACCTTGAGGCCCAGTATCAGTACCTTGAGGACCAGCTGAGCCTGACGGCCCAGTAGCTCCTTGAGGCCCAGTAGCTCCTTGCGGTCCAGTATCAATACCTTGAGGACCAGCTGAACCTGACGGCCCAGTAGCTCCTTGAGGTCCGGTATCACCTTGATGTCCAGTTGCACCTTGATGTCCGGTATCACCTTGATGTCCAGTTGCACCTTGATGTCCGGTATCACCTTGATGTCCAGTTGCACCTTGAGCACCGGTATCACCTTGATGTCCAGTTGCACCTTGATGTCCGGTATCACCTTGAGCACCGGTATCACCTTGATGTCCAGTTGCACCTTGGTGTCCAGTATCACCTTGATGTCCAGTTGCACCTTGATGTCCAGTATCACCTTGGGCACCAGTATCACCTTGAGCACCAGTATCACCTTGAGCACCAGTTGCACCTTGAGCACCAGTATCACCTTGAGCACCAGTATCACCTTGGGCACCAGTATCACCTTGAGCACCGGTATCACCTTGAGCACCAGTATCACCTTGGGCACCAGTATCACCTTGAGCACCGGTATCACCTTGAGCACCAGTATCACCTTG
>RFTK01000238.1 GCA_009923505.1 Betaproteobacteria bacterium
GCTTATATGGATGCCTCCCGGCTGACAAGCGGTTTTGCTCGATTTTGTGAAGAAGTCGGCTGCATCCTTATATCCGGCCTTGTTTCGGGATGGTTGGTTGATTCCCGTGGCCCTGATGCTCATTTGCGGACAAGCGCCTCAATCTCCTACTCGGACTATTGATGTCCATCGCGCCGTTAGGTTTAGCCTGTCCAGGTCTGACCTGTTTCACATCATCTGCTTTGCTGCCTGCCAGCCTTCTAAAGGCTGGATTCTTTCCTTAATCGTTCAATGACTCATCACGTCACCTCAGTGCATGACGGTCCTGCCCCGACCCGCCCGCGGCGGTGCCGGTGCTCACGAGACTTGTCCACGGCGGCGGGCGTCGCCTGCGACGAACGACCGCCGCGGTGGGCAAGTCGGGCTCCCGTCCTGGCTGGGCTCTTGTGCAGCCGCACTGCTGTGCTGCGGCCGCACGCTCTTGTGATTGGCCTGGTAGTCCTGATCCTTGGCCAGCACGGCCCAGATCGTGCGGGCAATCTTGGCCGCCTGGGCTACGACCGCTACGTTCTTGTGCCTTCTCTTTTGAAGCTCAGTTTGCCAATCCGACGATTGGCCCTTGCGCAACAACACCGCCCGCGCCCCGTGTACCAGCAGCGTGCGAACGTACTTGTCGCCCCTCTTGCTGATGCCCAGCAGCTTGACCTTGCCGCCCGTGCCCTCTTGCCGCGGCACCAGCCCCAGCCAGGCGCAGAACTCTCGGCCTGACTTGAAGTGGTGCGGGTCGCCCATGGTGGCCACAGCGGCCGTGGCGCTCAGTATGCCCACCCCAGGGATGCTCAGCGCCCGCTGCATTTGCCGATCTTGACTAATCAGTTGCTTCAGACTGACCTCCACCTCGTCGACGGCCTGGCGCAGCTGAACAATTCGCTGGACCTGCTGCAGCAAGCTGTCGACCGTCATCTTGGGTAGCACCGGGGCCACAGAGTCGATGGCACCGACCACCTGCGCCAGCATCGCCTTGCGCCCCAGGGGCAAAGTCACCCCAAACTCGTAGAGCAGGCCGCGCAAGCCGTTGAGCTGCATCGTGATCATCTTGATCAGCTGCTGGCGCTGACGGTGCAGCGTCAAGGCCGCCTGCTGCGCCTCAGTCTTGACCGCCACAAAGCGCATGCCCGACTGCTGCACCGCCAGCCAGATCGCCCGCGCATCAGTCACATCGGTCTTGTTGCCCTGCACAAAGGGCCGGACCGCCTGCGCGTGTACCAGGCGAACATGGTGGCCAAGCTTTTGCAGCTGCCGCGCCCAGTGGTGCGCCCCGCCGCAAGCCTCCATCGCCACCATCGCAGGGGCCATGAGCCTGAAATACTCCAGCACCTTGTCCCGCTTGAGCCGCTTGTCGCGCAACTCGCCCGTCTTCATGTCCACCGTGTAGAGCTGGAACACGCTTTTGGCTATGTCCATCCCCACCACCTGCAGACCGCTCATCCAGCCAATGACTTGGCCTGCGTGCATCCCTGTATTACGATTCATCTCGGATCCTCTGCGGAGTTAGTGAAGACCTTGGTCTATCACATTTTTTTGGCACTTTGATGCCGGTTCCGACTGAGGATCCACCCCATACCCGGCCAACATCAAATTACCGTCCTGCAATCCTGCCC
>RFTK01000239.1 GCA_009923505.1 Betaproteobacteria bacterium
CCCTGGTCCATGAAGATCACCCGATCGGCCACCGCCTTTGCAAATCCCATCTCGTGAGTCACGCACAGCATGGTGATGCCCTGGCCGGCGAGCTCGACCATCACATCGAGCACTTCCTTGATCATTTCGGGGTCAAGCGCCGAGGTGGGCTCATCGAACAACATGATCTTAGGGGTCAGGCACAGCGCGCGGGCAATGGCTACTCGCTGCTGCTGGCCGCCTGAGAGCTGCAAGGGGTACTTGCTGGCCTGCTCGGCAATGCGCACCCGCTGCAACTGCGCCATGGCCCGCTCCTCAGCCTCCTTCTTGGGCAGCTTGCCCACCCACATGGGGGATAGGGTGAGGTTTTCCAGTACTGTCAAATGCGGAAAGAGGTTGAACTGCTGGAACACCATGCCGACTTGCTTGCGCACGGTGTCGATGGCCTTGAGGTCGTCGCTCAACTCAATGCCGTCGACCGTCAAGCGCCCCTGCTGATGCTCTTCCAATCGGTTGATGCATCGGATCAGGGTGGACTTGCCTGAGCCTGAGGGCCCGCAAATGACGATGCGCTCGCCCTTGGCCACATTCAAATCAATGTCGCGCAGCACGTGAAAATCATTGCCGTACCACTTGTTGACTTTGTCGAAAGAAATAATCGGTGTGCTCATGATGAAACCTGCTCGAAGAATCAGCGCTGCTTGCCACGGTTGACCTGCTGCTCAACCCACTGGCTGTAGCGCGACATGGCAAAGCAGAAGGCGAAATAAATCAGTGCGATAAAGACATAGCCCTCAATCTTGTAGGGCCGCCAATCGGCGTCGGAGTTCAGGGCCAGACCCAGCGAGCCGGTCAGCTCATACAGGCTGACGATGGTCACCAAAGAGGTGTCCTTGAAAATGGCAATGAAGTTGTTCATGATGCCCGGCACCACCATGGCCAGAGCCTGCGGCAAAACGATCTTGCGCTGCGTCTGCCAGTACGACAGGCCCAGCGAGGCGGCCGCCTCAACCTGCCCCTTCGGGATGGCCTGCAGGCCGCCGCGGATGACCTCGGCCAGATAAGCAGCGGCAAACAGGGTGATCCCGGCCAGCACCCGCAGCAGCACATCAATCTTGGTGCCCTGCGGCATGAACAGGGGGAACATGAAGGAAGCCATGAACAGCACCGAGATCAGCGGCACGCCCCGGATCAACTCCACATACAAGGTGCAGACCGTGCGTATGGCCGGCAAGTCCGAGCGCCGCCCCAGGGCCACCAGCAAGGCCAATGGAAAGGCCATGGCAATCGACAAGGTGGCCAGCAAGAGCGTCAGAGGCAGGCCGCCCCAACGGTCGGTCTCGACCCGGCTCAAGCCCAGGCCACCGAGCATCAACCAGAAAAAAACCACCAAGCCGATGACCCAGACCGCGGCCAGGGATGCGCGCCAGAATGCGCGGGTGCAGCTGATCACGATCAGCGTGAGCATCAAGAGCGTCGCCACCAGAGGACGCCATTGCTCCTCGAAGGGGTAGCGGCCGAAAATGATGAGGCGGTATTTTTCGGCCACCACACCCCAGCAAGCACCCACCTCAACCGCCCGGCAGGCCTGGGCATCGGGCCGCCAATAGGCCGACCACAGCGCCCAATCGAACCAGGTGGGCA
>RFTK01000240.1 GCA_009923505.1 Betaproteobacteria bacterium
ACACCTCCCACAGTCGTCGACGTATTCACGCCCGTCAGAACCAGCTTGTTACTCGTCCCAGTCGCCCATGTCGTATCCACCGTGCCGTCCGCGTTGTAACGCTTGATCTCAGCATTAGATCCCTCATCGCTGCGCACATACAGCTTGCCGTCACTGGTGCCTTGAATCACCGACGTCTTGCTATCCAAAGTCACGTTGTACGCTGTATCCCGCGTCGACACAGGCTGCGAGTTACCCCCCGATTGAATCCCGCTCGGACTGCTGACGTACTTTTCAAGTGCGTTAATCGTGCTGCTGGAGTGCTGCACATACACGACACCATCATTACCAACGCCACGAATCTTGTAATTGCTAGTCCCGACTCCTGTCGTGAAACTCAACTCCCCAGAATCCGACGGCAAATTCACCTCATAGGTCGTATCCAGCGCGCCCGTGCTCAACAGCCGGTGCACCTGCACCTGGCCCGTTGGTGAAGTGCCCGCCGCCAGATTGGAGCTGTACACCTCATTCCAGTTCACCACATACGTGCGGCCCAAAGAATCCTTGCCCACCGCACGCAACCCATGCGTCATGTTCACATCAACCGCATCATCCCCAGCCGTGTCACGTATGAACACCTGGTCGAGTCCCGTGCTGAGCGTACCCTTGGCACTTCCCCCCTCATACACGCGGTCCCCAGTCACCGTGATCCTCACCTCACCCTCGTCCCACGTCCCGTTCTGATCCGTCACCGTGTAATGCGTGCTGATCGTCTTCGTCTGTCCTGCCGTCAGCGTGTTGTACGCCTCATCGGACGTGTCGATAGAGAACGTCTTGGTCGCCGCGTTAAACGTCAGACCAGGCACTGTCCCAGTGCTCACCGGGTGGCCCTCGGGGCCGTACAGCGTGACTTGACCCTGGGCGTTGACGATCTCCAACCCCGCAGGCACCAGCGTGTACTGGCTCCCCGCAGGAATCACCAGCGTACCGCCTTCACCAAATTGCTGATCCAGCGTGCCGTCTGTCTTGTAACGCTGCAATCCCGTCAACTGCGTGGCAGGGCCGTCATAGACCGTGGTCTCCACCAACACGCCAATCCCACTAACGGAGCGGATATGTTGCAGATCCGTGTTCGGAATTCGTACGGAGTACTGGCTGTCGAGCGCTCCGCTTGGCGTGTAGCGCTGCACCAGCACGCCCGGGAATGTGCTGGAATTGCTGCTGCCAGGCGTGTAGTAGGAGGTCTGCATCACATAGATGCTGTCGTCTCCGTAGACGCCACGGCGCACCTGCAGATTCGAGCCGTAGTCGTACAGACTATGGCCCAAATTCACTTTGAAGCCGCTATCCATCGCGCCCGTACTGGCGCTGTAGCGATGCACCTCCAGATAGCTGGAAGCATCTGTACCGTTGTTGCTTATGCCGCTCACGCTGTAGGGCACAGCCTCGAGCACATACAACCAACCCGTGGTAGTGGGTGCCCCCATGACTTGCACAGCCGCAGCCAGGTTCAGATGCCCCTGCGTACCCAGCACCGTGTCCAACGTGCCGTCAGGCTTGTAGCGCAGTATCTCCCACCCACTCACTTGGCTAGGGAGGGTCGCAGTTGCGCTCAGCGGCTTGGCCACATACACAGAGCC
>RFTK01000025.1 GCA_009923505.1 Betaproteobacteria bacterium
GCTTGGGCGTGCGGGGACCGTTCATCACACGGCCTCGGCGTCATCGCGGGACACCGGGTGTATCGGGTCTTGCGGACCAACAGCATCTACATCCTGCGGGACGGCATCCCGAGACATACCCTCCAAGAAAGGCTCCAGCGTCGCATCGGCCTGGGGGTCAACGCTGGCATCGCCTTCCAGGGCCAATTGTGTCTCGGAAGACTGTTGAGCATCGAGTGTGCCCTGAACGTTGGCCTCAATGCCCTCCAGGGCAGCGAGCGATTCCAAGGCAGCGCCAGGGTTCTGCAAGGTGGGCAACTGGTCGAGCGAGGCCAGACCCAGGTCGTCCAGAAACTGACGCGTGGTGGCGAACAAAGCCGGTCGGCCCACGGTTTCGCGGTGACCAATAACTTCCACCCACCCACGGTCTTCCAACTGCTTGATCACCAAGGAGTTGATGGTGACGCCTCGGATGTCTTCCATGTCGCCGCGCGTGACAGGCTGACGGTAGGCAATGATGGCCAGGGTTTCCATCGCCGCGCGTGAGTACTTGGGCGGTTTTTCGGGGTGCAGACGATCGAGGTATTCGCGCAATTCGGGCCGGCTTTGAAAACGCCACCCCGAGGCCACCTGCACCAACTCGACGCCGCGTTGGGTCCAATCGAGTTGCAAGGATTCCAGCAGCGAGCGCAGGGTGTCAGTGCCGAGTTCATCGGCAAACAGGGTGCGCATGTCGGCCATCGACAAAGGTTGTGAGGCGCAGATCAGGGCCGTCTCGAGGATACGCTTGGCATCCGCCGTATTCATGGTGTCATTTCGCTTTGAAGGACGGGCAAGAGGCGGGAGATGTGGGGCGATCCAGCGCGGCGATACCGCCTGGGGTCACACCCCCCGAAAGGCACTTCAGGCAAGGGCCGGAAGCAAGGTTTCATTGTATCGCAGGCCCAACGCCTGCAAGGCGGTATTCAGATCGGCCGGCCACTCGGCATGACAAGTCAGCCACTCCCCCGTGATGGGGTGCGCCAGGCTCAAGCGAAACGCGTGTAAGGCCTGCCGTTGCAAGCCCTCCAGCAGCGGGCCCGCGTACTGGGTGTCTCCGTACAAACGATGGCCGATATGGCCCAAATGGACACGAATCTGGTGCGTACGCCCGGTGTGCAGCCGGCAATGCACCCAGCAGGCTTGCTCGTTGGAGTCCAGGCACATGGCCGTGGTGCGAGCTGGCTTGCCCGCCTGGTGAGCCAGATCCACCACCGCCATGCGCAGGCGGTGCTGGGGGTCGCGTCCAATGGGCGCGTCAATGTCCTGGAATTCGGGGCCGCGCCACGGGCCTTGCACGATGGCCAGGTATTCGCGGCGCACCTCACGTGCTGCAATTTGCGCCATCAGACGATCCATGCAAGCGCGTGTCCGCGCCACCAACATGAGTCCGCTGGTGTCCTTGTCCAGGCGGTGCACGATACCGGCCCTGGGCAATTGGGCAGCACCTGCGTCCAGCGCGAGCAGACCGTTGAGCAAGGTGCCACTCCAGTTGCCGGGCGCCGGGTGCACGACCAGGCCGGGGGGCTTGTCGATGATGCGCAGATGCTCGTCTTCATAGACCACCCGCAACGCCATGGCCTGCGGCACAAAAGCCTGACTTTGCGGGGTGGGTTTGAGCGCCACCCGAAACACCTGCCCCGCCTTCACCCGCGTGGCGGGCTTGAGTGTGGGGACGCTGCCCCCCGCAGGGACCAGCAATTCAATGGCACCCTGCCCGATCAACTGCTGCACGAAGCTGCGCGAAAACTCGGTCAACCGCTGCGACAGCACCCGGTCCACCCGTTCACCATGCAGATGGACCGGGATGACGATCTCACGCCACTCGACAGCAGGCTCCAGTTCGTCAACCAGGTCGGTTGCCGCGTCAACAGCCAAACCAGCGGCATCTTGAACCGGGGTGGACACCCACGCGTCGGCCTGGGCTGGATCCCCATCGGTCGAAACACCAGGTGCTATGGCTGATAATGGGGGACTGGCGTGCTTCAAAAAGGTGACCTGTGTTGCGATGTCTTCGATTATCGGTACTTCTGTGTCTGGCATGGCTGACCGGCTGTGCCACCACCGAGGCGGACTGGACGGCTGGCTGGACGCCCGAGAAGCTGTACGCGGAAGCGCGCGACGAAATGGACAACAAGGCCTACGAAAAGGCCATCAAGTTGTACGAAAAATTGGAGGGCCGCGCTGCCGGCACCCAACTGGCCCAACAGGCTCAGCTGGAAAAGGCTTACGCTTATTTCAAGAACGGTGAGCCAGTGCTGGCCGTGTCCACCCTCGACCGCTTCATCAAAGTCAACCCGGTCAGCCCGGCCATGGACTATGCCCTGTACCTGAAAGGCATTGTCAACTTCAACGATGACCTGGGGCTGTTGTCCTTCGTCGCCAAGCAAGACCTGGCCGAACGCGACCAGAAAGCTGCCAAAGAATCCTTCGAGGCCTTTCGCGAACTCGTCACCCGTTTCCCCGAGTCACGTTACAGCGAGGATGCGCGCTTACGCATGCGCTTCACTGTCAACACGCTGGCTCAGTCCGAAGTGAAAGTGGCGCGCTACTACCTCAAGCGGGGTGCGCATGTGGCCGCCATCAACCGAGCGCAAGCCGTGCTGCAGGACTACCAGGACGTTCCGGCAGCCGAGGACGCGCTCAAAATCCTGATTGAATGCTACGACGCCCTGGGCCTCACCCAGCAGCGAGACGACACGCGTCGCGTGCTGCTGGCCTCCTTCCCCCCCCAGAATTCGGCCGCAACGGTCAAGAAGCCCTGGTGGAAGCCGTGGTAAGCCGGGCCAGGCCCTCCAGTAGCACCTTCTGCGACGATACCTTGGCCATCGGCGGCAAAGCCGCCATCAGTCGCCGACCATAGCCCGTGGTGGACAAGCGTGTGTCGCACACCACCAGCACCCCGCGGTCAGTCTCACGCCGGATCAAGCGCCCCGCTCCCTGCTTCAATGAAACAGCCGCTTCGGGCAAGAAATAGTCTTTGAACGGGCTGCGCCCCTGCTCGTTCAAGCGGTCACTGCGCGCCTGGACCACCGGATCATTCGGCGGCGGAAATGGCAACTTGTCAATGATGACCGCTTGCAGGGCATCGCCTGGCACATCAAAGCCTTCCCAGAAGGTGGCCGATGCCACCAGCACACAGCCCCGGCCTGCGTCATCCATGCCCTGGCGAAAACGGTCCATCAACTCCCGCTTGGACCCTTGTCCCTGCACCAGCACCTGCACTTGAGTATCTTCGGCAAACGCTTGTTGTAACTGATCGCCAATGGCTTGCAGCGCCCGTAGCGTGGTGGTGAGTACCAAGGTGCGCCCCCCGAGCACGCGCACGATACGCGCTGCCAACTCGCCCACTTGCTGACTGTGCTGGGGGTCGCTCGGCACCACCATGTCACGCGGTACAAACAGCACCGCCTGGCGGGGATAGTCAAACGGGCTGCTGACTTGCAGCACGCGGGCAGATTCCAGTCCGCAGGGCTCGGTGAACCAGCGCAACGCCGGTTCATCGCCCAGGGTGGCGGAGGTGAAAATCCAGCTGCGCGGCAGGCTGCCGGTCTGGGCAGCAAGCTCAGCAGAGTCTTGGGCGGGCACTTGATCCGCCGTCTCATGGTGTTTGCGCGACGCGTCTAGATCCCACGACGCATTCTGAGGCGACACCACCGGTGCATCCGCACCCAGCAGTCGGCTGCGAACGGTGTCGGCAATGTCCAGAGGGGCCTCCAAGAGGCGCACCTGTGCCCCGACCTCGACCCAGCGCACACAACCGGTGGCCATGGGCGCTTGAAAGGCGTTTAATCGAATCAAGACCTCGGCCACGCGTTCTTGCAGCCGTACAAAATCAGGAGCTGTTTGCACCACGAGCTCCAAACCTTCTCCCAGGGCTTCACAGGCTGTCTGCACTTGCAGCAACCCCGCTTGCCAGGCCTCGGGTTCAATGCCCTCCGGCACCGGACCTGACCACGACAAACGAGAGTTTCTGGACGACTTGGCAAATAGCAGTCGCAGGTCTCGCGCTGACAACTCCAGCGCAGAGGACACGGCACTCCAGTCCACCAGCCCCTGCGCCAGGGTGAGACCCGCAGCCAGGCTGTCGCGCGCCAGTTCAATCAACTGGGTCGACCCGAGTTGCTGCCCCAGAAACTGCACCCCGGTTTCATTGAGCTGATGCGCCTCGTCAAAGACCACCACCCGCACCGAGGGCAGCAACTCGGCCATGCCAGTTTCACGCACGGCCAGATCCGCAAAAAAGAGGTGGTGATTGATGACGACGATGTCGGCAGCCAATGCGTTCTTGCGGGCCTGCATGACCGGACACTCGCGGTAGTGACCACATTCACTGCCCAGGCAGTTCTCACGGGTGGAGGTGATGAGGGGCAGCAATGCGGAGCGCTCATCCAGCCCTGGCAGCTCGGCCAGGTCCCCGCTTCGGGTCCCCTGCGCCCAACGCTCCACTTTGGCCAGCAGCGCCACCGTGGCGCGATCGGGCAGCAAGGCCTCACGACGGGCCAATTCCAGCCGGTGTGGGCACAGATAGCTGGCTCGGCCCTTGAGCAAGGCCAGGCGAACTGGCAAGCCAAAGGCCGCAGCCAAACGCGGCAAATCACGGCCAAAGAGTTGATCCTGCAAAGCCTTGGTGGCGGTGCTCACCAACACGCGCTCGCCGCTGAGTAACGCCGGGACCAAATAGGCAAAGGTCTTGCCTACGCCGGTCCCGGCTTCCACCACCAGGCTTCCGCCCTGCTCCACGGTTTGCGCCACGGCCAGGGCCATCTCGGTTTGACCACTGCGGGGTCGAAAGCCAGCATCCGCACGAGACAACACGCCGTCAGCACGAAACGCTTCTTGTACGGCAGCGGCGAGACCCAAGGGGCTTGCCGACCCATTCATCGAGGATCACCGGTGGCCGGGGGGGCGCCCTTCAACCCTGAACCCTCGACAGCGGGGCTGGCTTCGAGCTTGCGTTGGCGCTCTAGCCGGTCGAGCGCATTCAAACGCAACTCCTCCGTCCGCAAGCGGTGCTGCACCTCGTTGTGGCGCGACATGGCCTCACGGCGACAATCGTTGACAGCAAAACGCTGGTAACACTCTCGCAAGGCATTTTGCAAACGCTCCTCTTCGCGGGCGCGGAAGTGCTCAATCTGTTGTCGTGTCATGGTGTCAGGCAGCGACCAGGACGGCCACGATGGGGCAAACGAGCACGCAGACAACCCTGCCAGCAACAGAAACGGCAGCAGGAAAGATAGCCAGTAGCCGAGAGACAGGCGGTGTCCCAGGGCTGAGGCCTTGGCGGTCCATGGGACCTTGACAGACAACGAGCGCTTCATGTGAGCGCAGTATCCACCACCCGGCGCTCGAGTGCGAGGAATTCCGCCGACTGCATCTCGGTTAATCGTGACACAGTTCGTGGAAATTCGTGTGACAAAGGTCCCTCCGTGTAGAGCTCCTCTGCCGGCACAGCCGCCGACAGCACCAGCTTGACGCGGCGGTCATAGAGAACATCCACCAGCCAGGTGAAACGCCGGGCTTCCGAGGCCATGCGCACCGGCATGTGAGGCACATCGCTCAGGATCACGGTGTGGAACTGGCTGGCGATTTCCAGGTAATCGTTTTGCGAGCGAGGTCCGCCACACAGCGTTTTGAAGTCAAACCACACCACCCCGCCAGCCCGGCGCTTGGCACTGATCTGCCGCGACTCGATGGTCATCACCGGATCTTCGTCCTGACTTTCAGCCAGACGCTCAAAGGTTTGGGTCAGCTTGGCGTCGGCGTCAGCGCCGTTGGGCGTGATGTACAGGTCCACCTGCTCCAGGGTTTGCCGACGGTAGTCGGTGCCATTGTCCACATTGATGACTTCGAGCCGGCTGTTGAGCAACTCGATGGCGGGCAGGATACGGTCGCGGTGCAACCCACCCGGGTACAAATCGTCGGGTTTGAAGTTAGAGGTGGTGACAAACCCCACCCCGTGCTTGAAGAGAGCATCCAACAGACGATGCAGAATCATCGCGTCGGTGATGTCGGCCACGTGGAATTCGTCAAAGCACAAGAGCTTGTAACGCTGGGCCATTCGCTGGCCCAGCACATCCAGCGGATTCACCGTGCCTTGCAGTTCGCGCAACTCACGGTGCACTTCGCGCATGAACTCGTGGAAGTGCAAACGCGTCTTGCGCTCGAGGGGGACTGCGCTGAAAAAACAATCCATCAGGAAACTTTTTCCGCGGCCCACACCACCGTACATGTACACACCCCGAGGGATCTCGGGGTGGAAGATCATTTTTTTGAGCGAGTTGGAGCGCTTGGCCTTGTAGTGGGACCAGTCCGTGGCGCAGCGCTCCAAAGACGCCACTGCGCGCAGCTGGGCGGGATCCGACTCGTACCCGCGCTGCTGCAACTCGCGTTCGTAAACCTGTTGAACCGACATCGGTCGGGTCAGAAATTCAGCGTGCGCTTGTCAACGGCCAACGCCGCTTCCTTGGTGGCCTCGCTCAGGCTGGGGTGGGCGTGGCAAATGCGCGCGATGTCTTCACTGCTGGCCTTGAACTCCATTGCCACCACCGCCTCGGCAATCAGTTCGCTGGCCATGGGGCCCACGATATGCACACCCAGGATTTCATCGGTGGCCGCGTCGGCCAGAAACTTCACCATGCCGGTGGTGTCGCCCAACGCACGGGCGCGACCATTGGCCAGGAACGGGAAGGTGCCCGCCTTGTAGGCACGACCACTGGCTTTGAGTTGTTGCTCGGTCTGACCGACCCAGGCAATTTCGGGGCTGGTGTAGATCACCCAGGGAATGGTGTTGAAGTTGACATGCCCGTGTTGACCGGCCATGCGCTCGGCCACCGCCACGCCCTCTTCCTCGGCCTTGTGCGCGAGCATGGGGCCGCGCACCACATCGCCCACCGCCCACACACCGGGCAGGTTGGTGCGACAGTCGTCATCCACGACGATGGCGCCGCGCTCGTCCAGCTGGAGCCCCACGGCCTCGACATTCAGGCCGTGTGTATTGGGCACCCGGCCAATGGAAATGATGAGTTTGTCGACCTCCAGGGTCTGGGCTTCTCCTTTGGCGTTGGTGTAAGCCACGCTCACACCTTTCTTGCTGTGGGTGATATCGCCCACCTTGACGCCGAGTTGGATGTTCAAACCCTGCTTGTCAAAGGCTTTCTTGGCTTCCTTGGCGATCTGCTCATCCACCGCACCCAGGAAGGTAGGCAGCCCTTCGAGCACCGTGACTTCTGAGCCTAGACGACGCCAGACCGAGCCCATCTCCAGGCCGATCACGCCCGAACCAATCAAACCCAGACGCTTGGGAACCGCCCCCAGGCGTAATGCGCCATCGTTGGAAAGAATGTTCTGCTCGTCAAAGGGCGCTCCCGCCAGTGCACGCGCATTCGAACCGGTGGCCACGACAACTTGTTTGGCCACCAGGGTCTCGTCAGCGGCGCCACTCACCTGGAGTTCATAACCGCCCTCCGCCGCTTTGACGAACGAACCACGCCCGTGAAAGAACGTGACCTTGTTTTTCTTGAACAGGTACAGGATGCCGTCGTTGTTCTGCTTCACGACCGTATCCTTGCGGGCAATCATCTTGGCCACATCGATTTTCACGTCCTTGACCGTGATGCCGTGGTCGGCGAAGTGGTGGTTGGCCTGCTCGAAATGCTCGGACGACTGCAGCAGCGCCTTGGAGGGTATGCAACCCACGTTGGTGCAGGTACCGCCCGGGGCCGGACCGCCCTTGTCGTTTTTCCACTCGTCAATACAGGCGACGTTCATGCCCAACTGGGCTGCACGTATCGCGGCGATATAACCACCGGGGCCGCCGCCGATGACGACCACATCAAATTGTTTGCTCATGATGGTGTGAAGATTCGGTTGAGGATGCGCCAGACCCGAGCGCAGGGGCGCAACGGGCCGGGGCGCCTAGAGGACTCAGATGTCAAACAGCAGGCGCGAGGGATCTTCCAGCGCCTCTTTCATGGCAACCAGGCCGAGCACCGCTTCGCGACCATCGATGATGCGGTGGTCATAGGACATGGCAAAGTAGTTCATCGGACGCACCACCACCTGACCGTTTTCCACCATGGCGCGGTCCTTGGTGGCGTGCACGCCCAGAATAGCCGACTGCGGCGGGTTGATGATGGGGGTGGACATCATGGAGCCAAACGTACCGCCATTGGAGATGGAGAACGTGCCACCGGTCATCTCCTCGATGCCCAGTTTGCCATCGCGCGCCTTGGTGCCGAACTCGGCGATTTTCTTTTCAATGTCGGCAAAGCTCATCTGGTCGGCGTTGCGCAAAATGGGCACCACCAGTCCTCGCGGTGAACCCACCGCAATACCGATGTCAAAGTAGCCGTGGTACACGATGTCGGTGCCGTCCACCGAAGCGTTGAGCACCGGGTACTTCTTGAGTGCGTGCACCGCCGCTTTAACGAAGAAGCTCATGAAACCGAGCTTGACGCCATGCTCCTTCTCGAAGCGTTCCTGGAAGCGCTTGCGCATCTCCATGACCGGGGCCATGTTGATCTCGTTGAACGTCGTGAGGATGGCGTTGGTGGCTTGCGACTGCAGCAGACGCTCGGCCACACGGGCACGCAAACGGCTCATGGGCACGCGCTGCTCAGGGCGGTCGCCCAGGTTCACGCTGGGGGCGCTGACTTGCGGCAGTGCCGTCGTGGGCACCCCTGTGGGAATCACGGCAGGCTTGGCTGCGCCAGCGGCGACAGCACCTAATACGTCGCCCTTGGTCACACGGCCATCCTTGCCGGTGCCTGCCACAGAGCCTGCGGCCAGGTGGTTGTCGGCCATCAGCTTGGCGGCAGCAGGCATGGCCACCCCGGCCTTGCTGGCGGAAGTGGCAGCGGGTGCCGCAGCAGGAGCGGCGGCAGGTGCAGTCGCTGCGGGAACGGCGGCCGGGGCCGCGGCAGCACCTTTACCGTCGGTGTCAATGCGGGCAATCAACTGGTCGGACACCACCGTGCCACCATCGGCCACCACATGCTCGGCCAGCACGCCAGCGGCCGGCGCAGGCACTTCGAGCACCACCTTGTCCGTCTCGATCTCGATCAGGATCTCGTCGGCCGCAACGGCCTCCCCGGGTTTCTTTTTCCACTGCAACAAGGTGGCCTCGGCCACGGACTCAGACAGTTGCGGAACTTTGACTTCTACGATAGCCATGGAACGCTTTCAGTAACTTGGATTTCGGAATGGATTATTTGGTCAGGGTGAAGCCCTTGAGCTTGGCAAACGCGGCTTCCACCAGCGCTTTTTGCTGCTCCTGGTGCAGGTGCGAGTAGCCCACCGCCGGCGACGCGGAGGCGGCGCGTCCGGCATAGCCCAGGCGCTGTCCTTCGACCATGTTCTCGTGGATGTTGTGCTGGATGAAGAACCAGGCGCCCTGGTTCTGCGGCTCATCCTGGCACCACACCAGTTCAGTGGCGTTGGGGTACTTCTTCAGTTCGGCCGCAAAGGCCTTGTGCGGGAAGGGGTAGAGCTGTTCGACGCGCAAAATGGCCACATCGTCAGCGTCCTTCTCTTCGCGCTTCTTGGCCAGGTCGTAGTAGACCTTGCCTGAGCACACCAGCACGCGCTTGACCTTGTCGTTTTTCAAGTCCCGGTTTTCGGGGATGACGGTCTGGAAAGCACCCTTGGTGAACTCGGAGACCGGTGACGCTGCATCTTTGTTGCGCAACAACGACTTGGGCGTGAAGATGATGAGCGGCTTGCGCAGGTTGCGCACCATCTGACGACGCAGCACGTGGAAGATCTGGCTGGCCGTGGTGGGCTGCACGATCTGCATGTTGGTGTCAGCAGCCAGTTGCATGAAGCGCTCGACGCGGGCCGAGCTGTGCTCAGGACCCTGGCCTTCATAGCCGTGCGGCAGCATCAGGGTGATGCCATTCACGCGACCCCACTTCACTTCGCCGGAAGCGATGAACTGGTCAATCACCACCTGAGCACCGTTGGCAAAATCGCCAAACTGGGCTTCCCAGATCACCAGGGTGTTGGGGTCGTTGGAGGCGTAGCCGTATTCATAGGCAAGCACGGCTTCTTCGGACAGGATGGAGTCGATCACCACGAACGGTGCCTGGTTCTCGGCCACATTTTGCAGCGGCACATAGGTGCCGGTGTCCCACTTCTCGCGGCTCTGGTCGTGGATGACCGCATGGCGGTGCGTGAAGGTGCCGCGACCCGAGTCCTCACCGGAGAGGCGCACGGCGTAACCGGCCGCCACCAGCGAAGCAAAGGCCATGTGCTCGCCCATGCCCCAATCCACATTGATCTCGCCACGGCCCATGGCCGCACGGTCGTCATACACCTTCTTGACCAACTGGTGCGGCGTGATGGTGGCAGGCAACGTGGTGATCTTCTCGGCCAGACGCTTCCACTCGCTCATGGGAATGGCGGTCTCGCCCGCATCGGTCCACTTTTTCCCCAGGAAGGGCGCCCAGTCCACGGCGAATTTGCTCTTGAAATTGGTCAACACCGGGTCCACGGTGTGGCGGCCTTCGTCCAGTGCGGCGCGGTAGGCCTTGACCATGTCATCGCCCAGCGTCTCGCCCATCCCCTGAGACGACAGGCGATCGGCGTACACGCGGCGCGTACCGGGGTGTGCAGCGATTTTTTTGTACATGAGCGGCTGGGTCAGGCTGGGGGTGTCCTGCTCGTTATGGCCGAGTTTGCGGAAACAGGTGATGTCGACCACCACGTCCTGGTTGAAGGTCATGCGGTATTCGAGCGCCAGTTGAGACGCCAGCACCACGGCCTCCGGGTCGTCGCCATTGACGTGCAACACCGGGGCCTCAACCATCTTGAAAATGTCGGTACAGAACAGCGTGGAGCGCAGGTCGCGCGGGTCGGAGGTGGTGAAACCGATCTGGTTGTTGATGACGATATGCACCGTCCCGCCCGTGCTGTAGCCGCGGGTCTGCGCCAGACACAGGGTTTCCTGGTTGACGCCCTGCCCGCCCACTGCGGCATCGCCGTGCACGATCACCGGCAGCACCTGCTTGCCCTTGGTGTCGCCACGACGGTCCATGCGCGCGCGCACCGAACCTTCGACCACCGGGTTCACGATTTCGAGGTGAGAGGGGTTGAACGCCAGGGTCAGGTGAACCGGGCCACCCAGCGTGGAAACATCTGAGCTGAATCCCTGGTGATATTTCACATCGCCGGCGGGCAACTCTTCAGGCGCGGTGTGATCAAACTCAGCAAACAGGTCCTTGGGCATCTTGCCCAGGGTGTTGACCAACACATTCAGGCGCCCACGGTGGGCCATACCGATCACAATTTCTTGCACGCCTTGTTGACCAGCGGACTGGATGAGTTCGTCCATGGCTGCGATGAAGCTCTCGCCGCCTTCCAGCGAGAAGCGCTTTTGCCCCACATACTTGGTGTGCAAGTAACGCTCAAGGCCTTCTGCGGCGGTGAGGCGGTCGAGAATGCGCTTTTTCTTGTCAACTGAAAAGTTGGGCTTGCTGCGGATGGATTCGAGCTTTTGCTGCCACCAGCGCTTTTGCGCCATGTCGGTGGTGTACATGTACTCCACCCCCAGGGTGCCGCTGTAAGTTTCGCGCAGCGCATTGAGCAACTCGCGCAGGCTCATGCGGTCTTTGCCGAAGAAGGTGTTGCTGGTGTCAAACACGGTTTCCTGGTCGGCATCGGTGAAGCCATAAAAGGACGGTTCGAGTTCAGCGATGTTGGGGCGCTCGGTCCGCTGCAGGGGATCGAGATCGGCCCAGCGTTGGCCCACGTTGCGGTAGGCGGCAATCAACTGCTGCACGGCGGTGCGCTTGCGGCCCATTTCGGCATCGGCATTGGCCAGCACCACCTTGGTGCCCCCTTGTTTGGCACGCTCGGCAAACGCATTGATGACCGGCAGGTGCGGGACATCGCGGACCTGGGTGCCATCGGCAGCGGGAACGTGTTGGAGGGCGTCGAAATACTGGCGCCAGGTGTCAGGCACGCTGCCCGGGTTGGCGAGGTAGTTTTCGTACATCTCTTCGACGTAGGGTGCATTGCCCCCGAAGAGATAGGTGTTGGCCGAATAGGCCTGATAGACGCTTGATGTCTCACTCATTGCGCTGACCTCCGTTTCCCTGCGGGAAACATTAGCTGGTTGGAAAAAACCTTCCGCGACACGGCTGAACCGGTTGGCGGATGCGACTGTGGCTGGGAAGGGCCTTAGTACAAACCGCGATTATGCCCCCGTTTCAATCCGAGCCGCGATTTTTGTTTCGCGGCGGCTCAGGCCACCGTCAGGACACCAGGTCCTTGATCTGTTGCAGGGCCGTGGGGTCCTCGATGGTGGTGAGGTCACCAGGATCGCGCTTCTCGCAGACAGCCTGGATGGCCCGGCGCAACAGCTTGCCGCTTCGGGTCTTGGGCAGCACGGTGACAAACCGCACCCGTGCGGGACGCGCCACCGCACCCAACTGGCTGTCGACCACCTTCATGATCTCACCTTCCAGCTTGAGCTTAGCCGCCTCGTCCGTCAAGCCGCTGGCGTCCTTGGGGACGGCAAAAGCCATGGCGACCTGGCCCTTGAGCTGATCTGCCACGCCCACCACGGCCACCTCGGCCACATTGGGATGGCTAGAGATGCTTTCCTCGATCTCGCGCGTGCCCAGACGGTGACCGGCCACGTTGATGACGTCATCGGTGCGGCCCAGGATGAAGTAGTAACCGTCCTTGTCGCGGATGCCCCAGTCAAAGGTGGAGTACACCACCTTGCCCGGTACGCTTGTCCAGTAGGTCTTGACAAAGCGGTCGTCGTCGCCCCAGACGGTCTGCAGGCAGCCCGGGGGCAGTGGCCCTTCAATGGCGACCACACCTTTTTGGTCGTGACCGGTGTACTCCTCACCATTGGACTCATCGAGGAGCTTGACGTTGTAGCCGTACATGGGCACACCGGGGCTACCGAATTTGCTGGGCGCCTTCTCCACGCCGTTGGCGATGGTGAGGATGGGCCAGCCCGTCTCGGTTTGCCAGTAGTTGTCAATGATGGGGCGACCCAGGCTGGAGGCGATCCACTGCGCCGTGGGCTCGTCCAGCGGCTCGCCCGCCAAGAAGAGCGCGCGCAGACTGGAGAGGTCGTACTTGGACAAGTAGGCCGGGTCCTGCTTTTTTAGCACGCGAACCGCCGTGGGGGCGCTGAACATCACGGTGACTTTGTACTTCTCGACCAGCTTCCACCAGATGCCGGCATCGGGTCGCGTGGGCAGACCCTCGTACATGATGGTGGCCATCCCGGCAATGAGCGGCCCGTAGATGATGTAGCTGTGCCCCACCACCCAGCCAATGTCGCTGGTGGAGAAATACGTTTCGCCCGGGTTGCCCTGGAAGATGTGTTTCATGCTGGCGGCCAGCGCCACGGTGTAGCCGCCGGTGTCTCGCTGGACGCCCTTGGGCTTGCCGGTGGTGCCCGAGGTGTAGAGGATGTAGCTGGGATGGGTGGACTCGACCCACACGCAGGGCACACGGGTGTTCATGTGCTTGGCACGCAGCGTGGCGTAGTCGTGGTCACGTCCAGCGACCGCCTGGTACGGCACCAGCTTGCGGTCCACGATGAGCACGCCGGCGGGCTTGTGGGTGGCCAGCGAGAGCGCTTCGTCCAGCAGCGGCTTGTAGGGCACGCTTTTGCCTGAACGCGAACCCGCTTCCGCCGCCATCACCACCGTGGGCTGAGAGTCGTCGATGCGGGAGGCCAGTGAGTGCGAGGCAAACCCCCCGAACACCACGGAATGGATAGCGCCGATACGAACGCATGCCAGCATGGCAAAGCAGGCCTCGGCAATCATCGGCATGTATATCAGTACGCGATCACCTTTTTTCACGCCCAGCTCTTGCAGAATAGCCGCCATGCGTTGCACTTCCTCGCTGAGTTCGCGGTAGGAATAGACCTTCTCCTGGTCGGTTTCGGTGGAGACGAAGATCAGCGCGGGCTGATCGGCGCGGTCCTTCAGGTGACGATCAACAGCGTTGTAGCAGAGGTTGGTCTGCCCTCCGACGAACCAGTTGGCGAAGGGAGGACGGTCGTACTCGCAAATCTGCTGAGGCTCGACGTGCCAATCCACCAGCTGTGCCTGTTCGCGCCAGAAGCCGTCGCGGTCCTCGATCGAGCGGCGATAGAAATCGGCATAAGAACCCATGCAAGTCTCTCCTCGGGGTTTCGTTGGAATTTCCCGAAATTATGAGGAGCGGACTTGCTAGAAGCTGACTTTGCGACTTATTTGATCAGTGCCTGTACGGCTTTGAACTGGGGGTGCTCGGCGGTTCTGAGCCATTCGAAGGCCACCATTTCAGTGGTGAGCAACTCGGCCCCTGCCCCGGCCAGTCGGTCAAAGGCAGCATCGCGGTTGCGCTCGCTGCGGGAGGCGCAAGCGTCGGTGACGACCCACACCTCGAATTCCTCTTCCAGCAGGCCCAAGGCAGTTTGTAGCAGGCAGATGTGGGCCTCGCACCCTGCGATCACCACACTGTTGCGAACAGGGGCTGGGACGGCCTTTTGCAAATGGCGCGGCAGGCTGCGGGCATTGCCTGAAGGCGCACTGGCCTGCGGGCGAAGCACCTCCCCCAGGCCCTCCTCACACGCACCAAATGACATCTTCGCCAGGGTCCGTCGACACACCTCGCTGATCTCGACAGGGTTGTGGCCCAGCCGTTCGGGGTTTTGTTCGGTGCCCCAGGTCGGGACCTTGAGCAGGTGGGCCATCTGCGCCAGGCGAACACCGTTTCGCAACACGGCGTCGCCCTCGTGCATCACGGGCATGAGTTGGGACTGGTAATCCACCAGCACCAATTGTGAATCTTGAAGTTCCAGCAACATATCAAATCCTGACCACCACACGGCCACTGATTTGACCGTCCATCAAGGCCTGCGCTTTCTCGATGGCACGCTCAAGCGGCACCTCCTCGATCATGGCCTCGAGCGTGTTGGGGTCCAGATCACGGGCCAGGCGTTCCCAGGCCTGCTGGCGACGCGCCAACGGCGCCATGACGGAATCCACCCCGATCAAGGCCACGTTTCTCAGGATGAAGGGCATGACCGTGGTCGGGAGGTCCATGCCTTGCGCCAGGCCGCACGCGGCCACCGTGCCGCCGTAACGGGTTTGCGCCAGTGCGTTGGCCAGGGTGTGCGAGCCCACCGTGTCGACCACCCCCGCCCATCGCTCTTTCTGGAAAGGCTTGCCAGGGCTCGACAAGCTGTTGCGATCGATGACGCTGGACGCACCGAGTCGCGTGAGGTAATCAGAGGCTTGCGGCTTGCCCGACGACGCCACCACTTTGTACCCCAATGCGGCCAGCAAGGCGATGGCCACACTGCCCACGCCACCGGTGGCCCCGGTGACCAGCACCTCACCGTCAGCAGGCCGAACGCCGCGCTCCTCCAGCGCCATCACACAAAGCATGGCGGTGTAACCGGCCGTGCCAATCGCCATGGCCTGTCGGGGTGTGAACGCCGAGGGCAGTCGCACCAGCCAGTCGCCTTTCAGGCGCGCCCGCTCGGCCAGACAGCCCCAATGGGTCTCGCCCACCCCCCAACCGTTGAGCACCACCGCATCCCCCGGCTTCCACTGGGGGTGCGACGACTCCAGCACGGTGCCCGCCCCGTCAATGCCCGCCACCATCGGCCATTGCCGCACCACCGGGCTGCGGTTGCAGATGGCCAGACCATCCTTGAAATTCAGGGTGGAATAGGCGACCGCGACGGTCACATCGCCGGGGGGTAACTGCTCGTCAGACACCGACTGCAAGGAGGCCTGGAAGTTGTCGTTCTTCTCGAGTAACAGGGCTTTGAACATGGCAAGCATTTTCGAATTCGGACACGGGGGTTCTATCACAGGACCGTCCTGCCCCGACGCGGAGAGACACCCTCCCGATTTAGGTAAAATGCGTTACATGTTCAGACACCTGATCCTCGCGGTGTGCCTGTGTCTGGGGGTTGCCCATGCGGCGCCTCCCACACATGCTGCCGACGACATCGAGAAGTTTCTGGCCGACCGCGGGCTCATCAGCCAGATGGAGCAGTTGCGCCAACGCATGAGCCAGCAGGCCTCTGACCTGGTGGTCAATGCCATGGGCTTTCTCGGTGTGCCTTACCGACGGGGTGGCAACACTGCCGAGTCCGGCTTTGATTGCAGCGGCTTTGTGCGTGCCATGTACGAACAAACCGTGGGCCTGGTGCTGCCCCGCCGTGCGCGTGACCAGGCCGCTGTCACCGAAACCATCGAGCGCCAGGACCTTCAACCGGGTGATCTGGTGTTTTTCAACACCATGCGCACCAAGTTCAGCCACGTCGGCATTTATCTCGGCGACAACAAGTTCATCCACTCGCCCAAACCGGGTGAGCAGGTGCGCATCGACGACATGCGTCAGGCTTACTGGGATCGTCGCTTCAATGGTGCCAGACGGGTCCAGGATGCGGACAAAGACAAGCGAGTCCACTGAATTCGCGCGCCTTGCCTTGCGCAAGGGCCACTGAACCCCGGCCCTGAAACAAAGCCGTCAACCCCCGAGGATTGACGGCTTTGTACATTTCCATCCCTGATCAGCTCAGCGCTTGCTCGGCGGCAAGTCTGTGCAACTGCCATGGGCCACCTCGGCGGCCATGCCGATGCTCTCCCCCAGGGTGGGATGCGGGTGAATGGTCTTGCCTATGTCCACTGCATCGGCGCCCATCTCGATGGCCAGCGCAATCTCGCCAATCATGTCGCCCGCGTGCGTGCCCACGATGCCGCCACCCAGGATCTTCCCGTGGCCGTGGGCCTCAGGCGAATCATCAAAGAGCAACTTGGTGAAACCTTCGTCGCGACCATTGGCAATGGCACGACCCGATGCGGTCCAGGGGAACAGGCCCTTCTTGACCTTGATGCCTTGAGCCTTGGCCTGGTCTTCTGTCAAGCCCACCCAGGCCACTTCGGGGTCGGTGTAGGCGACGCTGGGAATCACGCGGGCATTGAACGCAGCGGTGGCCAGTTCCGGCTTGCCCTGCAGTTCGCCGGCAATCACCTCGGCCGCCACATGCGCTTCATGCACGGCCTTGTGTGCCAGCATGGGTTGCCCCACGATGTCACCGATGGCAAAAATGTGCGGCACGTTGGTGCGCATCTGGATGTCGACGTTGATGAAACCACGGTCGGTCACGGCAACACCGGCCTTCTCTGCACCGATCTTCTTGCCGTTGGGCGAGCGGCCCACGGCTTGTAGCACCAGGTCGTAGGTTTGCGCAGGGGGCGCACCTTCGCCTTCAAACGTCACCTCGATACCGGCCGGCGTGGCTTTGGCGCCCACCGTTTTGGTCTTGAGCATGATGTGGTCAAAGCGGTGGGCGTTCATCTTCTGCCACACCTTGACCAGGTCGCGGTCTGCGCCCTGCATCAGCCCATCCATCATCTCCACCACATCCAGGCGGGCTCCCAACGTGCTGTACACCGTGCCCATCTCCAGGCCGATGATGCCCCCACCCAGGATCAGCATGCGCTTGGGCACTTCTTTGAGGGCCAGGGCACCGGTGCTGTCCACCACCCGCGGATCGTCTGGCATGAAGGGCAAGCGCACAGCTTGCGAGCCGGTTGCAATGATGCAACGCTTGAAGGCGATCACCTGCTTGCTACCCGTCTTGTCCTGCGCCGTGCCGGTGGTCTCTTCAACCTCGACATGATTTGAGCCGACAAAATGGCCATAGCCGCGCACCACAGTCACCTTGCGCATCTTGGCCATGGCCGCCAGACCGCCGGTGAGCTTGCCAATCACTTTTTCCTTGTGACCCCGCAGTTTGTCGATGCTGACCTTGGGCGCGCCAAACTCAATGCCCAGCTCGCCCAGGTGCGACACCTCGTCCATCACCGCGGCCACATGCAGCAAGGCCTTGGAGGGGATGCACCCCACATTCAGACACACCCCGCCCAGCGAGGCATAGCGCTCGACCAGCACCACGTTCAAGCCCAGATCGGCGGCGCGAAAGGCTGCCGAGTAGCCGCCCGGGCCAGCACCGAGCACGAGCACATCGCACGAGAGGTCCGCAGAACCACCGAAGGCAGCAGCGGCGGGTGCCACCACAGTCGCTGCGCTGGCTGCAGCCGTCGCTGTCGGTGTGGCAGCGGGGGCAGGGGCTGGCGCGTCAGACCCTGCGCCTTCCGCTGCCTCCAGACTCAGCACCACCGAGCCCTCGCTCACCTTGTCACCCACCTTCACCTTGAGGGCTTTGACCACGCCCGCATGCGAACAGGGAATTTCCATCGAAGCCTTGTCAGACTCGACGGTGATGAGGCTTTGCTCGGGCTTGACCGTGTCGCCGGGCTTGACCAGCAATTCAATGACGGCCACTTCCTTGAAGTCGCCAATGTCGGGAACCTTGATATCAATCAGTGCCATGACGCTGTTCCTTCCCGATCAAAGCATCACCCGGCGGAAGTCCGCCAGGATCTGCCCCAGGTACGCATTGAAGCGCGCGGCAGCGGCACCATCGATCACACGGTGATCCCAGGTGAGCGACAGCGGCAACATCAGGCGTGGCACGAATTCCTTGCCATTCCACACCGGTTCCATCTGGCTCTTGCACACGCCCAGGATGGCTACCTCGGGGGCGTTGATGATGGGCGTGAAGTAACGACCACCAATGCCCCCCAGGCTGGAAATGGTAAACGTGGCCCCGGTCATGTCGGCAGGTCCCAGTTTGCCGTCGCGGGCCTTCTTGGCCAGTTCGCCCATCTCCTGGGAGATTTGCAGCACGCCTTTCTTGTCAGCGTCTTTGATAACGGGGACCACCAGGCCATTGGGGGTGTCAGCGGCAAAGCCGATGTGCCAGTACTGCTTGTAGACCAGCGAGTCACCGTCCAGCGAGCTGTTGAACTCGGGGAATTTCTTGAGGGCGGACACGCAGGCCTTGATCAGGAAGGCTAGCATGGTGACCTTCACACCGCTCTTCTCGTTTTCTTTGTTGGTGGAGACGCGGAAGGCTTCGAGCTCGGTGATATCGGCATCGTCATGGTTGGTGACAGCCGGAATCATGATGGCGTTGCGCAACAGGTTGGCACCGCTGATTTTCTTGATGCGACCCAGCTCCTTGCGCTCGATGGGTCCGAACTTGGCAAAGTCGACCTTTGGCCACGGGATCAGACCCAGCGCGGCACCATCGCCACCAGCCGGGGGCTTGGCTGCCTGGGCCTTGGTTTGCGTGGCGCCAGCCATCACTGACTTGGTGAAGGCCTGAACATCCTCCTGCGTGATGCGGCCTTTGTTGCCGGTGCCCTTGACCTCCTCCAACGGCACGCCGAGTTCGCGCGCAAACTTGCGCACCGAGGGCGAGGCATGCGGCACATGCACCGGTGCTGTCGTGGGGTTGTGCGCGGGCACAGCCACTGCAGCAACGGGCATTGCAGGCGCTGCAGTGGCTGCGGTAGCTGCAGGGGCAGCTGTGGGCGCTGCGGAGGCTGCAACCGCGACAGTTGTTGAGGCGGCAAGTGACGCAGCGACCGGTGCCGCTGTCGTGCCTTCCAGCACCGCGAGCAGGTCGCCAATGTTGATCTTGTCGCCCAGCTTGACTTTCAGTTCCTTGATCACCCCAGCGGCAGATGAAGGAATCTCCATCGATGCCTTGTCAGACTCGACCGTGATGAGCGACTGCTCAAGCTTCACCGTGTCGCCCGGCTTCACAAACACCTCGATCACGGCCACATCCTTGAAGTCGCCGATGTCGGGCACGCGCACTTCGACGGGACCCAACGCCACAGCCGGTGTAGCAGGTGATGTCGTTGCAGGGGCTGGCGCAGCAGGGGCAGCCGCAGAAGCTGCCGCTGGTGCTGCTGGCGCCGCAGCCGACACCCCGTCGGCTTCCAGCACCAACACCACCGTGCCTTCACTGATCTTGTCCCCCAGCTTGACCTTGAGTTCCTTGACCACTCCTGCATGCGAGCACGGGATTTCCATCGACGCCTTGTCAGACTCGACAGTGATCAGACTTTGCTCGGGTTTGACGGTGTCGCCAGGTTTCACCAGCAACTCGATAACGGCCACTTCACTGAAGTCCCCGATATCGGGAACCTTGACTTCTATCAATGCCATGTTGGTCTCACTTGTTCAAAAAGCGATTCACCGATGCAACCACGCCGTCAGCAGGCATGGGGCGCCAAGCAAACCGCAGATGTGCCATTGTCTGCTTACGCGTACAGGGGGTTGAGCTTGTCGGCCTTGATGCCGTACTTCTTAATCGCCTCAGCAACTTTCGTCGCCGGGATGGCCCCGTCGTCACTCAGCGACTTGAGCGCCGCTACCACGATGTAGTGACGGTTGATTTCAAAATGCTCGCGCAGTTTGCTGCGGAAGTCGCTGCGACCAAAGCCGTCGGTACCCAGCACCCTGTAGGTCCGGCCCTTGGGAATGTAGGGGCGGATCTGCTCGGCGTAGTTTTTCATGTAGTCGGTGGAAGCAATCACCGGACCGGCATGCGGCGCCAGTTGCTGCTCGACGAAGGACGACCGCGGGGTCTCGGTCGGGTGCAGCAGGTTCCAGCGCTCGGCGGCCTGCCCGTCACGGGCCAGTTCGTTGAAGCTGGGGCAGCTCCAGACGTTGGCAGCCACCCCCCAATCGGTTGCCAGCAGGTCGCGCGCGGCCATGGATTCACGCAGGATGGACCCCGAGCCCAGCAGGTTCACGCGCGGGGCTTTCTTGGCGCCCTCGCCTTCCTGCAGCAGGTACATGCCCTTGATGATCTGCTCTTCGGTGCCAGCCTTCAATCCCGGCATGCTGTAGTTCTCATTCAGCAGGGTCAGGTAATAGAAGACGTTGTCTTGCTTCTCCACCATACGCTTCAAGCCATGGTGCATGATGACGCCGACCTCGTGGGCAAAGGTCGGGTCGTAGCTGAGGCAGTTGGGGATGGTGCCGGCCAGGATGTGGCTGTGCCCGTCCTCGTGTTGCAGGCCTTCGCCGTTCAGCGTGGTACGGCCGGACGTACCGCCCAGCAGGAAACCACGGGCCTGCATATCACCGGCTGCCCAGGCCAGATCACCAATGCGCTGGAATCCGAACATCGAGTAGTACACATAAAACGGAATCATGATGCGGTTGTTGGTGGAGTACGACGTGGCCGCCGCAATCCAGCTCGACATGCCGCCGGCTTCGTTGATGCCTTCTTGCAGGATCTGCCCGGCCTTGTCCTCCTTGTAGTACATGACCTGGTCTTTGTCGACCGGGGTGTACTGCTGACCCGCCGGGTTGTAGATGCCAATCTGACGGAACAAGCCTTCCATGCCGAACGTGCGGGCCTCATCGACCAGGATCGGCACCACACGCGGGCCCAGGGCCTGGTCACGCAACAGTTGCGTGAGGAAACGCACATAGGCTTGCGTGGTGGAAATCTCGCGCCCCTCGGCGGTCGGCTCGATCACCGACTTGAACACGTCCATCGACGGCACGGTGAACTGTTCATCGGCGCGTGTGCGACGGTGCGGCAAATACCCGCCCAAGGCTTTGCGACGCTCGTGCAAGTACCGCATTTCGGGGGTGTCGTCGGCCGGCTTGTAAAAAGGCAGCTTGGGCAACTCGCTGTCGGGAATCGGAATGTTGAAGCGATCGCGGAAACCCTTGATGTCCTCGTCGGTCAGCTTCTTGGTCTGGTGCACGGTGTTCTTGCCCTCGCCCACCTTGCCCATGCCAAAGCCCTTGACCGTCTTCATGAGCAGCACAGTGGGTTGGCCCTTGTGCTTGACGGCGGCCGAATAGGCGGCGTACACCTTGTCGGGATCGTGGCCACCCCGGCGCAGGTTCCAGATGTCGTCGTCACTCAACTTGGAGACCATCTCCAAGGTGCGCGGATCGCGACCAAAGAAATGTTTGCGCACGTAGGCCCCATCATTGGCCTTGAAGGCTTGGAAATCGCCATCCAGCGTTTCCATCATGATGCGACGCAAGGCGCCGTCCTTGTCGCGAGCCAGCAGCGGATCCCAGTTGCTGCCCCACAGACACTTGATGACGTTCCAGCCCGCTCCACGAAACTCGCTTTCCAATTCCTGAATGATCTTGCCGTTGCCCCGCACCGGGCCGTCCAGGCGTTGCAGGTTGCAATTGATCACAAAGATCAGGTTGTCGAGGTTCTCACGCGCGGCCAGGCCGATGGCACCGAGCGACTCCACCTCGTCCATCTCGCCGTCACCGCAGAACACCCATACTTTGCGGTTTTCGGTGTTGGCAATGCCGCGGGCGTGGAGATATTTCAGGAAGCGCGCCTGGTAGATGGCCATCAACGGGCCCAGCCCCATGGACACCGTGGGGAACTGCCAGAACTCGGGCATCAACTTGGGGTGCGGGTAGCTGGACAGGCCCTTGCCATCCACCTCCTGGCGGAAGTTCAACAACTGCTCCTCGGTCAAACGGCCCTCGAGGAATGCGCGCGCATACACGCCTGGTGCCACGTGACCCTGGATATACAGCAGGTCGCCACCGTGATGTTCATTCTCGGCATGCCAGAAGTGATTGAAGCCGGCACCGAACATGTGGGCCAGCGAGGCAAAGGAACCAATGTGCCCGCCCAGGTCACCGCCGTCCTCGGGGTTGTGGCGGTTGGCCTTCACCACCATGGCCATCGCGTTCCATCGCATGTAGGCGCGCAGACGCTCTTCAATCTCGATGTTGCCAGGACAGCGCTCTTCCTGGTCGGGCTCGATGGTATTCACATAGCCCGTGTTGGCAGAAAACGGCATGTCGATGCTGTTTTCGCGCGCATGCTCCAGCAGCTGCTCCAGCAGGTAGTGGGCTCGCTCGGGACCCTCGGTCTGGATGACAGCGGACAAAGCGTCCATCCATTCGCGGGTTTCCTGGCTGTCGACATCGTTGATCGCGAAGGTTTGCTGGTCATTTGGTCGTGCTGACATGGGTGTCTCCTGTTTCACAACATGATAAGGATTTACGTGGTCAATGTTGCTGTTGCGGATTGTGGCATATTATTTAGAAATTTTCAAATAATGATCTTTAATTTCATATTATGAATTTCGGCAATCTCCTACACTTGAAACATGGTGGCTCAGCACGTGCTCAAACAACCCTTGCGACTGGTCAGCCAGCGCTGGATCAATTGGTGGCGCCGTCTCAGCCCTTACCGGCAAGACCGACTGGCGGTCCTCGCCCCGCTGGGTGCCGTGCTGGTGTTTCTCGCGGCCGTCCTGATCGCGTTCGGGTATTTGCGTTTTGAAGAGATCGAGCGGGAGCAGGAATCCGTCCGTCGGGATGTCGAATATGCCCAGCAACGCCTGCGTCTTGAATTGCTGGAGCGTCAAGAGCATCTCATGCGCATGGCGCGTGACCTAGGTAACCGTGATATCGATCAACGGGAATTCCTAACTGAGGCCCAATCCCTGGTCAGCCAGCACCCCGAGATTGCCTCGGTCACCTGGGTGGATGCACAACGACGGGTCAAAGCCAGCTATGCAGGACCTGGGGTACAAAGCGCGCAGTGGCGCGTCGCGGGCGACTCGCTGCGCCATGCGGACACATCGGGCACTTTTCAGCTTGCGCGTGAACAACTGCAAACGGTGTATTCGCCACCCTTGATGCGCCAGTTGCCTGGCGAGCGCTCGGTTGCGCTCATGCAGTTGCACGTTCCGATCCAGCTGCATGGCCAGTTTCAGGGAGTGATCCTGTCCGAATACAACATCGATGGCTTGCTGCGCTTTGTCATCCCCTCGGAAATTGCTACACGCCATGCCATCTCTTTCATCGACGACAGCCACCACCTGCTGGCCGGGCAACCCATCGACAAAAAGAGCCGCCTCAACTCCAACATGCCCTGGATGAGCCAAGCCTACGAATACGCCGTGCCCATTGAACCAGTGGGCAACACCCTGCTGCTGCGAGCCCAGGCCTACCGCACCTCGCAAGGCCTGATCGGCAACGGCATGTTCTGGCTGATGACCGCCTTGAGTCTGATGACCGCCTGGATGCTGATCGGCAGCTGGCGTCACACCCGCAGGCGTCTGCAGGCGCAACAAGCGCTGGTTGCCGAAACCAATTTCCGCCGTGCCATGGAGAACTCCATCCTCACCGGCATGCGCGCCATGGACCTGAACGGTCGCATCACTTACGTCAACGCAGCCTTTTGCCAAATGACAGGCTGGAGCGAACAGGAGCTGGTGGGGCGCCTGCCGCCCTTCCCCTACTGGCCCGACGAGGATATTCAGTTGCTGAATCGTCGACTGCAGGACGAAATCAATGGCATCACCTCGCACAGCGCCTACCAGGTCCGGGTCAAGCGCAAGAACGGTCAGGTGTTTGATGCCCGTGTGTACATGTCGCCGCTGATCGACGCCAAGGGACAACAAACCGGCTGGATGACCTCCATGACCGACATCACCGAGCCGAACCGCATCCGCGAACAGTTGCTGGCCTCGTATGAACGCTTCACCACGGTGCTGGAAGCGCTGGACGCCTCGGTCTCGGTGGCTCCCCTGGGCAGTGCCGAGATGGTGTTCACCAACAAGTTGTACCGCCAGTGGTTCGGCAATAAGGCTGACGGCCACCATGTGCTGATCACCCAGGCCGGCACTCTTGACAAGGCCTCCTCCGACGACAGCCGGGACAGCGTGGACTCGTTGGCAGGACTGCCCTCTGAGAGCCTGACCATGGCCCAAAGCGAAAACGCCGAGATCTACGTGCCCGACCTGGACAAGTGGCTGGAGGTGCGCTCGCGTTACCTCAATTGGGTTGACGGCCGTCTGGCCCAGATGGTGATTGCCACCGACATCACGCCGCGACGCCATGCCGAGGAACAGGCCGCACAGCAGGCCGAGCGAGCCCAGTCGGCCAGTCGACTCATCACCATGGGCGAGATGGCCTCCAGCGTGGCGCACGAACTCAACCAGCCCCTCACCGCCATCTCGAACTACTGCAACGGCATGGTGTCTCGCATCAAGGGTCAGCACATCAGTGAAGAAGACTTGCTCAAGGCCTTGGAGAAAACCGCGCATCAGGCCCAACGGGCGGGGCAGATCATCCAGCGCATCCGCAGCTTCGTCAAACGCAGCGAACCCAACCGCATCGAAACCGAAGTCGCGCCCATGGTGGCCGAAGCGCTGGAACTGGCCGACATCGAACTCAAGCGCCGAAGCGTTCGTCTGAGTCACTTTGTCTCATCCCGTCTGCCACGCGTGCACGTGGATCCGATCCTGATTGAACAGGTGCTGATCAATTTGCTCAAGAACTCCGCTGAAGCCATCGACCATGCCCATCGCCCGGCTGACCGGCGCCATGTCGAATTGCAAGTGCTGCCCAAAACCGTGGACGGTACTCCGGTGGTGGAATTCACCGTGATGGACACGGGCCGTGGCCTGGCCCCCGAAGTGCTGGAGCACCTGTTTGAAGCATTTTTCTCCACCAAGACAGAAGGCATGGGCATTGGTCTGAATTTGTGCCGCAGCATTGTCGAATCGCACGCGGGCCGGATGCAGGCCGAGAACCTCTACAATGGCACAGAAATCACCGGATGTCGGTTCACCTTCTGGGTGCCTGCCGTCACCCCATAAACCGTTGGCGAGTTTGGTCGATGAAGTCAGTGTTGCAGGGAGATATGTCCACCATGAGTCTGATACCCAAGAAAGGGACTGTCTACGTCGTTGACGATGACGAGGCGGTGCGTGATTCGCTTCAGTGGTTGCTCGAGGGCAAGGACTACCGGGTGCGCTGCTTCGATTCCGCTGAAACCTTCCTGAGTCGCTACGACCCGCGCGAAGTGGCCTGCCTGATCGTCGACATCCGCATGGGCGGCATGACCGGACTGGAATTGCAAGACCGTCTGATCGAACGCAAATCCCCCCTGCCCATCGTGTTCATCACCGGACACGGCGATGTGCCCATGGCGGTCAACACCATGAAAAAAGGCGCCATGGATTTCATCCAGAAGCCCTTCAAGGAAGACGAGCTGGTGAGCCTGGTCGAGCGCATGCTTGAACATGCCAAGGATTCATTTGCGGACTACCAGCAGGCCGCCAGCCGCGATGCGCTGATGTCCAAACTCACCTCACGCGAATCGCAGGTGCTCGAACGCATCGTGGCCGGTCGACTGAACAAGCAAATTGCCGACGACCTGGGCATCAGCATCAAAACCGTCGAAGCGCACCGCGCCAACATCATGGAGAAGCTCAACGCCAACACCGTGGCCGATCTTCTGAAGATTGCGCTGGGGCAAGCGGCCAAGGCCTGATCCCGGTCACGCCCGCCGCCACCCGACGCCCGTGACTCACGGGCGTTTGTGTTTCAGGTCAGCGCTTCAGGCATGTTTTTCGCAAGTGACTCGCACGCACACAGGCTCGATCAACTCCTCTCACACCTCCGCAGAAATCAGCACCATGACCGCTCGTCTCATCGATGGTATCGCCCTGTCTCAGCAACTGCGCAAGCAGGTGGCCGCGCGCGCCCAGGCCTTGCGCCAGCGTGGTGTCCAACCGGGCCTGGCCGTCATCCTGGTGGGTGACAACCCGGCCAGTCAGGTCTATGTGCGCAACAAGGTCAAGGCTTGCGAGGAAGCAGGGTTTCATTCGTTACTCGAACGCTATGATGCCTCGCTGAGCCAGCCAGCTTTGCTCGAGCACATTGCGCGACTCAACCTGGACGAGCGCATCCATGGCATTCTGGTGCAGTTGCCTTTGCCCGACCACATCGATGCCCAACGGGTGATCGAAGCCATTTCCCCCGAGAAGGATGTGGACGGTTTTCATATCGCCAGCGCCGGTGCGCTGATGACCGGCCTGCCCGGCTTCTGGCCTTGCACGCCCTATGGCTGCCTGAAAATGCTCGACAGTATCGGCTACGACCTCAAGGGCAAACACGCGGTTGTCATCGGTCGCAGCAACATCGTGGGCAAGCCCATGGCGCTGATGCTGCTGCAACGCAACGCCACGGTCACGGTGTGTCACAGCGGTACCCAGAATCTCGCGCATTTCACCCGCCAGGCGGATGTCATTGTGGCCGCGGTCGGGCGGCGCAATGTGCTCACGGCAGACATGGTCAAGCCAGGCGCCGTGGTGCTCGATGTCGGCATGAACCGTAACGATGAGGGCAAACTGTGTGGCGACGTGGATTTCGAGGGTGTGCGCCAGGTCGCCAGTTACATCACGCCCGTGCCAGGTGGCGTGGGCCCCATGACCATCACCATGCTGCTGATCAACACCCTTGAATCCGCCGAACGCGTCGCCAATCTAAGCTCATGAACCTCTCAAACAACCCCTTGCTGGACTTTCAGGACCTGCCGCGTTTTGACGCCATTCAGCCTGAGCACATCGCACCGGCTCTGGACGAACTGTTGACCCAGGCGTCTGACGCCCTGGAGCAAGTCACAGCTCCCGACTTTCCAAGCGACTGGGTCGAACTGGCGCGTACGCTGGATACCGCCACCGAACGTTTGGGGCGTGCCTGGGGTGCCGTCACGCACCTGCACTCGGTGGCGGACACGCCCGCCCTGCGCTCGGCTTACACCGAAGCCTTGCCGCGCGTGACCGAGTTCTGGACTCGCCTGGGTGCGGACGAACGGCTGTATGCCAAGTACAAGGCCATCGCACCCGCTGGCTTGAATGCCGAGCAGCTGCGGGCGCGTGAGCTGGCCTTGCGCAATTTCGTGTTGTCTGGCGCTGAGCTGCAGGGAGCCGCCAAGGAACGCTTTGCCGCGATTCAGGAGCGCCAGGCCGAGTTGTCGCAACAATTCAGCGAACACGTGCTGGATGCGACCGACCAATGGTCACTCTATGTGTCCACCGAGGAGCTCGACGGCGTGCCGCCAGATGTTCTGTCGGCCACACGCCAGGCCGCCCAGGCCGACCAGCGCGACGGCCACAAGCTCAGCTTGAAAATGCCGTGCTACTTGCCAGTGATGCAATTCGCGCACCGTTCGTCGTTGCGCGAACAGCTCTACCGCGCCTACGTCACGCGCGCTTCCGAGCAATCCAGCCTGCCGCAGTTTGACAACAGCGCCCTGATGCACGAAATCATCCAGTTGCGCCATGAAGAAGCCCTGCTGCTGGGTTTTGCCAATGCAGCCGAGGCATCACTCGCCCCGAAGATGGCTGACTCGCCTGCTCAGGTGCTCGACTTTTTGCGCGATCTGGCACGCCGGGCGCGACCCTACGCTGAACAGGACCTGGCCGACTTGCGCGAATTTGCCCGCACCCAACTGGGCCTGAACGACCCCCAGCCCTGGGATTGGCCCTACCTGGGCGAGCGACTGAAAGAAGCCCGCTATGCCTTCAGTGAGCAAGAGGTCAAAACCTACTTCACCGCGCCCAAGGTGTTGGCCGGTTTGTTCGGCATTGTGGAAACCTTGTTCCAGGTGTCGATTCGACGTGACCAGGCCCCGGTGTGGCACCCCGGGGTCGAGTTTTACCGCATCGAGCGGCGCGCTGCCACGGCCAATGCCGCGCCTGAACTGATTGGACAGTTCTACCTGGATCCCGGTGCACGCGCCGGCAAGCGTGGAGGCGCCTGGATGGACGATGTCCGCGCCCGCTGGCTGCGACCGGACACCCACACGCTGCAAACACCGGTTGCCCACCTGGTGTGCAACTTTGCCGAAGGCGTTGATGGCCAACCGGCCCTGCTCACCCACGACGATGTCATCACCCTGTTCCACGAATTCGGTCACGGACTGCACCACCTGATGACGCGGGTGAACGAGCGCGATGTGGCGGGCATCAGCGGTGTGGAGTGGGACGCGGTCGAGCTGCCCAGCCAGTTCATGGAAAACTTCTGCTGGGAGTGGTCGGTGGTGCGCCACCTGTCGGCCCATGTGGAGTCCGGTGAGCCCCTTCCGCGCGAGCTGTTCGACAAGATGCTGGCCGCCCGCAATTTTCAAAGCGGCTTGCAGACCCTGCGCCAGATCGAGTTCTCACTCTTTGACATGCGACTGCATCACGAGACGACCCTGCCGGTCCGTGCGGACCGTGATGCCATCCTGGCCTTGCTGGACTCGGTGCGCGATGAAGTGGCCGTGCTGCAGCCCCCCGCCTGGAACCGCATGCCGCACACCTTCAGCCACATCTTCGCCGGGGGTTACTCGGCAGGCTATTACAGCTACAAGTGGGCCGAGGTGCTGAGTGCCGACGCGTATGCCGCGTTTGAGGAAACCGCCGGCCCCCAGGGCGAACCGAGTGTGGCCACCGGACAGCGCTATTTGCGACACATCCTGGAGGTTGGCGCTAGCCGACCGGCCATGGAGTCCTTTAAAGCGTTCCGAGGCCGCGAGCCTTCACTGGACGCACTGCTACGACATCAGGGCATGTCGCGCTAAGTGCGTGAGGGGCCGGTCACGGGGCCGGCACTGAGGCCTGCCCGAGACGTCAGAAGTTCAGTGTCTTCACACCACTGGCCGTGCCCAGCAAGCAGACCTGCGCTTTTTGGTGGGCAAACACTCCCACGGTGACCACCCCGGGCCATTGACTGACCTCGGTCTCAAAGCGCAAGGGATCCGTGATGTGAAGCCCCTTCACATCCACCAAGTGCTGACCGTTGTCGGTCACCACCGGCTGACCCTCCTTCAAACGTACCTGAGCGGTACCGCCCAGCGCCGCGAATTGCCGGATGATGCGCGCGCTGGCCATGGGAATGACTTCGACAGGCAGGGGGAATGCGCCCAAGGTCTTGACCAGCTTGGATTCGTCGGCAATGCAAATGAACTGACGCGTCTGCGCCGCCACAATCTTCTCTCGGGTCAGGGCCGCGCCGCCACCCTTGATCATGTAGCCGTGCCCGTCAATTTCGTCTGCCCCGTCGATGTAGACGGACAGGGTGTCAACCTCCTGCGCCTCAAACACCGTGATGCCAGCGGCACGCAAACGGGCGGTGGAAGCTTCCGAACTGGATACCGCACCTCGGATGCGGTCCTTGATGGTGGCTAGCGCGTCAATGAATTTGTTGACCGTCGAGCCGGTGCCCACGCCCACCACCTCGCCGGCAGGCACATAGGCCAATGCGGCCTGTCCAACCCGTGTCTTGAGTTCGTCCTGGGTGAGCGCTTGCGACATCGGCGAAAATCCTGTGAATTACAACCCGGTCGATTATCCATGGCTCTGCCCAATCTTTCATCGCTGTACCCCCTGGCCCGTTCCGCGCTGTTCGCCATGGACCCCGAAGTGGCGCATGAGCGTCTCATGTATCTCTTGGCCAGCACCCAGCACCACTGGGGCCGCCTGGCCTATGCCCAAGCGCGAATCGATGACCCCATCACGCTGGCCGGTCTGCAGTTTCCCAACCGGGTGGGCCTGGCCGCCGGGCTGGACAAGAATGCCCGCTGTATTGATGGCCTGGGCGCCATGGGTTTTGGGTTTGTTGAGGTCGGGACGGTCACGCCCAAGGGCCAGCCTGGCAACCCCAAACCGCGCATCTTCCGACTGCCCGAGGTGGATGGCTTGATCAATCGTCTGGGTTTCAACAACGAAGGCCTGGAGGTGTTTCTGCACAACGTCCAACAGGCACGTTTTCGCCAGGCCTCGCAGTCGCCTCTGTTGCTGGGCCTGAACATCGGCAAGAACGCCACCACCCCCATCGAGCACGCGGCCGACGACTACCTCGCCTGTCTCGATGGCGTCTACCCGTACGCCGACTACGTTACCGTCAACATCTCCAGCCCCAACACGCAAAACCTGCGCGCCTTGCAATCGGACCAGGCACTCGACGAGTTGCTGCACGCCCTCAGTGAGCGGCGAGAGCAGTTACAGCGACAGCACAGCAAGCGTGTGCCCCTGTTCATCAAGATCGCGCCCGACCTGGATGAACAACAGATCGACCTGATCGCCGCCACCTTGCGCCGCCACGGCATGGCGGGCGACCGCGCCAAGGACGAGGCCTGGGGGGTCATCGCCACCAACACCACCATCTCACGCGAACAGGTCAAGGGCTTGCCCCGCGGCGAGGAAACGGGCGGGCTCTCTGGTGCACCGGTGTATGCCAAGAGCAACGCGGTGATCCGGCAATTGCGCCAGCGCCTGGGGGCGCACTTTCCCATCATCGGGGTGGGCGGCATTTTGAGCGGTGCTGACGCGGTCGGCAAGATCGAGGCCGGTGCGGACGTGGTGCAGCTCTACACCGGGTTGATCTACCGCGGTCCGGCACTGGTGAGTGAATGCGCGCGCGCGCTGCGAGACATGCCTCGGGGCTGAGGCCGCGGCGGCAGCACGGCCATCAAGCCAGCGCCAGTTCGAGTTGTTCCGCGACGCGATCGGCCAGCACCAGTGAACTGGTCAAGCCGGGTGACTCGATACCAAAGAGGTGAACCAATCCGGCCATGCCGTGGTCAGTGGGTCCGCTGATCACGAAATCTGCCGCCGGCTGATCGGCACCTCCCAACTTGGGGCGAATGCCTGCATACCCCGGCTGCAGACTGTCGTCAGCCAACGCAGGCCAGTAGCGGCGCACCTCGGCGTAAAAATCCCGGCAACGGTTGGGGTCTACCGCCAGTTGCTCGGGGTCGTCCACCCACTCCACGTCAGGACCGAATTTGGCTTGACCGCCGAGGTCCAAGGTCAGGTGAACGCCCAGGCCCGCCGCCTCGGGCACCGGGTAGATCAGGCGAGAAAACGGCGCCTTGCCGCTCAGGGTGAAATAGTTGCCCTTGGCGTAGTAAGCGGTGGGCACATGCGCGGCCGGCATGCCCTCGAAGCGGGCCGCCAGCCCAGGGGCATACACACCGGCCGAGTTGACCACGATCCGTGCCTTGAGCTCGGTGCCGTCGGCCATGTGCAGCACGGTGCCATCCGGCTCACAACGGGCCGAAGTCACCGCGCTGTGACAGACCACCATGCCACCGCCCTGCTCCAGGTCACCTTGCAAGGCCAGCATGTAGGCATGGCTGTCGATGATGCCGGTGCTGGGCGAGAGAATCGCAGCCTTGCAGCGCAACGCGGGTTCAAGCGCCTGCGCCTCGTCGCCCGTGATGATGCGCAAGTCATCCACGCCATTGGCCTGGGCCTTGCGCACAATGGCTTCGAGTTGGGCCATGTGTGCAGCTTCGGTGGCCACGATCAGCTTGCCGCAACGGCGATGGGGAATGCCGCGTTCCTGGGCATAGGCATAGAGCTGTTGCTTGCCCTGCACGCAACACAGTGCCTTGAGCGAACCTGCGGCGTAATAGATGCCCGCATGGATCACCTCGCTGTTGCGCGAACTCGTGCCCATGCCAATCGCTTCTTGCGATTCGAGCACCAGCAATTCCTCCACGCCCAAGCGGGACGATTGCGTCAAGGCTCTGGCCACGGCAAGCCCGACCACACCGGCACCGATCACCACTGCATCGACCTGATCCACGTCACACACTCCTGTTGTCTGCTGGTGCTCAAGCCCCAATCATCCAATAAAAAACCCGAGCCCAACGCCCCCCTGTCTCCAACGTGGCCATGCGTTGACCCGTCGTCGGCCCGCGACTTCCCGCCCCCCTTGTACAAAGAAAACGGCACCCGAAGGTGCCGTCTGGAGGGCGTCACAGCCCACGGTCAGAGCCGGTTAGACATCAGCGCTTCTTGGTGGCGGACTTGGCAGCACCGGCCACTTGCTCGCTCATGGTGCGAACCTGGGCCTGGGTCATGTCGGCGGCTTGCTTGACAGCCTTTTGCACCGTTTCCAGGGCATTGTTGCCCGCTGACACGGCAGTTTTGAAAGCAGCCACGGCAGACTCCGAGCCGGCCGGCGCATTTTTGGCCATGTTGTCCACCAGCTCGTTGAAGGCGCGCTGAGCCCCCAGAACCTGGGCTTCGTAGGCCTTGGTGAAATCGGAACCCGTGCTGCTGGCGATTTCATAGAGGTGCCGGTTGTAGGCAACAGCTTTTTCGGCCAACGGCTGGAACAAGCTGGCTTGCAGGCTCAGCAATTGCTGTGCGTCCTTGACCGACAGCGCTGCGTGGGTCTGTTGCTGGCTGTCGGCCATGGCAGCCTTGGCAGCAGCCAGGTTGAGTTCGATCAGTTGTTCAACACCGGCGAAGGCCTTGTTGGTCAAACCCACCAGGGTCTCCAGATTGGCCTTGTTGGCGGCGATAACTTGCTCGGGCGTGAGGGTCATGTGATTCTCCTGAAATAGGTTTTAAGAGGGGTTGGCTCGCAATCGGGCGTTGCTGTCAACCGCTTTGTTGCACTGCAACATGACCGAGATTCTAAGGTGCCTTATCCCGTTGACAAGCGTTGGTGATGCGCTTTAGAGGCAACAGACTAAATACGGCCTGGGGGGGGGTGGCCGGCTGTCCACAGGCTCAACAGGTGGGATGCCAACTCAAGGACGGCTCGACGCGTGAGCCCAATGAGACTGCCAGTTAGCCTGGTAGCGCGCTGCCAGCGCGGGAGATTCCAGAACCAGCAGGTTTTCGGCGTTGCGGGTGTCTGCGGAGTTGGTGAAGTTGAAGCTGCCGGTGACCACGATTCGCTGGTCGATCACCATCACCTTGTTGTGGGCGATGGCATGCTCTCCGTCAAAACGCAAGGCCACCTGGTTGGATTGCAGCAGGTCAATCACATAGCGGTTGGTCGAACTGCTTTTCTGGTCCAGCAGGACCGCCACCCGAACCCCTCGTTGTTGGGCGCGCAACAAAGCCTGGGCGATGGCGTTGTGCGTGAAGCCGTAGGCCTGCACCAGCACTTCCTGACGTGCGTCATCAATCCAGTGCACCAAGGCTTTGCCTGCACCCGAGGGCGGCGTGAAAAACACCCCCAGGACACGGGCGGCAGACGCATCGCCGCTCGCCCCCTGAGACAACTCGGGGGCTTCAGCAGTCTCACGGGACCGCGCCTCGCTGGGGGTGGGAACAAAGGTCCAGGCCCACTGACCCAGGGCCACCACCAGCATCAGAAGCAAACTCCATTGTTTCCAAGAACGCATGTCAAGATCTTAGCCGCAATGTGAGTGTCACTTACACGGCTTGTCATCCGCACTTCACCCCCTCGTCGCCTGCCTATGGTGCTGGCATGCCAGATAATCGGCTCAGGCGTGCGTGACGTCGTCCGTTTGACTGCCCCTCC
>RFTK01000241.1 GCA_009923505.1 Betaproteobacteria bacterium
CCACATTTCCCCTGACTCGGAGGTCTGATCATGAATCAGCAACTTGCCCCATTTGATTTTGAAGGTCGACAAGTGCGCATCGTGACTGATGCACAAGGCGAGCCATGGTTTGTGGCCGCTGATGTGCTGTCAACGATCAGCCTTGATCGCAAGGCGCTCGAGCGACTCGATGACGACGAAAAGGGTGTGAACTCAATTCACACCCCTGGCGGAGTCCAACCTGGTGTGAAAGCAGGCATTGCCATGGCTGCAACCCTCACGTGCATCCATGAAAACACCGGACTGGCCATTGAGACATTGCGCCGTGCGCTGCCTGCAGCCAACGAGCCGATCTGCTCCTTGAATGCCACTCAACTTGGCAAGCTGGTTGGCCTGTCAGCAAAGACCACCAACCTGCGCCTGGCCAACTTGGGACTGCAAGTGCGCAATGAGCGCGATGAGTGGGAGTTGACCGAGATTGGTGAAGCCTGGGCGGAAGCCATGCCGTATTCGCGCAATGGACACAGCGGGTACCAGATTCTCTGGAATCCGACCGTTGCCCAAGAAATGCGGGAGGTGGCGTGATGGCACTTCCGATCATTACCGCTGATCAACGCCTGCGCGAGAAAAAGGGCGTCAAGCTGGTGCTTCTTGGCAAGAGCGGCATTGGAAAAACCACGCAGCTCAAAACCCTGCCAGAAGACAAGACGCTGTTCGTCGATCTTGAGGCTGGTGACCTCGCCGTCAAAGACTGGCGAGGGGACTGCGTTCGCCCAACCACCTGGCCGGAGTTTCGGGATCTTGTTGTGTTCTTGGCAGGGCCGAACCCTGCGTTGCCCCCGGAGGCACCCTACTCGCAGGCGCACTACGCGCATGTGTGTGAGCAATACGGTGATCCGAGCCAGCTGACCAAGTACGACTGCTACTTCGTTGACAGCATCACCGTGCTGGCACGACTGGCATTGATCTGGGCCAAGACTCAGCCTCAGGCGATGTCTGATCGCACAGGCAAGCCCGACACCCGTGGTGCCTATGGCCTTTTGGGTAGCGAGATGCTCGGTGCGCTGATGCATCTGCAACACGCTCGCGGCAAGCACGTTGTGTTCGTGGCCATCCTGGACGAGCGCCTCGATGACTTCAACCGCAAGGTGTTCGTCCCGCAAATCGAAGGCTCAAAGACGGCTGCCGAGTTGCCCGGCATCGTCGATGAAGTTGTGACGTTGGCCGAGATCAAGGCCGAAGACGGTGCGCCCTATCGCGCCTTCGTGACGCACACGCTCAACCCCTATGGCTTTCCAGCCAAAGACCGTTCTGGCCAGCTCGAAATGCTCGAACCCCCCAACCTGCTCGCTCTCATCGAGAAGTGCGCAGCAGCAACCCAACCTCAAAACAACAAGGAGTAAACCATGTCCGCTTGGAACGATTTCAACGATGCCGAACAACAACAATCATTTGACCTGATCCCCAAGGGCACGGTGGCTCCGGTGCGCATGACGATCAAGCCGGGTGGCCATGACGATGCAGCTCAAGGCTGGACGGGGGGCTATGCAACCCAGAGCTTTGAGACGGGAAGCATCTTCCTCGCCTGCGAGTTCGTGATTCTGGACGGTGA
>RFTK01000242.1 GCA_009923505.1 Betaproteobacteria bacterium
AAAACCGCCGCTTTCACCCTGCCCCTGCTGCACAAGCTCACCATGAGCCGCAGCAGTGAAAACAAATTCGGCGTGTATGGCATTCGCGCCCTGGTGCTCACCCCCACCCGCGAGCTCGCCGCCCAGGTGGAAGAATCGGTGCGCACCTACGGCAAATACCTGCAACTCAAGTCGGCCGTGATCTTCGGCGGCGTGGGCATGAACCCGCAGATCAGCCAGTTGAAAACAGGCGTGGACATCCTGGTGGCCACACCCGGTCGTTTGCTCGACCTGCAGCAGCAAGGTTTCCTGGACTTGAGCACCGTGCAGGTGCTGGTGCTCGACGAAGCCGACCGCATGCTCGACATGGGCTTTATCCACGATGTGAAGAAGGTGCTGGCCCTGGTGCCCCAGCAAAAGCAAAGCCTGTTGTTCTCGGCCACTTTCAGCGACGAGATTCGCGAACTGGCCAACAACCTGCTGCGCAACCCGAAAAGCATCCAGGTCACCCCGAGCAACACCACGGTGCAGCGCATCACGCAGGTGGTGCACCCGGTGGGTCGTGGCAAGAAAAAGGCGCTGCTGGCCCACATCATCCAGGAAAACAACTGGAGCCAGGTGCTGGTCTTCACGCGCACCAAATTTGGTGCCAACAACGTGGCCGACTTCCTGATCAAGCAGGGCATCACCGCCATGGCGCTGCACGGCAACAAAAGTCAGACCGCGCGCACCCAGGCCCTGGCGGGTTTCAAGAGCGGTGACATCCGCGCGCTGGTGGCAACCGACATTGCGGCCCGCGGTATCGACATCGACGACTTGCCGCACGTGGTCAATTACGAGATCCCCAACATCAGCGAAGACTATGTGCACCGCATTGGTCGCACAGGCCGTGCGGGGGCCTCGGGTGAAGCCATCAGCCTGGTGTCGCTGGACGAGGAAGGTTTCATGCGTGACATTGAATCCTTCACCCGCCAGTCCATTCCGGTGCAAGTGGTGGAGGGCTTTGGCCCCGAACCTGGCGAGCAGGCCGAACCCATCGCCATGGGGCGTCAAACCCTGTGGGGCGGGTTGGGCAAACCGCCCAGCCGTGAGGTGATGGCGGCAGCCGCCAAGGCCGCACGCTCAGAAATGATGGAGCGCATCCGCGAGAAAAAAGCGGTCAGCCCCGGCCGTGGCCCCAAGCCTGGCGGTCGTGGCCCACGCCCCAATGCCAACCCGTCTCAGGCGCCGCGGGAACGCGTGCTCGATGAGAACGGCGAACCCGTGTTCCTGCGCCCTGAGGCCGGCCCAGGGTCAGATCGGGACATGCCGCACGCACCGCGCAACAACGGCCCGCGCCGCCGCAACCGCAACCGTTCGCGCGGCAATGGTGGTGGCAGTGGCGGCGGCCAGAACTTCGAGGGCGTGCCGCGTGACGACGGCGATCGTGGCCGTTCAGAGGACCGCGACGATGATTTCCAGCCGCGCGCCAATGCGCACCTGGGCACGCAAAGCGGTGTCAATGCCTTCGGTCATCGCAACCAGAACAAACCGGTGCGCGCGCCCGACCCCACCCGCACCAGCATCGACCTGTTGTCGGACCGTCGCGGTGGCGGCGGAGGTGGCGGCGGG
>RFTK01000243.1 GCA_009923505.1 Betaproteobacteria bacterium
TTCAGCGACTTCGGCGCGTATCGCAACGCGAATCACGGCGCTACGGCGAAGGCCAAAGTTCAAGCCTTGCTGGCGAAGGCCTGAAGTTTTTCAGCCGCAGAATTGGGGACGCAGTGCGGGCCGAGGGTCAACCCACCAGTTCGCGCAACGGCGTGATGCCAGAGTCCACGAGGTATTGCGGACGGCCTTGGGTGTCCGTCAGCGTCGCCGTGGTCACGTCGATGCCGAGGCACTGGTAGAGCGTGGCGAAAACTTCCTGGAACTTCACGGGCCGGTCGGCCACGTCCGCCCCGATGCGGTCGGTCGAGCCAATGACCTGACCCGTCCTCATGCCGCCGCCAGCGAGCAGCGCGAAGTTCGCGCGCGGCCAGTGGTCGCGGCTGTTCATGTTGTTGAGCTTGGGCGTGCGACCGAACTCGCCCCACATCACCACGGCCACGTCGCGGTCCAGGCCGCGTTCCTTGAGGTCAGTGAGTAGCGACGAGAGACCTTGATCGAGCAGGGGGAATTCCTCGCGGGCGCTGGGGAAGTTCATCCCGTCGCCGCCGTGCCAGTCCCAGCGGCTGAAATTCAGCGAGACGACGCGCGCGCCGGCCTCGACGAGGCGGCGGGCGATGAGGAAGTTCCGGATCATGCGCGGTGCACCGTCGCGGAGATACTCCGGGTTGTTCACGCCATAGCGTTCAACGACCTTGGGATGCTCCTTCGTGAGGTCGAGTGCGGCGGTGAGTTTGGAATCGGAGAGAATGCCGAGCGCCTGCTGGTTCAGGCACTGCATGGCAATGGACAGGTTCATCAACAACTGGGGATTGGACTCGTCCACGGCCAGGCGCTGCAGCATCTTCTTGGTGACCGATCGGAGATCCTGCCCAGCAATGCTCGCGCGCAAAAAAGGGGCAAGTCCCAGGTATCTAGGGGCTTCCTGATCGTTCAATAACGCGTCCAAGTCGTTCATCGGGTACTCCGTCATTCGCCGACGTGAAATAGGCAATTTCAACTAGCGCTCTAATCCGATTGTCCCGGGCTGGACATATCCTTTAAGCCTCGAAAAGCACGCCATTGGTCTGGCAGCTGAAGCCTTAAATCTCGTGGTTCACAACCACGGCTGCCGGGCCGCCCGCCAGCTCTGCCCGGATGGCCTGGAACACCTGCCAGAAGTGTGCCTCCTGGGTGGTGGCAAAGTTGATGCGCATCAGCGTGCCCGGCTGGCGACCAGCATGGAACAGCGCCCCCGGTGCCAGCAGGCGGCTGTGGATGCCGTCGGGGTTACAGTGCAGACCATGAACAGCGTCGAACTCAGCGCCCTGCTGGTGTTGGCCACGGTGGCCAGCTTTAGCCCGGGCCCGAACACCACCCTCTCCACCGCACTGGCCGCCAACCTGGGCCTGCGCCGTGCCATGCGCTTTGTGCTGGCCGTGCCCGTGGGCTGGGGCCTGCTGCTGAGCCTGTGCGCCGGCGGCCTGGGTACGCTGGTGGTGGCGCTGCCGCCGCTGCGCTGGGGCATCCAGGCCTTTGGCGTGGCTTACCTGCTGTGGCTGGCTTGGAAGCTGGCACACAGCAACACTTTGCAACAGGCCAGCGCGGCCCAGC
>RFTK01000244.1 GCA_009923505.1 Betaproteobacteria bacterium
CCTGGGAGTACTGGTGTCAGCGTGCCGGTGTGGAATATCGCCCGCCGGTGTGAAGCTAGCGGCCAGTTTGATTACCTGCCGAACAATGCCCTCAAACGATACGTTGGGATATCGACGTGAGAAATCAATTGTATAGATGACCGTCCGTGTAGGATCATCCACACCTTTGAAACTGATCTGCGGATTGTCCACGTAGGGGTAGTGGAACAGGTCGGGCCCGGTGTAGCCTTGGTCATAGGTCTGCCCCGGCCCGATATCATCAGTATAAGGCGTGCCGAAGATTTCGATCAACTGGTTGGTATAGGCCATTTCCTGCCGAGTAACAGCCGCTTGATAATCCGCGAGCGAATCCTGCTCCGAACGCATCAGCCGCGTGACGCTCTTCGCATCGTCAAACGACACCACCGCGTTGTTCAGTGCCGACACCGCACGGGCGTAAATTTGTTCGAAGTGCGTCTGCGAATTGGCACCGGTCACCAGATTGGGATTTACGTCGAACGCAAGGCTGCCGGCAGGCAGGCCCAGCGGGGTGGTGTGCGCCTCCGCGTTGTCGAGCGCGAGCTGCACGGCTAGCGCCGTATCGGTCAGCTCGGACAACTCCGGCACCGTGGTGCGATCCACCTTTTGAATACCCTCGTGAGTGGGATCAGGATCGACGGCCGGCAAAATGGAGTTACCAATGGCCCAGTTGAAATACGTGGCCTGCATCGTGCGCGAAGCCCATTGATCCACGCCCCAGTAGCGCGTCGTGGGCACCTGCCGCGTGGTGTTTGTGGCCGTGACCGAGAGTGACTCCCAACCCACGTCACGGCCAGGCACGTAGTCGCGCCGCCAGGTGAGGTCCACCACCTGTTCACCGGAGCGGGCGAGCGCGGCGGCAGCGGCAGCGAATTTACGCTCGTTTTGGTAATTCACCTGCACTGGCTGGCCGAGCACTGTCACGGCCTCGGAATGCGGCACCCAGTCGAAATTCGGCGAGATGAAGAGGCTGAAATATTCCTTCACCGCCGTGAGGTAGTGGCCATACGCATCACCGTGGCCCTGCGGATACATGTGAGCCGCAGCGGCGGCGTCAATCGTGGCGCTGCCCGGCTGCGGCTGGATGTCGTAATTTAACGCGTAAATCACTTCGCCCGCGTCAATGCCGCGCGTGTAGTTCCAGAACAAACGGTTGTAAACCGGACTGGCCTGCACGCCTGGTTGCAGGAAGTCATCCCGTCCGCGCAACAAGGCCAGCTCTTCTTCGAGCAGCGTCGGCACCTGGCCCTTGAACGCAAAGAGCGCCGTGGCGATGTCGCCCAGGTTCAAGGCAAAACCGAGTTGGCGAGACCGCACCAGCATCTGGCTGACACCCGTCCATCGCGTAGTGTCCTGCTGATCGATGGTGCGTTGGTTCTCGACCTCAATGCGGGTTTGCTCGGCTGGCGGCAAAGGCAGCAACATTGCGACACCGCCTGCCGTCAGGCACAGGGGGCGTCTACCGCCCACGTCCAGCATCAGCGACGGGACCAGCCCCGCGCCATCGTGGCGTGCCAGGCAAACTGACTCCAGACCACTGCGTGTTTTCAGAAAGAGGGTGCCATTGAGCTC
>RFTK01000245.1 GCA_009923505.1 Betaproteobacteria bacterium
AAGCTCGAACAGCTCGCGGTCGACAACGGGTGCCCCGTCCAATACGTTGACGCCGAAACCCTCGGCTCCGCCCGCGGCGCCCTCCAACTCAAAGACGGCACCCCAACTGCCACGCGCCTGCTGAGCGGCCTCGCCCCCGACGAAACCGTCGCCACCCTGCTGCACGAGCTCTGCCACGCCCTGCTACGCACAGAGAAGGAGGCAATCGACCCACCCACCGAGCTACCCCTACGCCAAGAAGAAGTAATCGTCGAATCAGCAACCTACGCCATCTGCAACACGCTCGGCCTAGACACCGGGCCCATGACCATCCCATACCTCGCTACATGGGCAAGCGAAACGCCCAACGACGACCTGCAAACCCACGCGCGGACCATCAACAACCTCGCAACCCACATCGAAACCCACCTCAAACCCTCATGAAACACCCAGCCGCAATCATCCCCGCCATGAACGACATCAACCGCTACGGGACGGAACAATCGCTAACGCGCCTCACAAAGCCAGACACCATCACGATCCCCCAACTAGCCGGGGTCGCACGCGCATACACCAGCGCCCTCCAGGACTGCCGAGAAGCCCACCCCGACGCAGACCCCGAAAACCTCACCACCAGCACAATCGTCGCCGCAATCATCCTAGGCATGCTTATCCAGCACCACCACACAAAGGGGCCCACCCGAGAACCCGTTTTGTAAGACCAGCAGGTCTTCGACGGCATGGGGGGTCTTCGGGTTCCAACCCACTCCCCCCCCAGGGGGGGGTAGGGGGTTGTTCGCTGCACACGCAAACGCGTCCTTGACAGCAGGAGTTTTTCTCTCACACACTCTCACCCATTATCCCACAGGCCAAGGCCTGTGGGTATGGGATGAGATGCGTGAGAGCTATGGGCTCGCTGGCATCACAATGAAACAGGAGCACAGCCACACCCTTCTACGCAGGGTGTGGCGCGCTCCACAACCAGAGGAGTCAGAGATGGACGATCCAATCATGCAGGACGCAAAGCGGCTGGTCGCACAGCTGACCAACGACATCAGGGACATAAACGCGCTGCTCGCGCGCAACGCAATCCCCGAGTTCGACCCCAACAACCTCGAACTCGCAGAAATCAACCTCTGCCTCGCAGAAACCACCATCGACCAACCACACTACGCAACCCACTACGCACACGCCGGCCTCCGCGCCCTACAAGGACGCTAAACCGCCACGCGCGAGTAGGACACGCAGCCTCTCAGCACTTCACCTTGTGTCGTGCTGGGGGGCTTTGCGTGGTGCAGCCTGTGCTGGTGGGGGGTGTTCTCCCCGCTTGTGCTGGGGCTTTGCTCGCGCGTGCGCGCGCGTGGGGACCTCTGTGACGGCTGTGAGCGTATGTGACCATTCGCTTTGGAGGTGTGACATTCTCGCGTGGCAGCTCCCCCACTGCGCCCCTTACCGAGGGGCGCGTGGGGGAGGCGTGAGAGTTGGATTTGACAAGCTTTGCCGGGTTGTCCGGCATTGAGCCAGCAATGAGCTGGCTTCTTTAGAGACCGGCGTTTGCCGGTAGAGAGGAGGCCATTATGGCCGAACAGCAGACCAGCAAGAACATCGACA
>RFTK01000246.1 GCA_009923505.1 Betaproteobacteria bacterium
ACTGCGCTGCCCCGGTTGCATGATGTCGCCATTGGTGCCCAGGCACATGGAGCACCCCGGGTCTCGCCATTGGAAGCCAGCCGACAGAAACAACTCATGCAAGCCCTCCGCTTCAGCCTGTTGCTTGACCAAGCCCGATCCAGGTACCACCCAGGCCTCTACGCCTGCCGCCACATGCCCATGACGCGCGACTGCAGCAGCGCTGCGCAAATCCTCAATGCGACCATTGGTGCACGAACCAATGAACACCCGTTGAACGGGCAACCCCGCCAGAGCCTGCCCAGCTTTGAGCCCCATGTACGCCAAGGTGCGCTCTAGCCCCTCCCGTCGCTGAGGGTCGGACTCCCGTGCAGGATCGGGAATTCGACCACTGATGCCACCGACTTGCTCCGGGCTGTTGCCCCAGGTCACCATGGGCTCGATCTCGTGAGCGGGAATCACCACCTCTCGGTCATAGCGCGCACCCGGGTCACTGGGGAGTTGCCGCCACTGCGCCACACACGATTCATAGGCTGCGCCCGATGGGGCCTGCGGACGACCTTGAAGCCACTCATAGGTAGTCTCGTCCGGCGCCACCATGCCGGCCCGAGCACCCGCCTCTATGGACATGTTGCACAGCGTCATGCGGGCTTCCATCGATAAGTCACGAATGGCCTGTCCCGCATACTCAATCACATGTCCCACGGCACCGCCGGCACCAATGCGCCCGATGATGGCCAGGATAATGTCTTTGGCCGAAACCCCCGCGGGCAGTGAGCCAGGCACCTCGATTTTCATGGTGCGCGGTTGCCGCTGCCAGATCGTCTGTGTGGCCAGCACATGTGCGACTTCCGAGGCACCAATACCAAAGGCCAACGCCCCCAAGGCACCATGGGTGGAGGTATGACTGTCGCCACAGACCATCAGACGTCCTGGTTGGGTGATGCCCTGTTCAGGAGCCACCACATGGATGATGCCTTGCCGCGCGTCCTGCAACCCAAAGAAGGGAATACCCGCCTCACGGCAATCGTTCTCCAGCGCCTGGGCCATGGCGCGTTTTTCCGGATCAGCCATGGTGGACAGATCACGGCCGATGGTGGGGATGTAATGGTCGGGCGTCCCAAAGGTACGTTTGGGCATGCGCACGGGCAATCCTTTTTGCCGCAGCATTTCAAACCCGGGAGCCGAACCATCTTGCACCAGATGGTAATCCACATACAACAGGCATTCGCCATCATCGCGTTGATGCACGACATGTCGATACCAAATTTTTTCAAACAGGGTCAAGGGCCGCTGCGGCATTGGAAGACTCATCGCTGTCACCTCACTCCATGCGTGCGCCGGATTTCTTCACGATGTCCGCATAGCGCTGAATTTCAGACTGAATAAAGCGAGCAAACTCCTCGGGCGATCCACCGCCCACCTCGGCGCCAAGTTCTTGCATTCGAGCCAGCAACTCGGCACTGCGCAACACCTCGTTGGTGGCCGCATTGAGCTGCTGCACCATGCCAGCGGGCATCCCCGCAGGCCCCATCAACCCGTACCACGACGAGGCGTACAAGTTATTGACGCCCAGTTCGT
>RFTK01000247.1 GCA_009923505.1 Betaproteobacteria bacterium
GGAGAGGTCCACATGAAGCTTATTCGAATCGGGGTTGATTTGGCAAAGGACGTGTTTCAGGTGCACGGGATAGATCGGCATGAGAAGGTGGTTTGGCGGCGCAAGCTCAGGCGCGCTGAATGGCTCAAAGTGCTGGTGGCCACGGCAGAGCCCGGGTGTGAGATCGGGATGGAGGCGTGTGGTGGGGCGCACCACTGGGGGCGCAAGCTGCAGGGGCTGGGGTTCAAGGTCAAGCTGATGGCCCCGCAGTTTGTAAAGCCGTACGTGAAGGGCAACAAGAACGACGCCAACGATGCGGAGGCGATCTGCGAGGCGATGAGCAGGCCTGGAATGCACTTCGTGACGGTCAAAAGCGCTTTGCAGCAGGACATCCAGGCGGTGCACCGGATTCGCGCAGGTTTGGTGGGGCAACGAACAGCCAAGGCCAACCAGATCCGTGGCCTGGCGGCTGAGTACGGGCTGGTGGCGCCCAAGGAGTTGGGGCAGTTGCGCATCGTGCTGCCCTGCTGGCTGGAGGACGCGCAGAACGGCCTGAGTGAGCTGTTCCGTCAGTTACTGCAAGGCTTGTGGGGTGACCTGAAGGGGCTCGATGAGCGGGTGAGCGAACTGGATCGCTTGATCACGCTGCTCTCCAAGAGCGATCCGGTGGCAAAGCGTCTGCAGCAGCTTCGCGGGGTGGGGCCGGTGATCGCCACGGCGCTGGTCGGGGCGATCGGTAACGGGGAGCAGTTTGCCCGGGGCCGGCAGATGGCGGCGGCACTGGGGCTCACGCCGCGCCAGCACAGTTCCGGGGGCAAAGAGCGGCTGCTGGGGATCAGCAAGCGCGGCGATGCGTACTTGCGCACCCTGCTCATCCACGGGGCGCGCTCGGTGATCCGAACGGCCAAGGGAAAAGAGGACCGGCTCAGCCGCTGGGTGGTCAGTTTGGCGGCGCGCAGCCACCCGAACGTGGCGGCAGCAGCGCTTGCGAACAAGACGGCGCGCATGGCCTGGGCGATGATCAGAAACGGCACCGATTACCAGCCTGACTTGGTAACCGGCTAGCAGCGCGCCTGAACGACAAGACTCACTACAACCGACGATATAAAGGAGCACATCCACCACGATTGCCAAGCAAAGCCGAACGATGGCAAACAGGTCGAACCGGCGTCAGCAGAACCCGAGGAAACCCAAGTGCTTAAAAGCACGTTGGCGCAAATGGGAGCTGGCGCGCGAATAGCCCATCATGGTCCTGCATCGATCACTCGATGCTTCAGTTAAAGACCGGATATACGTGAGCAGTCGTACCTACAAAGCCAAAGAACGGTCAGCTTGCAAACGAGGAGGGGTCCATATACGGGTTTCCAGCCATCGCCTGTAAAGGCCCGACTGGTGGGCGAGGCTTTGCAGCCATTGCTCTACAACAACCGAGTGCAATACCAGGGGTATAACACCTGTCATTGCGAGGAGGCGAAGCCGACGTGGCAATCTTGTGGTATTGCGACGGCGCTCACAAGGACGACGGGATTGCTTCGCTGCGCTCGCAATGAC
>RFTK01000248.1 GCA_009923505.1 Betaproteobacteria bacterium
GGAATGACCCACACCATCATCACGCTCAGCACGGTCAGCGCGATCACCACCACCACCAGCGGGTAGGTGAGCGCGGCACGCAGTTGCCGTGTCAAGGCCAGTCGCGCTTCCAACTCCTCGGCCAGTCGCTCTAGCACCTGTGGCAATGAGCCCGAGGCCTCTCCCGCCGCAATGGTGTGTGTGTAAGAGCGCGGCATGTAGCCGAGCGTCCGCAGCGCCGCGTGCAAAGCGCGACCCGCCATCATCTGTCGTCGCAGGTGGCGCACCAGGTGCAGGGTGTGGCGGGGTGGGTTGCCGTGGGCGATCAAGTCCAGCCCCCCTAGCAAGGGCACCCCCGCTTGCAACAGCACCCGGAGTTGCCGGGTGAACTCCAGCAATTCGGACTCAGGCATGCGCAGCCCCTTGCACCTCGGTGAGTGTGGTGAGGCCTTGTCGCGCCTTGTCGCAACCGTCTTCAAATACGCTGCGAACCCCTTCTTCTTGGGCCTGCCGGCTCAGGGTTTGGACATCGGCCCCGGCACTGATGAGGCCTTGCATCGTGGCCGAAATAGGCATCACTTGGAACAGCCCCACTCGTCCGCGGTAGCCTTCGTGGCAGAGATGACAGCCGAGTGCCGTCCAGGTGCCGGCCTCGGTGTCGGGCGGTATGCGGCAATGCGTGCACAGGCGTCGCACCAGACGTTGCGCCACGATGAGGTGCACCGTGTGGGCCACCTGTGTGCGCTCCAGGCCCAGTTGCACCAGTCGCCACAGCGCGCTGGGCGCATCGTTGCTGTGCAGGGTGGACAGCACCAGGTGGCCGGTTTGCGCTGCCTGCAGGGCAATGCCGGCGGTTTCGCGGTCGCGCATCTCACCCACCATCAGGATGTCCGGGTCCTGACGTAACAAGGCGCGCAGGGCTTGTGCAAATCCCAGCCCAGCCCGTTCGTTCACCGACACCTGGTTGATGCCGTCCAGGGGAATTTCGGAAGGATCCTCCACGGTCGCAATGTTCACCGCTTCGTGCTGCAGATGGGCCAAACAACTGTAGAGCGTTGCGGTCTTGCCCGATCCGGTGGGGCCGGTGAGCAGGACCATGCCATGCGGACGCGCCAGGGCCTGGGTGAGTTGTGCCAGGTCGCGAGGGGTGTAACCCAGGGCTGGCAGGGAAAGCGGCAATTGCCGCGTGTCGAGCACCCTGAGCACGATTTTTTCACCTTGCAGGGTGGGGAGGGTGCTCACCCGCAGATGCACCGTCTGCCCCTGTTGTGACCAGTTGAGCTGCCCGTCCTGGGCGATGCGCTTATCCGCAATGTCCAGACGCGCCAGGACTTTCAGGCGCGAGAGCAGCCGCTCACGCAGCGCAGGTGAGGGGGACGCCATCGCTCTGAGTCGGCCATCGACCCGGCAGCGCACCCGCAGCCCGTGCTCGAACGGCTCAAAATGAATGTCCGAGGCCTGCCAGTGCAGCGCCTGCGCGATGAGCGCGTCTAGGCAAGCTGTGGCATCGGTC
>RFTK01000249.1 GCA_009923505.1 Betaproteobacteria bacterium
GGTCTGGCTCTCTTGGTTCGCTGGCTTCGTGACGCCGTTGGCATCTGCACGCCATGTGGTTGGCGCGTCATCTCGAGCCGCAAGCACCGAGTCAGCACTCGGGCTGCCACGCTGGTCACGCCACATCAAGGCTGCCTCAAACCGGGCCACCACCGCCCGCCCCGCTGAGCTGAGCCATCGCGAGCAGGTCGCGAGCGAGATACGTGCTGTGCCAAATGTGCTGCCCCGGCCTGTCCATGATTCCTGCAGCACATCGTCAGGGCCCATCCAGTCTTCCAGCACATCCGGTTCAAGCCCCGGTCGGAGTTCATAGGTCACCAGCAAGCCCACCCCGTCCGAGTACGCCAGGTCCTCGAAATCGCGACATGGACTGGCATCCAACCACACCAGGGCCAGGTCGATATCCGGCAGTTGCATCACCTCGCGAGGCAAGGTGCGCGACTGCAAGGCCTCAAAAATGGTGTGTTCATGCGCCATGGTTCACCTCCTGCCATTCCTGCGCGGCGGCTCGCCACATCTCGACCCAAGCGGGTGCCTGGAGTGCTTCGGGAGACACGGCGTTGGCTGAAAAGGCCGTGCTGTGCGAGACCTGAAACGCTCGCATCACATCCGCTCCCGAGTGCAAGCCGCCCAATGGGCCCAGCGACTGGTAGCGCACGGGATCAAAGACCACCATCGGCCATGGCTCGCCTCGAGCCTTGGGGTCTGCCATGTGGCACAGGTAACGAGACAGGCTGAGCCCCAGCACCAGACCCGCCAACAGATCCACCGGGAAATGCACACCGGCCACCACCCGGTTGATAGCCATACGAAACGCGGTACGAGTGAGTTGCACGCCCCAGGCATCGTCAGGCTGCACACCACACAATGCCTGAAGAATGCCGGCCGTCAAAAACGCCTGCACAGCATGGCCCATCGGGAACGTGCCATGGCCCGGGGTGGTGATACAGGGTTGCACCTGGGGCGACCATGCGATGGGGCGTGGACATCCCAAGGCGTGCTTGAAGCGCAGCTCCACTGGGATGACCCATTGCAGTGCCGTGGTCAACAAGGCCAGGGTATGCGGCGTGCAGTCAGGTCTCATCGGCAGAATGCTGCACCAATGTGCCCACTGCCCATCGATCTGACTCAGGATTTCACTGCTGCGCTCGGCGCGCAAATCGGCATACGCCAGCACTTGGGGCAACTCGGATTCAAACAACTGCAGCGAGGGTCGTTGTAGACGAATGAATGGCGCTTGCCCACGAAACCCCAGTCCTATCTCCTGGGCTGTGTCGACCTCGGGTTGCTGGGTTTCCAGCAACTGGGTTTGAAGCTTTTGCATCTCCCACGGAAGGCTGGACCACGACAGCGGCTCCATCAGTTCCTGCACCGCCAGCGCTTTTCGTACCCAGGCCTCGGAAGACCACAAGCGTTGTGCGGACGATCTGAGCGGAGGCTTGCGACTGCGCAGATCCATGGGGTCGATCACACCT
>RFTK01000250.1 GCA_009923505.1 Betaproteobacteria bacterium
AATAGACCTGCACCATCACACCTATGGGCTGCAAATCTTTGAGGGGATCCAAAGGCATGTCCTTGGTCAGGTGCGGGTTGACCGTGATGTTTTGCGTGATGGTTGTCAGCGTATAGCCGTCGGGGGGCGCCTTGGCACCGGCGGCAAAGCCAATATTGCCTCCGGCACCGCCTTTGTTTTCAATAACGATGCGCTGTCCCAGCGCTTTGGACAGTTCATTGGCAACCAACCGACTGGCCAGGTCTGAGCCCCCGCCCGGGGCGAAGGGAACAATCAGGGTCATCGGTCGGTTCGGATAGTCCTGGCTCTGAGCCGATACCGCGACGCTCGCCAAGCCCAACGCGGCCAGCCACCGCAAAGCACCCTTGAGCCACCAAGGTGAATTCATGATCCTCCCTCCCGACGACTGCGCGCCCATTGAATGACTTTTTATAGTTCGCTCTGTACAGTGGGTCAAGGGTGTATGCCCCCAACCCAGCCTGGATCAGGCTAGGGTTAATCGAACGATAGGCGCAGATTGCGCGGCAAGGATTCTTGACCTTAAACCGGACCATCCCCACGACAGGACCCCATGGAACCCATCATCGAAACAATCGTCGATTACGCCTGTCACATGCGCAACACCCGCCTGCCGATCCGAACCGAGCAGGCCTGCCGGCAGCGCCTGGTGGATTTGGTCGGCTGCGCGATGGCGGCTGTGCATGCGCCACCGGTTCGCATGGCCCGCCAACTCGCACTGCGACCGGGGCTCCACGGACCGGCCCAGTTGATGGGTTCGCGTGCCAAAACCAGCCCGGAACTGGCGACGCTGACCAACGCCTTGATGGTGCGCTACCTCGACGGAGCAGACACCTTTCCTGGCGGCGGTGGGCACCCCAGCGATACCTGGAGCGCCATCATGGCCATCGCCCAGACCCAAGGCCGGACCCTGGGCGATGCACTGCAAGCAGCAGCTACCGCCTACGAGGTCTTTCACGCGGTCTTCAAGGGCGCTCGCCTGCGCGAGCGCGGCATTGACAACGCTTTTTATGTCAGCCTGGCCAATGTGGTCGCTGTGGGTCAATTGCTCGAACTGTCGCGCCAGCAACTGGCTCATGCGCTGTCCATGGTCATCACCGCGAACGTTTCGCTGGCCGTCGCGCGCACCGGCGCCCTGTCCATGTGGAAGTCCGGCGCCTCGGGCCATGCGGCCATGAATGCCGTGCTGGTCTGCCTGATGGCGGCCCAGGGCATGGAAGGGCCGGCCGAACCGCTGAGCGGTCACCGGGGCCTGTTCGATCTGGTCGGCCCATTCAAGATCGAAGCCCTTGGCGACGGCAGCCAGCATCCGATGTGCATCGAGCGCTCGGACATGAAAGCCTACCTGTGTGACTACCACTCGCAGACGCCCATCCTCGCGGCCAGCCAACTGCACCAGCGCCTGGCCGGTCGCACCATTGACAAGGTCACGATAGAAACCTATCCCTTTGCC
>RFTK01000026.1 GCA_009923505.1 Betaproteobacteria bacterium
CGTCAGGCCTGGGCCGATGCCTTGTGGGTGCCTGAGGTCGTGGAGCGTCTCAAACAAACGGATCAGACGCCGGTGGTGAGTACCCCCGAGGCCGCTGCAGCGCAACTGTCGCGTGATTCGGTGAAATGGGGAGCCGTGGCGCGGCGTATCAATCTGGGCTTGGACTGACCACTGACTGGGGGCGCTTGCCTTGCGCAAAATCCACGATGCAGCCCAGCCCCTCCCGGGCCATGTGGTCAAAGCACTCGTCGGTCCAGCACAGGGAGTGCGGTGTCAGCAGCACGTTGTCCATGGTGAGCAAGGGATTGTCCGGCGCGATGGGCTCTTGTTCGAACACGTCCAGGCCAGCGCCCGCGATGATGCCCCGGCGCAGGGCGTCGATCAACGCCACTTCATCCACGATGGGGCCTCGCGCCATGTTGACCAGGTAGGCGGTGTTTTTCATCAGCGCCAGTCGCTCGGCGTTGATGAGGTGACGGGTTTTTTTGTTGAGTAACACGGTCGTGACGACAAAGTCAGACTGCCGCATCAGATCCTCAAGGACCACAGGCTCGGCACCCCGTTCACGGATCAGGGCCGGGTCAACAAACGGATCGGCCGCCAGCATGCGCCAACCAAAGGGGCGGGCCAACGTGAGCAATTCACGGCCAATACCGCCTATTCCCACCACGCCCAGGGTCCGAGTGGTCAGCCCCAAACCCATGTGGTTGGTGCGTTCGTTCCAGCGGTTCTCGCGGGTGAGCTGGTCCTTGATCACCAGGCGTCCCGCCAGCGCCAGGATGAAGGTGAGGGCGGCCACCGCCACCGGGCGCTGAATCGCCACGGGCGTGTTGGTGGTGATGATGCCCTGGTCCGCCAGGGCTTGCACATCCACCGAGTCATAGCCCACGCCGTGTCGTGCCACGATCTTGGTGCGCAGGTGGGGACCCGAGACCGAGGCGGCTGTCACCCGTGGCGTGTTGACGTAGAGGCCGTCATAGCGGGCCATGAGCTCAGGCGTGATCTCCGTGACCGATTCGGGGATGAATTCCCATTTCAGGTCTAACCCGGGTTGAGACAGCAGCGCCAGGGGAGAGGTACCGAAGGAGGGCTCCCCACCGGGGGTCAGCAAATCACGGGTCAGGCCAACGAAGAATGTCATGATCGACTCCGGGAGTGGGGGTAACAGGGCTGGCAAACGCCCTGAAACCCGAGTGTACAAGCGGCTTGGGGGCCGAGTCTCCTGGCGGACTTCTCGGGTTTGGCACCTTGGGTACAGTCCGACACAGCACCCCTGCGCCGCGGGCGCTTTGCAAGGATGACGACTGCATGAATTCTTTTCATTACCACCGGGCCAATTCCCTGAGCGAGGCGGCCCAACGCCTCAGCGCCAACGACCAAGCCCGGCTGCTGGCGGGAGGTATGACGCTGATTCCCTCCCTCAAACACCGACTGCTGGCGGTGAGCGAGTTGATCGACGTCGCTCGCCTGCCGGACTTGCAAGAAATTCGCGTGGACACCACTGCTGTGTGGGTCGGCGCTGCCGTGCGACACCACCAGGTGGCCTCGCATGCCGAGTTGGCACGCGCGCAGCCCGCGTTGGCCGAACTCGCCGGCCTGATCGGCGACCCACAAGTGCGCTCGCGCGGTACCCTGGGCGGCTCAATTGCCAACAACGACCCCGCTGCTGACTACCCGGCCGCTGTGCTGGCCTTGGGCGCGACCGTGGTCACCACCCAGCGTGAGATCGCTGCCGACGACTTCTTCCTGGGCATGTTCACCACCGCGCTCGAACCCGGTGAAGTGATTCGCGGTGTACGCTTTCCTCGTCCCGTCAAAAGCGCCTATGCCAAGTTCCGGCACCCTGCCTCGGGCTATGCCATGTCGGGGGTTTTCCTGGCCGACTTCGGCCCCCAGGGGCGTCGCGTGGCTGTGACCGGGGCCACCGACGCCGTGTGCCGTTGGCCACAAGCCGAGGCCGCCTGGCAAGCAGGCCAGACCCCCGCAGCTTTCGTGCATGACGGTTTGTTGGGTGATATTCATGCGCCTGCCCGCTACCGAGCGCATTTGACCGATTTGATGTTCGCTCAGGCCTTGCAGCACCTGCGCTGAGCACCCAGCCTTCTTGATTTGCCCGAAGCCCCAGGATCTTTCGCTTTTTTGTCATGAAAATTCAACTCACTGTCAATGGTCAGCCGCACAGCGCTGACGTCGAGGACCGCACCCTGCTGGTCGATCTGTTGCGCGACACCCTGCGGCTCACCGGCACTCACGTCGGGTGTGACACCAGCCAGTGCGGCTGCTGCACCGTGCATGTCGATGGTCAGGCGGTCAAGTCCTGCACCATGCTGGCAGCGCAGGCCGATGGCACCCAGGTCACGACCATCGAGGGCTTGGGCGCCCAGGGCTTGCACCCGGTACAACAGGCTTTCACCGAATGCCATGCGCTGCAATGCGGCTTTTGCACGCCGGGCATGGTGATGGCCACGGTGGACCTGCTGCGACGTTGCCCGGTGCCGACCGACCAGGATATCGCGGAAGGCCTGGCAGGCAACCTGTGTCGGTGCACCGGCTATGTGAATATCGCCGCTGCCGTCAAACAGGCAGCCCAGCAGCTTCAGGGAGGCGCTGCATGAGTGCGAACCCCAGCACCCAATCCGGCGTGGCCTACGCACGCACCGAAGACCATCGACTCATCACCGGCCAGGGTCAATACACCGCCGATGTGCAGTATCCCGGTATGCTGCATCTGCATGTGATTCGGTCCATGCATGCCCATGCACGAATCACGCGCCTCGACCTCAGTGCTGTGAAGACTGCCCCGGGTGTTCGATGGGTCATGACCGCCGAGGACATCGATACGAATGCCGGCCAGGACCTGCCCAACGCCGTGTCCGTCAAGGACCGTCACGGCGAGCCGCAGCGGGTAGCCCGCATGCCAGTGCTGGCCCGCGACACGGTACGTTTTGTCGGACAACCGATCGCCTTCGTGATTGCTGACTCGGCGTACCAGGCGCAAGATGCTGCCGAACTGGCCGACATTGAATTCGACATTCTCCCGGCGGCAGCCTCCCTGGATGCTGCGCTGGCGGTGGGGGCTCCTGTGCTGCATGAGGCCTCCCCCCACAATGTGTCAGCCGAATTTGAAGCCGGAGATCGTGCGTCGGTGGAGGCAGCCTTTTCCCAGGCCGCCCACACCAGCACCTTGCGGGTGGTCAGTCAGCGGCTGATCCCCGCACCCATGGAGCCGCGTGCCGTGGTGGCCTTGTACGACGAGGCGCAGGACCGCACCCGTGTGCACACCCCCACCCAGGGCATTCTGGGCATGCTGGGTTTTCTGTCGCAAGCCACCGGCATGCCAGCCGAAAAGTTTGAAATTCTCACCATCGATGTGGGCGGTTCGTTTGGTATTCGAGGGGGCGCATTTTCCGAGCACGTGGGTGTGGTGATCGCTGCCCGCGTGCTCAAACGCCCCGTGCGTTGGGTGGGATCACGCTCCGAGGTGTTCGTGAGTGACTGGCATGGTCGTGGCTTGGTGCTGGAGGGCTCGGTGGCGCTGGATGCGCAAGGCAAGATACTGGCCATCCGCTTCCATGACCAGGTGGACCTGGGCGCCTACAACGCCTACATGAGCACCTTCATCGGCACGCGCAACCTCTCGGTCACCATGGGTGGCGTGTACAAGGTGCCGGCGCTTTACATGCGCTCGGACCTGGTTTACACCAATGCCACGCCGGTGTCGGCGTACCGCGGGGCCGGGCGTCCCGACATTGCCTACGCCATTGAGCGCCTGATGGATTACGCCGCCCACGAGCACGGTTTTGACCCGGTGGCCCTGCGCCGACTCAACTTCATTCCGCCGGCGGAGTTTCCGTACACAACGGCCAACGGCACGGTGTACGACACCTGCGAATGCGAGCGTGTGATGGACCGGGCACTGGCCCTGTCGGATTACGCGGGTTTTGCCCAGCGTCAACAGGCCGCACAGGCACGCGGCAAGTTGCGCGGCATCGGCCTGGCAACCTACCTGGAGGCTTCGGGTGCGGGCGGAGCGCCCAAGGACCAGGTGCAGGGCGAGTTTGACGAGCAAGGCGTGCTGCATGTGTATGGCGTGACCGGCGCATCCGGCCAGGGTCATGAGACCTCTTTTGCCAGCATCATCGAAGCCGAACTGGGTTTGAGTGCGGACCGCGTGCGTTACCGCGCGGGCGATCCGGCACGCAGCCTCATTGGCAACGGCACAGGGGGGTCGCGTACCTTGTACGGAGCCGGCAGTGCCATCAAGAATCTCTGCCAGAACATCCGCCTGCAAGCAGAACAGGCCATCGCCGCCCTGTGGCAGTGTGCACCGGCGGAGGTGGTGTTCGAGCAAGGGGCCTGGCACCGAACCGGGGCTCCCGAGCAGCGCATGGACTGGGCAACATTGTGGCCTCAACTGAACACGGCCCAACGCCAAGCGCTGGATGTGATGGGCGAGGCGCAGTCGGGTTCCACCTTCCCCAATGGATGCCATGTGGCCGAGGTGGAGATCGACCCGGCCACCGGCATCACCGAGGTGGTGAGCTATTGGGCTGTGGATGACCTCGGACGTGTGATTTCACCGCACCTGGTGCGCGGTCAGGTGCATGGCGGAGTGGTGCAGGGTTGGGGCCAGGCGTTTTGTGAGCAGGTCGTTTACGACGAGCAGGGGCAGTTGCTGTCAGGTTCCTTCTCCGACTACGCCATGCCGCACCTGGGCTGCATGCCCACCATCCGCAATGAAACAGTGCAGGTGGACACCCAATGGAACCTGTTGGGCGCCAAAGGGGTGGGGGAGTCCGGCTGCACCGGCTCCATGCCTGCATTGGCCAATGCCATGATGAGTGCCCTGCGTCCCTTTGGCGTGAAGGCCATGGACATGCCCTTTACTGCTGCCAAAGTGTGGGCAGCCTTACATCCTTCTTGAACTCCCGTGGCTGGCTGGTCTTGCGCCGGCCGGTGAACCCGAACAGCTCGATAGACATCCGATAACTCAAAGGAGACGACCATGCAAGATGTTCCCAAGATTCGCCGCGTTGTGACCGGTCATGACGACAAAGGCAAGGCCATTGTCGAGATTGACGAGGTTTGTACCCATTTCAAGCAGGGCCGCCAGAACGCCTTCATTTGCAACATCTGGACCACCGACACCGTGCCCGCCAACAACGACGGTCACAAGGACGGCGGCATGCGCGAAGGCAAGTTCACCATGATCGAGAACGGCAGTGTGTTTCGCATTCTCGATTTCCGCCCCGGTGTGGAGCACCGCATGCACCGCACCGATTCCATCGACTACCTGGTGGTGATGAAGGGCGAGATCGACATGGAGCTCGACGATGGCGTTGAAGTCCATCTGAAGGCGGGCGATGTGATGGTGCAGCGCGGCACCATCCACAACTGGGTCAACCGGGGCACCGAGACCTGTGTGATCGCCGTCATTCTGATCCATGCCAAGCCGGTCGAAGCCGGCGGGCAAGTGCTGCACGCCGCAGGCTGATCAGCGCTGGGGCATGGGCTGCATCTGCGCCGGCGCGCCTTCGGGCAGCGCCGTGCGGCAGGTGTTCATCACAATGGCCAGCGTGCTGTAGTAGCCATAGTGCGCCACCAGGTCGATGACCCCTTTTTCGCCAAATCGCTCGAGTGCGCGCGCGTAGGTGGGATCGCTCACGCAACGGTTGTTGCGCAATTCTTCCAGCAGGTCATAGATGATCGCTTCATCGCTCGACATGGTGTCGGGGCGACGGCCTTCCAGAATGGCATCACAGGTGGCCGGCAGCACGCCTTCGCGCTCGGCGATGGGGCGGTGGATAGCCCATTCCACGGGCTGGGACCAGTGACGCGCCACCACCAGCACCGCGAACTCGGAGTTGCGAAGGCCCGCCGTGTGATGAAAGCGCAGGTACTCGCCCACCTTTTGCAGCCGGCTCATCAATTCGGGGCTTCGCACAAGCGGGACGAAAGGTCCGCCGATTTTGCCGCGCGGGCCACTGGTGAGTTCCACCATGGCGGCGCGTTGTTCGGGGGTCATGCGATCTTCTGGGATCGGCGGCATACGGTCACGTGACATGGGGGGCTCCTGTGTGCGTTGGCGTCAAGCGGATCCGACGGCGGTGAGCTGGCCGGACCAGAACAACAAGGGTCGTTGGTTGTGTGTTTGGTAGTGGTGCACGCGTGACAGCACGATCCAGTGGTCGCCACCCTCCAGCAAGGATTCGGTTTCGCACTCGAAATGCGCAGCTACGCCCTCCAGCACGGGCGGGGCGTCCTGCGGGTTGTCAGACAGGGCCACACCCTCGAACTTGTCGAGCTTGGGGTTGGCAAAGCGACGGGCCAACTCCCCCTGATCTTGGGACAGCACATGGATGACGTGCCGCTTGCCCACGGCAAACTGGGCCAGATTGGGTGAGGTCCGGGCAATCGACCACAACACCAGGCGGGGTTGTAGCGACACCGAGTTGAAGCTGCTCACCGTCAGGCCCACCGCACGTCCGGTGTCGGCATCACGCGTGGTGATCACGGTCACCCCGGTGGGAAAGACGCCCAACGCATGGCGAAAGGCTTTGGATTCATCGACGGTGGCTTGGGTCATCGCACTCCCTGGGTTGGCGAGATAAACGTGTGGCAGTTGAACACGGACCGCTGGCGTGGAGATTCGCCAAGGCGACAATCCGAGCACATTGATCGGCCATTGTGCCTGAGCCTGGTGGCCAGTCTGGTGGGTAGACAGCCTGGTCGTTGGATTGCCCGCATGAACACCAGTGCCCCTGGAGGGTAGTGACCGTTGGGGCGTGACCCTGATCGCTGAGGGCCGCGATGGGCCGACCCGGTGGTTTACAGCGGTTTGAAGTTGATGTCCCGCACGACCTTGCCCCAGTTGGCCACGTCTCGGATCAGGAGTTCGGTGAAGAACTCAGGCGGCTCGGTATGTATGTCCAACCCCAGTTTCTTCATGCGTTCACGCACATCGGGTTGCTGCAACGCCCAGTTGATTTCCCGGTTGAGCAGGGTGACGATGTCCTTGGGCAAACCAGCTGGGGCAATCACGCCAAACCAGCCACCCGAGGTAAAGCCCGGCACGGTTTCTGAAATCGTGGGCACGTTGGGGTACTCCGGCAGGCGGTTGGCCCGGGCAACGCCCAGCAGCCGTAACTTGCCCGAATCGACCAGGGGCTGCAATGAGATGAATGAACCCACGGAGGCCTGGATTTCTCCGCCCAGCATCTGGGTGAACACATCGCTCATGGCGCGGTAGGGGACGTGCATGTATTCGAAACCTGCCATCAGGCGGAATTGCTCGGTCGCAAAATGCAAGAAGGCGCCTTCACCATTGGTGCCGAAGGTGAGCTTGCCGGGGTTGGCTTTGCCGTAGTCAATCAGCTCCTGCACGGTTTTGAAAGGCGTCTTGGGGCTGACCACCAGGCCCAGAAAATTCGAGGCCATCATGGCCACGGGGGTGAAGTCCTTGCGCGAGTCATACGCCACCTTGGAATAGGCCAGCGGCACGATCACCATATTTCCACCCTGTCCGCAGCCCAGGGTGTAGCCATCCGGGGCGGCCTGCTTGATCAAGGTCAGGCCGAGTTGGCCTGCCGACCCGGCGCGGTTGTCAATCACGATGACCTGCCCCAGGCGTTCGGTGAGTTTGGGAGCAATCAACCGGGAGAGGATGTCGCAACTGTCGCCGCTACCGGCCGGCACGATGATGCGAATCGGTTTGTTGGGGTAGGACTGTGCCTGTGAGATGCCCACCAGACCGAAGGACAGACTGGCGCCTAGCCAGGCGAGTGAGAGGGAGCGGGACACATGACGAAACACACGACGCATGGTGGACCTCGAGGGGCAGGGGCGCCGCAGCGCCTGTTGAACTAAATTCGACCCCATGAGCAGGGCCGGTGATTCCGCTGGGTGGAGCGGGGCGATGAGCGAAATGTAGCGCAGCTTGGTCACCATCCACGTGGAGTGTCCCTGCACTTGTCTGGGCTATCTTGCAGGCGACAGGAAGCCGTTGGCAGAGTGACTCAGAATCCAGGTCACTGTTGGCCACTGTTTGGAGGGATGCCATGCGTCTCGGATACTTCACCATGCCCCTTCACCCGCTGGAGCGGGACACCACCCAAACCTTGCAGGAAGACCGCGAAATCATCATCCTCGCGGACCAATTGGGTTTTTACGATGCCTTTGTGGGGGAGCACCTGACCGACAAGGCTGAAAACGTGACCAACAGCCTGGTGTTCCAGGCCACCCTGATCAACGACACCAAACAGATCATGCTGGGCACGGGCACCTCCAACCTGTCGCACTCGCATCCCACGTTGATCGCTTCGCAGTGCGCGATGTTCGATCACCTGGCCAAAGGCCGTTTCATTTTCGGCATCAGCCCAGGCGCGCTGGCTTCCGACGCCGAAGCGCTGGGCATTTTGGACCAGGATCGCAACAAGATCTTTGCTGAGGCCATCGACGTCATCCTGGCGATCTGGGAACGTGACCCGCCCTACGACATCGACTTTCCTGACAACCGATTCAAGGTCAGCACCCGGGTCACCAGCGTGCCGGCCATTGGTCGCGGCGTGTTGATGAAGCCCTACCAGAACCGCCGGCCCGAAATCGTGGGCACGGTGGTGGCGCCGCACTCCAAGGGGGTGATTGCCATGGGGCAACGCAACTTCCACCCCATGTCCGCCAACTTCCTGTTGTCGCAATGGCTGCCCAGTCACTGGGCCAATTACGCCCAGGGCAAGCAGGCGGTGGGACAAGTGGCGCAAGTCAGCGACTGGCGCGTGGCCCGTACCGTGTTTGTCGCCGACGATGACGCCACCGCACGGGCCTACGGCAAAGCCGATGCCAACAGCCCCTACCGCTACTACTACCGTCAGATGCTCACCAAGATGAAGATGTCCAAGCGACATGTCATTTTCAAGCGCCACGCCGACGAGGACGACAGCTTGCTGACGCTGGAGCGCGTGCTGGACGACCTGGTCATCTGCGGGACCGTGAACCAGGTGGTAGACCAGATCCTCGCGCTGCGCGAGGAGGTGGGGGACTTCGGTGAACTGGTCTACGCCGGCATGGACCAGGTCGATCCAAGTCTGGCGCGCCGCTCGATGGAATTGATGGCGCACGAGGTGATGCCCCGTGTGAACGAAGCCATTCGCCAGGGCTGGCAGATCAACGCCAACGCTGTGGCGACTGCCTGAACCCAACAGCCGGCCGGGGTCGGGATTCACTCTACAATTTTCCCTTTTAAGGGGGAAATCATGCTGAAGGGAAAAACTGCCCTGGTCACCGGATCGACCAGCGGCATTGGTCTGGGCATTGCGCTGGCCTTGGCCAAAGAGGGCGCACGCATCATCCTGAACGGGTTTGGTGACCACCAAGCGGCCATCGAAGCGGTCAAAGCCCTGGGGGTGGACGTGCGCTACCACGGTGCTGACATGACCCAGCCCGATCAGATCGCCGACATGATGGCCTTTGCCGCTGCCGAATTTGGTCGTGTGGACGTGTTGGTCAACAACGCCGGCATTCAGCACGTGTCGCCGGTCGATGACTTTCCAGTCGAGCGCTGGGATGCGGTGATCGCCATCAACCTCTCCAGCGCCTTCCACACCACCCGTCTGGCCTTGCCCGCCATGCGCGACGCCCAATGGGGGCGCATCATCAACGTGGCCTCAACCCATGGTCTGGTGGCGTCGGCCAACAAGTCGGCCTATGTGGCCGCCAAGCACGGCATCGTGGGTCTCACCAAATCGGTGGCCCTGGAAGCCGCCACGTCGGGGGTGACGGTCAACGCCATCTGCCCCGGCTGGGTGTTGACCCCGCTGGTCGAAAAACAGATTCTGGCCAGGGCCCAGGCCGCTGGCATCAGCCGTGAGCAGGCCGAGCGTGAGTTGCTGGGCGAGAAGCAACCCACCTTGCGCTTCACCACCCCTGAACAACTTGGTAGCCTCGCGGTGTTCATGTGCTCACCGGCGGGCGACAACGTGTGCGGGGTGGCCTGGAACGTGGATGGCGGCTGGGTGGCTCAGTAACTCGCACGACAGCCTGCACCGCTGATGCGGGGCAGGCTGTGACGTGCAGTTCCATCAACCAGGGCCGCGTTGCAGCGAGCAGCAACGCACGGGCCCGGGTCGACCTCAGAAGCCGACGTTCGCGCCGCCCTTGAGCTTCAGGATTTCGCGCGCCTCGTCGGGCGTGGCGATTTCCAGCGACAAGGCTTCGATGATGGAGCGGATGCGACGCACTTGCTGGGCATTGGTCTGCGCCAGCGTGCCGGGTGAATCCCACAGAGAGTCCTCCAGCCCCACACGCACATTGCCCCCCAGGATGACCGACATATTGGCCGTGGGCATCTGGTGACGCCCCGCGCCCAGCACCGACCACACATAGTCGTTGCCGAACAACCGGTCGGCCGTTTGCTTCATCTGCATCACGTGCTCGGGGTGCGGACCAATGCCGCCCAGAATGCCGAACACCGACTGAATGAAAAGCGGGGGTTCCACGATCTGTCGTTCCAGGAAGTGCGCGGCGGTGTAGAGGTGGCCGAGGTCGTAGCACTCGATCTCGAACCGTGTCTGGTTGGCACGGCACGACTCCAGGATGTACTGGATGTCTGCAAACGTGTTCTTGAAGATGCGGCTGTCCGAGCCAGCCAGGTAGGGCTCTTCCCAGGGATGCTGCCAATTCTTGTAGCGGCTCAGCATGGGGTACAGACCGAAGTTCATCGAACCCATGTTGAGCGAGGCCACCTCCGGCTTGAGTTGCAGCGCGGGTTGCAGGCGCTCCTCCACGTCCATCGTGGGCGCACCGCCGGTGGTGAAGTTGATGACCACGTCGGCGCGTGACTTGATGTCACTGGCGAATTCGCGGAAGTAACTGGGGTCCTGCGTGGGCTGACCGGTTTTCGGGTCCCGTGCATGCAGGTGCACGATGGCCGCGCCAGCCTCCGCAGCACCCACCGCCGCATCGGCGATCTCCTGCGGGGTGATGGGCAGATGCGGCGACATCGTCGGCGTGTGGATGGCGCCGGTCACGGCGCAGGTGATGATGACTTTGCGTTTCGGGCGGTAGGCCATGGAGAGCTCCTGTGTGTTCAACCGTGCTGCAGGCCCACCGACTTGACGCCGGCGATGCAGATTTCCTCGTCCTGGTCACCGGTGCCGCCACTGGCGCCGACAGCGCCAATGATCGTGCCGGCAGCGTCCTTGATCACCACCGCACCGGGCTGGGGCAGAAACTTGCCCTCGGAAGTGGCGGAGAGCGAGACGAAGAAATTGGGGTTGTCCTTGGCGCGCTCGGCCAGCGTGCGGCTGGAGACACCCATGCCGGCAGCGCCCCAGGCCTTGGCCCGTGCGACATCAAAGCGAAACATGCTGGCGCCGTCCTCGCGGGCATAACTGATCAACTGACCGGCGGCATCGAGCACTGCCACACCCATGGGCTGGTAGCCCGCTTTGTGGGAAGCCTGCAAAGCAGCCGCGATGATGCGTTGGGCCTGATCTAGGGTGAGTGTGGTCATGGTGATGGTCCTGTGAAGGGTTGCGGATGGGCTGTCCCCAGCAAGGCCAGGGGCTGCGGGGTGTCTCTCGTTCAAATTATGCGGGAGCCGACGGGGTTCGGCTGTAACGCGAGTTTCAGGCAGCCAGGTTGCGTGGGGCCCGACAGGCTGTGTGTCCGGCCATGGCTCCATCATCGGCCCTTGAACGGTCCAGAGGCAGCCCTGAAGCGGCCCTTAAAATTCCAGCCTCCATGAACATTCCTGCCAGTCGACTGTCGGTGGCACCCATGATGGACTGGACAGACCGGCACTGCCGGTATTTCCATCGCCAGATCACCCAGCACACCTTGCTCTACACCGAGATGGTCACCACCGGTGCGCTGCTGCATGGCGATGTGCCCCGACATTTGCGGTTTGATGTCAGCGAGCACCCCTTGGCCCTGCAACTCGGTGGCAGTGAGCCTGACGACCTGGCGCGCTGTGCGCGTCTGGCTGAAACCTGGGGCTACGATGAAGTCAATCTCAATTGCGGCTGTCCGTCCGAGCGTGTGCAGCGCGGTGCCTTTGGTGCGTGCCTAATGGCTGAGCCCCAGCTCGTGGCCGATTGCGTCAAGGCCATGCGCGACGCCACCGCCTTGCCCATCACCGTCAAGCACCGCATTGGTCTCGACCAGGTGGAGAGCCTGGACATGGTGGTGGAATTCATCAAGCGGGTGAGCGAAGCGGGCTGCAGCCATTTCATTGTGCATGCCCGCAATGCCTGGCTTCAAGGCCTGTCACCGAAGGAAAACCGTGAAATTCCGCCGCTGCGTTACGAGGTGGTGTATCAACTCAAACGCTTGTTTCCCCAGTTGACGCTGGTGCTCAACGGGGGCCTCAAGACCAACGAGGATATTCAAACCCAGTTGTCGCAGGTGGACGGCGTCATGGTGGGGCGCGAGGCCTACCACAACCCCTGGCTCATGGCCGAGTGGGACGCGCGCTTTCACCGGCAGGTGACACGCGAGCCCGATCGAGAGGCCGTTGAGCAGGCCATGGTGGACTACATGGAGCGCGAGGCGCGCGAGCGCGGCGTGGGCTGGTATTCGATCGCACGCCACATGCTGGGTCTGTGGCATGGACAGCCCGGTGCGCGTCGTTGGCGGCAAGTCTGGAGTGACCATCACCTCAAGGAGCGCTCGCCGCATGAGGTGCGGGCGCGTGCCCAGGCGGCGCGCATCGGTTTGAACTGAGGATTGTTGTGAGGCGAACCTCAAGGGCGCTGACTGCGCCCGGGCCGTGAACGGTCAGTTCGCAGCTTCCAGTCCGCTCAAAAAATGCTCACGCATGCGTTGGGCGCTGGCTGCGGCATCACGCGACTGCAAGGCCTGCAACAACAACCGGTGTTCCTGTAATGACTCCAGGATGCGACCCGATTTCAACAGCGACTGATGGCGGTTGAGCTTCATCACCTTGCGTAAATCCGCCACCATTTGTTCGCGCCAGCGGTTGTCAGCCAGTTGCAGCAGGCGCTGGTGGAATTCTTCGTTGATACGAAAGAAGGCCTCGCGGTCGCCCTGGGCCCTCTCCAGCGATTGATGTAACTCAGCCAGCGATTCCAACTCCGCCTCAGTGGCACGCTCGGCCACCACGCCCGCAGCATCGGATTCCAGCAACGCCAGCAGGTGGTAGACGTCGCTCAGGTCTTTTTCATTGACCTCGGTGACATAGGCACCGCGTCGCATCTTCATGGTGACCAGTCCTTCGGCCGCCAGCACCTTCAGGGCTTCACGCAGGGGGGTGCGGCTGATGCCGTAGGCCTCTGCAATCTTCACCTCGTCAATCCAGCTGCCGGGCTCGAGTTCGCGCGCAAAGATGCGTTGGCGCAGCAGTTCGGCCACTTCTTCGTAAAGTGCGCGGGGGGTGAGGGTGGTGACGGCCATGGGGTGTTGTCAGTTTCAATCAATATTATGCATCAATAATTATAAATAATGAATGGATATTTGTCCTAAAATCACGATTTGATCTTGCAGACCCATCCTTCTGATCCAAGGCCCCGACATGACCCAAAAGCCTGAATTCACCCCCGCCACCCTGGAAGCCTGGCACAAAGCCGCCGCCAAATCGGCCCCTGGCGGGGACGTCAGCCGGCTCGACTGGGTCACCCCGGACGGCATTCGTGTCAAACCGCTCTACACGGCGGCTGACACCCAGGCATTGCCCAACGCCGACACCCTGCCGGGCTTCGAACCCTTCCTGCGCGGACCGCAAGCCACCATGTACGCGGTCCGCCCCTGGACGATTCGCCAGTACGCGGGGTTCTCCACGGCTGAAGAGTCCAATGCCTTTTATCGACAAGCGCTGGCAGCCGGCGGCCAGGGGGTGTCTGTTGCTTTCGATCTGGCCACGCACCGGGGCTACGACTCCGACCATCCGCGCGTGACCGGTGACGTGGGCAAGGCCGGCGTGGCCATCGACTCGGTCGAGGATATGAAGATCCTGTTCAACGAGATCCCGTTGGACAAGGTGTCGGTCTCGATGACCATGAACGGCGCGGTCTTGCCCGTGCTGGCGGGCTATGTGGTGGCCGCCGAAGAGCAGGGCGTGTCACAGAACCAATTGAGCGGAACCATTCAGAACGACATTCTGAAAGAGTTCATGGTGCGCAATACCTACATCTATCCGCCCGAGCCCTCGATGAAGATCATTGGCGACATCATCGAGTACACCTCGGCGCACATGCCCAAGTTCAACTCGATTTCCATCTCGGGCTACCACATGCAGGAAGCCGGTGCCAACCAGGCGCTGGAGATGGCCTTCACACTCGCCGATGGCAAGGAATATGTGAAGACCGCGATTGCCAAGGGGATGGACGTGGACGATTTTGCGGGTCGCCTCTCGTTCTTCTGGGCGGTGGGGATGAACTTCTACCTGGAAATAGCCAAGATGCGCGCGGCACGCCTTTTGTGGTGCCGCATCATGAAAGGCTTCAACGCCAAGAACCCCAAGAGCCTGATGCTGCGCACCCACTGCCAGACCTCGGGCTGGTCGCTCACCGAGCAGGATCCCTACAACAACGTGGTGCGCACCACCATCGAGGCGATGGCCGCTGTCTTTGGGGGCACCCAGTCGTTGCACACCAACTCACTCGATGAGGCCATTGCCCTGCCCACCGAGTTCAGTTCTCGCATCGCACGCAACACGCAGTTGATCATCCAGGAAGAAACCCACATCACGAATGTGATCGATCCCTGGGCCGGTTCCTACATGATGGAGAGCCTGACGCAGGAGATGGTGGACAAAGCCTGGGCCATCATCGAGGAAGTCGATGCCATGGGCGGCATGACCAAGGCGGTGGACAGTGGTTGGGCCAAACTCAAGATTGAAGCGGCCGCGGCGGAGAAGCAAGCCCGCATCGACTCGGGCAAGGATGTGATTGTCGGCGTCAACAAATACAAGCTGACCAAGGAAGACCCGGTAGACATCCTCGAGGTCGACAACGTCAAGGTGCGCGATGGCCAGATCGCCCGCCTGAAAGCCATCAAAGCCCAGCGCGATAACGCGGCCGTGCAGGCAGCCCTCCAGGCGCTGACCGCCGCAGCCGAGAGCGGACAGGGCAACCTGCTGGATTTGTCGATTCGGGCCATTCGCCTGCGCGCCACCGTGGGCGAGGTGTCCGATGCGCTCGAACAGGTGTTCGGGCGCCACCGCGCCGATACGCAAAAGGTGACCGGTGTGTACGCTGCTGCCTATGACTCTGCCGAAGGCTGGGACAAACTCAAGGGCGAGATTGCCCAGTTCGCCGAGCAGCAAGGCCGACGCCCGCGCGTGATGATCGCCAAGCTCGGCCAGGATGGTCATGACCGGGGCGCCAAGGTGGTGGCCACTGCCTATGCCGATTTGGGCTTTGATGTGGACATGGGGCCGCTCTTTCAGACGCCCGAAGAATGTGCTCGCCAGGCCATCGAGAACGATGTGCATGCGGTGGGGGTGTCCACGCTCGCAGCAGGCCACAAGACGCTGGTGCCGGCCATCATTGCCGAGCTGAAAAAGCAAGGGGCGGATGACATCATTGTGTTTGTGGGCGGCGTGATTCCGCGCCAGGACTACGAATTTCTGTACGAGTCGGGTGTCAAGGGCATTTACGGCCCGGGCACGCCGATTCCTGCCAGCGCCAAGGACGTGCTGGAGCAAATCAGACAGGCCGTGGGCTGAGACGTCCACGCCACAACAACCGCTGGTGACGCGTGACACCTGACCAACTCCTGCAAGGCTTGCTGCATGGCGAGGCGACCGCGCAACGGCGTGCCATGGCCAAGGCCATCACCTTGCTGGAGTCCACCCGGGCCGATCACCGCCAGTCGGCGGATGAACTGTTGACGGGCGTGCTGCCGCACACCGGTCGCTCGTTTCGTCTGGGGATCAGCGGGGTGCCGGGCGTGGGCAAGTCCACTTTCATCGAAGCCTTGGGGCTGTTTCTGATCGGCCAGGGCCATCGTGTCGCGGTCTTGGCTGTTGACCCCTCATCCACCCTCTCAGGCGGTTCCATCCTGGGGGACAAGACGCGCATGGAGCATTTGTCCGTTCACCCACAAGCGTATATCCGGCCCAGCCCGTCCAGCGGCACCCTGGGCGGAGTGGCCGAGAAAACCCGTGAGGCCATGCTGGTCTGTGAAGCCGCCGGCTACGACGTGGTGATCGTGGAAACCGTGGGTGTGGGCCAAAGCGAAACGGCGGTCGCCAACATGACCGACATGTTCTGCCTGATGCAATTGCCCAACGCGGGGGACGATTTGCAGGCCATCAAGAAGGGCGTGATGGAACTCGCCGATCTGGTGGTGATCAACAAGGCCGACATCGACCCCGCCGCGGCCACGCGCGCCGAAGCGCAGATCACCAGTGCCCTGCGGTTACTGGGTCTGCATGGCAATCCCGATCATGCCCACCACGACGAGTCACTCTGGCACCCTCAGGTGGTGAAGATCAGCGCCTTGCTGGGGCAGGGCGTCGACGCCTTCTGGGCGGCGGTGGGTGAATTCAGACGCCTGCAAGCGGCCAACGGCAAACTCACGCAACGTCGAGAAGGCCAGGCCCAGGCCTGGATGTGGGAGCGCATTGAAGCCGGCCTCAAGCAAACGTTTCGCGCACAACCGCGCGTGCAAGCCTTGTTGCCCCAGTTGAGTGAACGCGTGCGAAGCGGTCAATTGGCCGCTTCGACCGCTGCCAGACAACTGCTCGATGCCTACCAGGCGGCGGGTTGACCCTATTTTTTCTGGAGAACAGAGAGCATCACCATGCAAGACATCAACGAACAGCTGGACCAGAAGCGTGCTGCAGCGCGTCTGGGTGGCGGCGAGAAACGCATCGCCGCGCAACATGCCAAGGGCAAACTGACCGCGCGTGAACGTATTGAGGTGCTCCTTGACGAGGGCACCTTCGAAGAGTGGGACATGTTTGTCGAACACCGCTGCACCGACTTCGGTATGGAGGACAACAAGATTCCCGGTGATGGGGTGGTGACTGGCTACGGCATGATCAATGGGCGCCTGGTGTTTGTCTTCAGTCAGGATTTCACCGTGTTTGGCGGTGCCTTGTCCGAGGCGCATGCCGAAAAAATCTGCAAGATCATGGACCAGGCCATGAAGGTCGGCGCACCCGTCATTGGCCTGAACGATTCGGGTGGCGCCCGGATCCAGGAAGGCGTGGCCTCACTCGGCGGCTACGCCGAGGTGTTCCAGCGCAACGTGATGGCCAGCGGGGTCATTCCGCAGATCAGCATGATCATGGGCCCGTCGGCCGGTGGTGCGGTGTACTCTCCCGCCATGACCGACTTCATCTTCATGGTGAAAGACAGCGCCTACATGTTCGTGACCGGCCCCGAGGTGGTCAAGACAGTGACACACGAAGAAGTGACGGCTGAAGAGCTGGGCGGTGCGCTCACCCACACCACCAAGAGCGGCGTGGCTGACATGGCCTTTGACAATGACGTGGAAGCGCTGCTGATGCTGCGTCGTCTCTACAACTACCTGCCGCTCAACAACCGCGAAAAAGCACCGGCTCGCCCCAGTGGTGACCCGACCGACCGTGCCGACCTGAGCCTGGACACCCTGGTGCCCGAGAACCCCAACAAGCCCTACGACATGAAGGAGCTGATCGCCAAAACGGTGGACGACGGCGACTTCTTCGAATTGCAACCCGAGTACGCCAAGAACATCTTGATTGGCTTTGCGCGCATGGGCGGTCAGACGGTGGGCATTGTGGCCAACCAACCGCTCGTGCTGGCCGGTTGTCTGGACATCAAGAGCTCTATCAAGGCCGCTCGTTTCGTGCGCTTTTGCGACGCGTTCAACATCCCAGTGGTGACCTTTGTGGACGTGCCTGGCTTCATGCCCGGAACCTCGCAGGAATATGGAGGCATCATCAAACACGGCGCCAAGCTGTTGTATGCCTACGCCGAGTGCACCGTGCCCAAAATCACCGTCATCACCCGCAAGGCCTATGGCGGCGCGTATGACGTGATGGCCTCCAAGCATTTGCGCGGCGATGTCAACTTCGCTTGGCCCAATGCCGAAATTGCGGTGATGGGCGCCAAAGGGGCGGTGGAAATCATCTTCCGCGAAGACAAGAACGACCCCGAAAAACTCGCGGCGCGCGAGGCCGAATACAAGGCTCGCTTTGCCAACCCCTTTGTGGCCGGCGCACGCGGCTACATTGACGACGTCATCCAACCGCACGAGACGCGCAAGCGCATCTGCCGCTCCCTGATGATGTTGAAAGATAAAAAAATCGAGAACCCCTGGCGCAAGCACGGGAACATCCCGCTGTGAGCCGAGAGGACACCACCATGTTTACAAAGATACTGATCGCCAATCGGGGTGACCAGCCGCATAGCGGCGCAGCAACGAGGTTAAATTGCGTGGTGCGCGAAGCGCACACAAGCGATTTCATCCCGATGGAGAGTGCACATGTTTAAAAAGATACTGATCGCCAATCGGGGTGAAATCGCTTGCCGTGTCATCGCCACCGCCCGCAAGATGGGTATCGCCACCGTCGCGGTCTACTCCGAGGCGGACAAGGAGGCTCGTCACGTGCAACTGGCCGACGAGGCCGTGTTGATCGGCCCCGCACCGTCACGCGAGTCCTACCTGGTGGCCGACAAAATCATCGCGGCCTGTAAGGCCACCGGTGCCGAAGCGGTTCACCCCGGTTACGGCTTCCTCTCCGAAAACGAAGAGTTTGCGGCTCGCTGCGAACAAGAAGGCATTGCCTTTATTGGTCCCAAGGCGCACTCCATCGCCGCCATGGGCGACAAGATCGCCTCCAAGAAACTGGCCAATGAAGCCCAAGTCAACACCATCCCGGGCTACAACGACGCCATCGATACGGCGGAAAAGGCGGTTGAGATTGCCAAGGGCATTGGCTACCCCGTCATGATCAAGGCTTCAGCGGGGGGTGGTGGCAAGGGTCTGCGCGTGGCCTTCAACGACAAGGAGGCGTTTGAAGGCTTCACCTCCTGCCGCAACGAAGCGCGCAACAGCTTTGGCGATGACCGGGTGTTCATTGAAAAATATGTGCTGGAGCCGCGCCACATCGAAATCCAGATTCTGGGTGACAGCCACGGCAACGTGCTGTATCTCAACGAACGTGAGTGCTCCATTCAGCGCCGTCACCAGAAGGTTATCGAGGAGGCGCCGTCCCCCTTCATCAGCGAAGCCACCCGAAAGGCCATGGGCGAGCAAGCCGTGGCGCTGGCCAAGGCAGTGAAATACCAGTCTGCCGGCACGGTGGAATTTGTGGTGGGCAAGGACCAGGACTTCTACTTTCTGGAAATGAACACCCGCCTGCAGGTGGAGCACCCGGTGACCGAGTGCATCACCGGGTTGGACCTGGTGGAACAGATGATCCGTGTCGCCGCAGGTGAAAAACTGACATTCGCACAAGCCGATGTCAAGCGCAACGGCTGGGCCATCGAGTGCCGCATCAACGCGGAAGACCCGTTCCGCAACTTCCTGCCCTCGACAGGCCGTTTGGTCCGCTTCCAGACCCCGGCGACCTCCATGACCCAGGGTGACACGGGTAACTTGTTGGGGGTGCGCGTGGACACGGGCGTGCAAGAGGGGGGCGAGATCCCGATGTTCTATGACTCGATGATTGCCAAGCTCATCGTGCACGGCAAAGACCGACACGAAGCCATCGCAAAGATGCGCGAGGCGCTCAATGGCTTTGTCATCCGTGGCATCAGTTCCAACATCCCCTTCCAGGCCGCACTGCTGGCGCATCCCCAGTTTGTGAGTGGGCAATTCAACACGGGATTCATTGCCGAGCATTACAGCAAAGGCTTTCGTGCCGAAGACGTGCCGCACGATGACGCTGACTTTCTGTTGGCGCTGGCAGCCTTTGTGCGCCGCAAGTCGCGTGAGCGTGCCGCTGGCATGAGCGGCCAGTTGCCGGGTTACGACGTGAAAGTGGCCACCGATGCGGTGGTGGTGGAGTTGGGCGCTGAAGGCCAGCACCGCTACGTGCCGGTGCATGTGGATGAATCCACGTCCAGGCCGGGCGTGGCGGTGGTCAAGGTCAATGGCAATACCTATGCCCTGGAGAGTCATTCACGTTTGAACGACATCTGCATTCGTGGCACGGTCAACGGACAACCCTTCATCGCGCAGGTGGAGCGTGGCACGTTCAAAAATCCGTTGGCCCTGCAGGTGCAACACAATGGCACGCGCATCGAAGCGCTGGTGATGTCGCCCCGACTGGCCGAGTTGCATCGCCTCATGCCCTACAAGGCACCGCCGGATTTGAGCCGCTTCGTCCTCTCGCCCATGCCGGGCTTGCTGGCGGAAGTGTCGGTGCAGGTGGGCCAGAAGGTGCAAGCGGGTGAGCGCGTGGCCGTCATCGAGGCGATGAAAATGGAAAATGCGCTGTTTGCTGCTCAGGATGGGGTGGTCAAGAAGGTGTTGGCGTCCAAGGGCGAGTCGCTGGCCGTGGACCAAGTCATTGTCGAGTTCGAGTGAGGCCTGCGATGAACCGTCCCTTCAAGGTACTGGGTATTCAACAGATCGCCATCGGCGGCCTGGACAAGCACCGGCTGCAAAAACTCTGGGTGGATCTGTTGGGTCTGGAGGTCACGGGGACCTTCAAGAGCGAGCGCGAAAACGTCGACGAGGACATCTGCGCCATTGGCACCGGCCCGTTCAAGGTGGAAGTGGATCTCATGCAGCCCCTCGACCCCGAGAAGAAACCCGCCGTGCACACCACGCCGCTCAACCACATTGGTCTGTGGATCGATGACCTGCCCACGGCTGTCACCTGGCTGGGGCAGCAGGGGGTGCGGTTTGCGCCAGGAGGTATCCGCAAGGGTGCGGCAGGTTTTGATATCTGCTTTGTCCACCCTAAAGCTAGCGAGGAATTGCCCATCGGTGGCGAGGGAGTCCTGATAGAGTTGGTACAGGCACCGCCCGAGGTGGTCAAGGCGTTCACGGCACTGGCCGCTGGCTGATCCTGACGCAACCTCTGTTTTAGGGGGTGTGCCTGACCCCGGTCATGGGCCGGGCCTCGCGCCTTGAATGGGACTCACCATGAACCTGCTGGACAGTTTGCAAGACACCTCGGCATTTGTCACCCTGCGCCGGGACATCCACGCGCACCCCGAACTGGGTTTTGAAGAACACCGCACCTCACAACTGGTGGCCGATCGCCTGCGGGAGTGGGGTCTCGAGGTGCACACCGGGATTGCCGGTACCGGCGTGGTGGGCGTGCTGCGTTGCGGTGAGGGCGCACACACCATTGGTTTGCGCGCTGATCTGGATGCCTTGCCCCTGCAGGAAGACAACCATTTTCCGCACCGCTCCCAGCACGACGGGCGCATGCACGCCTGCGGTCACGACGGCCACACCACCATGTTGTTGGCGGCAGCCTGGCACCTCTCACGCAGCCGGGACTTCCAAGGCACGGTGAATTTCATCTTCCAACCCGCCGAGGAAATGGGCAAAGCCGGTGCCAAGAAAATGGTGGATGAAGGGCTGTTCGAGCGGTTTCCCTGTGAAGCCGTGTTTGCCCTGCACAATTTCTCCACGGGGCAGGTAGGCAAGTTCGCCCTCAATCCCGGCGCGCTCATGGCCTCGAGCAACACCTGGCGCGTGGTGATCACGGGGCGCGGGACCCATGCGTCTTTGCCTCATACCGGGGTAGACCCGGTGGCTGCCACGATCAACCTGGCTCAGCAGTTGCAAACCCTGGCCACGCGCCTCATCAACCCGGCCGAGCAAGTGTTGCTGGCCGTGACCCAGATTCAAGGCTCTGATGCGCCCAACGTGATCCCCGATCGGGCCTGGGTGGGCGGTACGCTGCGCACCTTCTCCGAGGAAACGCTCGACACGCTCGAGGCTGGCTTGCGGCAGGCTGCCGAGCACACCGCAGCGGCGCATGGGTGCAGCGCCGAGGTGTTCTTTCGACGCGCGTCCCCGCCCGTGATCAACCATCCGCAGGAGGCGCGTTTTGCTGCCGAGGTGATGCGTGAAATCGTCGGCGATGCGCTGGTCGATGACCATTTCACGCCTGTGATGGCGGCTGAAGATTTTGCCCACATGCTCAAGGTTCGGCCGGGCTGCTATGCCTTCATCGGCAATGGGGATGGCGGGCACCGCCTGCCCGATCACGGCCCTGGTCCTTGTGTGATTCACAATACCTCATTCGATTTCAACGATGCCATCATTCCCATTGGTGCGTCGTATTTCGTCCGCCTGGTACAGCGGTGGTTGTCACGTTCTTAGGAGATTTGCATGTCCCTTCCTACCAGTTTTCGTCGTTCATGGATGATCTTGGCCCTGAGCGCCTTCGTCCTCTCGCCGGCACAGGCTCAGCGCGTCATTCACATGGTGGTGCCTTTTGGACCCGGTGCGGTGCAAGACGTGATTGCTCGCACCTTCAACGCCGAACTCGGCCGTGAACTGGGGGCCACCGTGGTGGTGGAAAACCGAGCCGGCGCCGGTGGCACGGTGGGCACAGGCCAGGTGGCCAAGGCGGCGCCGGATGGCAACACGCTGGTGCTGTCGGCGGCCAGTCACACGCTGGCAGGTCATCTCTACCCCAAGCTCGCGTATGACCCCATCAAGGATTTTGTGGGTGTCAGCCTGATTGGGTATTCTGGCTATGTGATTGCTGCGCCCAGCAACCTCGGCGTGAACAACCTGGCCGAGTACGTCCGTCTGCTCAAATCAAAACCTGGTCAGACGAATTACGCGTCGGCAGGCAACGGCAGCGCCACGCACCTGGGCATGGCGTCCTTCCTGGCCAAGGCTGGGGTCGAGATGCAGCACATCCCCATGAAGTCCACCGGCGATGCTGTCAACGAAGTGCTGGCTGGGCGCGTGCAGGGGGTGACCTCGGCGACCATTGGGGTGGTGGGGTACCGACAGGACCCGCGCATCAAGTTGTTGGCCTACACCGGTCCGCAACGATCCAAGTATTTGCCTGAACTGCCCACCGTGTCGGAAGCTGGTTTCACAGGCTTTCGATTTGACTCTTGGCTAGGCGTGCTGGCGCCGTCCGGCACGCCCGCTGCAGAGGTGCAGCGCCTCAACGCGGCCATTCAAAAGGCCATTGCAGATCCCGCGGTGCAAGAGCGCCTGACCCGTTTGGGGGTTGAGCAAAACACCTCCAACGTCTCGTCGGATGAGTTTCAGAAAATCCTGCGTGCAGACTGGGACACCGCGGGGCAGATCGTGAAGGCCTCGGGCGCCCGCTTGGAATGAGGCTGTGGCTGGCCGCACCGGCTACCCTATTCCCATCATCATGACATGATGGGTGGGGCGTTCATCTGCCAAGGCGAGCCTTGGCCCGAGCCAGCGCCGCTTCGATGATGGTGCGTTTGCGGTCGATGCCCGCCTGGTCTTTCGGGTCGGTGTGCGTGAGTTCATTCAGATGCGCCAGCTTGTTGCGCGCCTTCGCTGCCTGTTGACTCTGATGTTCTGTCTGTGCACGCACGAGTCGCTGCTGTCGTTGCGCATACCGTGAACGGGCCAGATCGGCTTGCTCGCCAGACCAGGCTTTCCAACCGGTGTCTTCGCCGCTGGCGTTCTCGACCAGGATGCAATCCACCGGACAGACGGGCAGGCACAACTCGCACCCCGTGCAATACGGCTCGATCACGGTGTGCATGCGCTTGTGTGTGCCCACGATGGCATCGGTCGGGCAGGCTTCGATGCACAAAGTGCAACCAATGCACCAGTTCTCGTCGATCCAGACCACCGTGCGCGGGGCTTCCACGCCGTGCTCTGCGTTCAGCGGCAGGGCAGGCTGACCCGTCAGCGCCGCCAGGCGCTCGATGCCAGCCTGACCCCCAGGCGGACATTGGTTGATGCGGGCTTCACCCTGGACGATCGCACGGGCGTAGCCGGCGCAATCCGGGTAGCCACAACGCGTGCACTGCGTTTGTGGCAGGGCGTTGAGCAGGTCTTGCTCGAGACTCAAGCTGGACTCGGGCTAGTTGCCAGCCTGACTCAGGTGCGACGAGTCGTGCGGGGCTTGGCGGCCGCGGACGTCTTGCGGGCTGCGGTACCGCGCTGGGTTTTGGCCGCCTTGCGCGCCATGGATGCGGTCGAGGCGCTGACCACAGGGCGTGCTTTCTTGATAGCCGCTGCCGAGGTACCGCGACGCTTCGCGCCGCTTGGAGCGGCCATCGCACCGTGAGGGTGGCGAAGGATGAATTCACAGACGTGCGGGTACACCACTTCGCGCCAGCGACGACCGCTGAAGATGCCGTAATGGCCCGCGCCCTTCACCTCGAGATGGTGGGAGTCGTGGCGGGTGATGTTGGTGCACAGCTTGTGTGCGGCTTCGGTCTGGCCTGAGCCAGAGATGTCGTCGAGCTCACCCTCCACGGTCAGCAAGGCGGTGGTGGTGATGTCTTGCGGGCGTACGCGCTCAATCTGACCGGTCTCTGAGCGAACATCCCAGGTGCCGTTGACGAGTTTGAAATCCTGGAACACGGTGCGGATGGTTTCCAGGTAGTAATCGGCGTCCATGTCGAGCACGGCGTTGTACTCGTCATAGAACTTGCGATGTGACTCAGCGCTGGAGTTGTCGCCCTTGATCAGGTCCTGAAAGTAGTCATAGTGACTGCTTAGGTGACGATCGGGGTTCATGGCCACAAAGCCGGTATGTTGCAAGAAGCCGGGGTAGACGCGCCGGCCAGCACCCGGGAAGTTGTGCGGAACCCGGTAGATGACGTTGTTCTCGAACCAGCTGTAGCTTTTGTTCATGGCCAGGTTGTTGACCGCCGTGGGCGAGCGGGTGGCGTCGATGGGGCCACCCATCATGGTCATGGTGAGAGGGGTTTTTTCGCCACGTGAGGCCATCAGTGAGACGGCTGCCAGCACCGGCACGGTGGGCTGACACACGCTCATGATGTGGCAGTTGCCGTAGCGTTTTTGCAGGTGACGTATGAATTCTTGGACGTAGTTGACGTAGTCGTCGAGGTGGAACTCGCCCTCAGAAAGGGGCACCATGCGCGCATTCTTCCAGTCGGTGATGTACACCTTGTGGTCGGACAGCATGGTGCGCACGGTGTCGCGCAGCAATGTGGCGTAGTGTCCCGACAGCGGGGCCACCACCAACACCACCGGCTGGCCCTTGAGGCGGGTCAGGGTGCTGGCGTCATCGCTGAAGCGCTTGAAACGACGCAGTTCGCAAAATGGTTTGTCCAGTTCGACCCGTTCGTGGATGGCCACATCCACGCCGTGTACCTTGACCGATTCGATGCCAAAGGCCGGCTTCTCGTAGTCCTTGCCCAGGCGGTACAGCAAATCGTAGGTGGCAGAAATACGGTGAGCCAGTTGTGACTGTCCCAAAGGGGAGAGCGGGTTGCTGTAGAGCTTGGAGGCCGCTTGCGCAAAATCGGCAAACGGCTCCATGAGAGAACGCTGGGTTTCGTAGATTTGGTACAGCATGGAAATATTTTTCCGGTGATTGTTGCAACGCAATATAGCAGTTTTACACCTGTGTAATTGGAGGCCAGCCTCCAATTTGTCACCGCCAAAGCAGGCATGATGTTGAAACAACGTAGTGCTGAGGCAGTCCTGTCAGAGCTCCTGGCCTATGTAGAACCTTAGCTCTGAACTGGGTACGCACCATGACCGCCACCAATTCTGCCCATTCCCGTCAGCCCGTTCTGTTTTTAGGGCATGGCAGCCCCATGAACGCGATCGAGGACAACGAGTTTCACCAAGGCTGGGTGAAGCTGGGGCAGGCATTCGCCCCTGAGGGGCGCTGGCCCCGTCCACGCCTGATTCTGTGTATTTCGGCTCACTGGATGACCCGCGGCTTTCGTCTCACCGCGATGGCACAGCCCCGCACCATCCATGATTTCGGGGGCTTTCCGCAGGCGCTGTTTGAGCAGCAATACCCGGCACTGGGCGACCCGGCCTGGGCGGCCCGTATCGCGCAAGCTGTGCGTCAGCCAGCCACGGGCGAGCCCTTGATGCTGGACGACCACGAATGGGGCCTGGACCATGGCAGCTGGGGTGTGCTCAAGCCCATGTTCCCCGAGGCAGACATTCCCGTCATCCAACTCAGCGTGGACATGAGCCGCCCCGCCACCGAGCACTTTGCCCTGGGGCGACAACTGGTGTCGCTTCGCGATGAAGGGGTGCTGATTGTGGCCAGCGGCAACACGGTGCACAACCTTCGGGTCATGCAGTGGTCCGCCTACCCGGACCAGGCCTTTGAGTGGACGGCTGAATTTGACCAGTGGGTAGCTGCACAGATCAGCGCTGGCAAGCCCGAGGCGCTGTGCGACTATGCGGCGCTGGGTGAAACCGCCCGTCTGGCCCATCCCAGTCACGAGCATTACTTGCCGCTGCTTGTGGCAGCGGGTGCCACCCGCGAGGACGACGCGCCCAGTTATTTCAATGACCGCTTTCAGGCCGGTTCCGTGGCGATGCGGTCGGTGGTCTGGGCTTGAATCGGGTTACTGCAGAACTTGGGCAATCGACGCGCACACGTGCGCAATGTTCTTGCTGTTGACCGCGGCCACGCACATGCGACCGGTGTCGGTGCCGTACACGCCAAATTCGTTGCGCAGGCGCACCATCTGGTCTTTGGTGAGGCCTGAGTAGCTGAACATCCCCACCTGTTGGGCGATGAAGCTCATGTCTTGCTTCACGCCAGCGGCCTTCAGCCCTTCCACCAGTTGTTTGCGCATGAGCTTGATGCGCACGCGCATCTCCCCCAGCTCTTCTTCCCACAGGGCGCGCAATTCAGGATTGTTCAAGACAGCTGCGACCACAGCACCGCCGTGAATCGGCGGGTTGGAGTAGTTGGTGCGCACCATGATCTTGAGTTGCGAGAGCACCCGGTCGCATTCCTCCTTGTTGGTACACAGCACGGACAGGGCGCCCACACGCTCACCATACAGGCTGAAGCTCTTGGAGAACGAGGTGGAGACCAGGAAGGTCAGGCCCGAGGCCACGAATTTGCCCACCACCGCGCCGTCTTCGGCGATGCCTTCGCCAAAGCCCTGGTAGGCCATGTCGAGGAAGGGCGTCAGGCCGCGCGCTTGGATCACGCTGATCACCTGGTCCCACTGTGCCGGGGTGATGTCATAGCCCGTGGGGTTATGGCAGCAAGCATGCAGCAGCACAATGGTGCCTGCCGGGGCGGCTTGCAGCGAGGCCAGCATGCCGTCAAAGTTCACACCGCGCTTGGCGGCGTCGTAATAGGCATAGGTTTCCACGGTGAATCCAGCCTGGGTGAACAAAGCGCGGTGGTTTTCCCAACTCGGGTCGCTGATGAGCACCTTGGCATGGGGCAACAAATGGCGCAGGAAATCTGCGCCGATTTTCAGGCCGCCCGTTCCGCCCAGGCCTTGGATAGTGGCCACGCGGCCGCTCTTGACGGGTTCAGAGTCGGCACCGAACACCAGGCCTTTGACCGCGGCGTCGTAGGCGGCAATACCGTCAATCGGCAGGTAACCTCGGGCGGTGGGCGTTTTCATCAGGCTGGCCTCGGCCTGTTGCACGCACTTGAGCAGGGGCAACTTGCCGTTGTCGTCGAAATAGACCCCCACGCCGAGGTTCACCTTGTTGGGATGGGTGTCGGCGGCAAATTGCTCGTTCAGACCCAGGATAGGGTCGCGCGGGGCCATCTGGACGGCAGAAAACATGGACATCGTCGTTCCTTGCATCGGAAAGGAGAGAGGAGAAAGGGGTTAAGGCTGAAGAGCCGCAACAACTCGACGCGCAAGTGCGCTACGCTATACGGTTCGCCCAAGATTTTAAGACATGCCCGCTACCCGATCGTCCGCCCCGTCTGCGCCCCAACTCGTTCCTGCATCCGCCCCAGCCACTGAGACAGGACACTTCGAGCGTTTTGAGGGCTCACCTTTCGAGCTGTACCTGCCGTATTTGCCCGCGGGGGATCAGCCGCAAGCCATCGAGAAACTGGTGGAGGGGGTGCGCGATGGCGAAATGTTCCAGACCCTGCTGGGGGTAACGGGCTCGGGCAAGACCTTCACCATGGCCAATGTGATCGCCCGCCTGGGTCGACCCGCCATCATCTACGCGCCCAACAAAACCCTGGCTGCGCAGCTCTACAGCGAGTTTCGAGAGTTCTTCCCGCGCAACGCGGTGGAGTACTTTGTGAGCTACTACGACTACTACCAGCCCGAAGCCTATGTGCCTCAGCGCGATTTGTTCATTGAAAAGGACAGCGCCATCAACGAACACATCGAGCAGATGCGCCTGTCGTGCACCAAGAGCTTGCTGGAGCGGCGTGATGTGATCATTGTGGCTACCGTGTCGGCTATCTACGGCATTGGTGAGCCCGAGAGCTACCACCGCATGGTGATGACGCTGCGGGTGGGCGACAAGCTGGGACAGCGCGAGGTCATCGGGCAGTTGGTGCGCATGCAGTACGAGCGCAACGACCACGATTTCACCCGTGGACGTTTTCGTGTGCGCGGCGACACCATCGATGTCTTCCCGGCCGAGCACAGCGAGTTGGCCATTCGCGTCGAACTCTTTGACGACGAGATCGAAACCCTGCAACTCTTCGACCCACTCACCGGCCGCATCCGCCAGAAGATTCCGCGCTTCACCGTCTATCCTTCGAGCCATTACGTGACACCCCGCGACCGCATCCTGGCGGCGGTGGAAACCATCAAGCTCGAACTCCAGGAGCGGTTGGGCCAGCTCGTGGGCATGGGCAAACTGGTGGAAGCGCAGCGACTGGAACAGCGCACCCGCTTCGATCTGGAGATGCTCTCCGAGGTGGGGCACTGCAAGGGCATCGAGAACTACACGCGACACCTATCGGGGGCACAGCCCGGCGAACCGCCCAGCACGCTGACCGACTACCTGCCCAAGGATGCGCTGATGTTCCTGGATGAAAGCCACGTGCTCATGGGCCAGTTTGGTGGCATGTACAACGGGGACCGCGCACGCAAGACCACCCTGGTGGAGTACGGTTTTCGTCTACCCAGTGCCCTGGACAACCGCCCGCTCAAGCTCGAAGAGTTTGAGCGACGCATGCGGCAATTGGTGTTTGTCTCGGCCACGCCGGCGGACTACGAAAAGCAGCACACCGGCCAGGTGGTGGAACAACTGGTGCGTCCCACCGGCTTGGTGGATCCACGGGTGGAGGTGCGTCCCGCTGTGCACCAGGTTGACGATGTCCTGCAGGAAATCCGCCTGCGCGTGGACCGTCAGGAGCGAGTGCTCATCACCACGCTCACCAAGCGCATGGCCGAGCAGCTGACCGACTATCTCACCGACAACGGTGTGAAGGTGCGCTACCTGCACAGCGACATCGAGTCGAGCGCGTCGAAATTTTGCGCGACCTGCGACTGGGCACCTTCGACGTGCTGGTGGGCATCAACCTGTTGCGAGAAGGCATTGATTTGCCCGAGGTGTCGCTGGTGGCCATTCTGGATGCTGACAAGGAAGGTTTTTTGCGCTCTGAGCGCAGCCTGATACAAACCATCGGTCGCGCCGCACGCAACCAGGAGGGCATGGCCATCCTCTATGCCGACCGCATCACCGACTCCATGCGACGTGCGATTGACGAGACCGAGCGTCGTCGACAGCGGCAGATCGACTTCAACCGGGAGCACGGCATCACCCCGCGAACCATCGTCAAACGCGTGCGCGACCTGATTGACGGGGTTTACAGCGAGAAGGCCACCCAGGAGGCCGAGCGTCGTGATCTGGAGCGCTCGCAGTATGAGATGCTGGATGAGAAAGACTTGGCCCGAGAGGTCAAACGGCTTGAAAAACTCATGCTTGAACACGCCCGGCAGCTGGAATTTGAGCAGGCTGCCCGTGTGCGTGACCAACTGGCGCGACTGCGCGAGCAGGTTCTGGGCGGATCGGGCCACGACAGGGTGATCCCCTTGCCGGCCCCCGGCAAACCGTAGTTGGGTAGGGAAGGTAGAGGGGGATGGGGGCAGCGAGGGGAATAAACCTAGGGTTTCTACTGGTATGTTGTCTTGGACAAATATGCGGCACAATAGAGTACCCGAGCAAATCATTCGACTTTCCGCTATACTTGACTTTTCTAGTCGGCTAAACGGAGTCGGTCCCAAGCCCTTAAGGAGCCTGTTATGCGTCTTACTACCAAAGGTCGTTTCGCCGTCACCGCCATGATCGATCTGGCCCTGCGCCAGAACAGTGGTCCAGTTACCCTGGCCGCGATCAGCCAGCGTCAGCAAATCTCCCTGTCCTACCTCGAGCAGTTGTTCGGCAAACTGCGCCGTCACGACCTGGTCGAGTCCACCCGTGGTCCCGGGGGCGGCTATACCCTGG
>RFTK01000251.1 GCA_009923505.1 Betaproteobacteria bacterium
GACAACAATTCACACAGGTAAAGCATGGAAATGAAATGCCCGCGCACCTGACGCCTGGGGTTGATGAATTCAAACACCTTAAGGGGTTCGGGTGCAAACCGGACCGCACAACCCAATTCGGATTGGGCCACCTTGTGGATGCGTTCTTCCGAGCGCTCCTTGAAGCGGATGATGCCCCCAGGTATGTGCCAAGCCGGCCCATAAAACGCATCGGCGCGCCAGGTCAGCAGGGTCTGGCCCTGCTTGTTCTTGATCAAGAGGTCCACATTGACCATGGGCGTCAACTGGCTCACAAAATAAAAAGCCTCTTGTGGCAAACCCTTGGTCGCGTCCGGAATGTGCGACAGCGCCGCATCGAACAAGGTGGAGAGATCATGGCCCACGGTGAATGACCTCCAGCCCCTGCTCCCGAAGGATGGCGACATGTGCGATGTGGGCATGCTCACGCTGAACCAGGCCCAGCACTTCATCCGAGTAAGCAGCCGCCATGATGAGCACGGCCCGGGGGCGGTCCTCGGCCAGGCTCTGGGGCGCTTTGATCAGCAGCTGGGTGCCTGGCGTGTACTTGCCTTGTTTGAAGTTCGCCGAATCGACCACATGCGCCACACGCCCCCCCAGGTCGGCCATGCTCATGACCGCCAGCGCCTGGTGGCCTGCGCCCCAGACCACCACCTCTTGCGGTGAGAAATGGTCCACAAAATCGCGGATTTCTTGCACCACCAAGGCCTGCTGCTGCCTGAATCAGTCCCCTGGCCCCCTGCGCCAACAGGCCGTGCAAGCAGCGCAGCGAGGCCTGCAAATCCGGCCAGTGCTCCAGAAAACTGAAAATGGCAAAGCCATCGAAGGGCTCTGTCCAGGGGCTTTGAAATGCCTTGTCCAAATAACCCGGGCGAACGTCCAGGCCTTTGGCCTGTGCATGCGCCACCGCCGCCTGGCCGTGCTCCAGGCCATGCACGCGTCGGGCGCCAGCGTCTTTGAGCAGTTCAAGGTACTCCCCTTTGCCACTGCCAATCTCCACAATGGGGCGGTCCTGCAAACCGGTCTCGCGCATCCATGCGGCCAGTTGGTCCTGCCGGAACACGCGCATTTCCTCAGAAAAAGCCACTGCACGGATGGCGTCTTTGTAGTAGGGCACGGGCGGCAAATCGTGCTGCACCAAACCACAAAAACGGCACTGGTAAATCTGCAAATCCACATCGCCCCCCGGCGCATCCGGGTGGCTCAAAAACCCTTGGGCCGAAGCCGGAGAACGGGGAAAAGACAAGAGCGGTGCGCTGAAAAACGCCCCTGTACAGACCCGACAACGGTGCATGGGGGTGGCCTGTTCAGACATCGATGCGCTCGGAAGCGGGGTGCAAGGGCACCAGCATTTCTTGCCGGAAGACCGCCCTGGGCAGCAAGGGCGACATGTCTTCCAGCGGCATGGAGATGATGGAACCATCGGCTTGCGGTAGCGCGGAAACTTTCGGCG
>RFTK01000252.1 GCA_009923505.1 Betaproteobacteria bacterium
GCAGCACCGGCGAGAAACAAAACGCCATCGTCACCCTCGGGGGCCTGCCCAGCGCCGAGGCCGACGCCGTGATCGCGACGTTGGTGAGTGATCTGGTGGCCGGCAAGCTCGCGCCGGAGTTGCAATTGGAATTGCTCGAAGCCGCCGACAAGCGCACCGATGCCAAGGTGAAGGCCGGGCTGGAACAGTTCAAAGCGCAGCGCAAGCCCGACGATCTCCTGTGGAACTACCGCTCCGCCCTTGCCGGAGGCAATGTGGAAACCGGCCGCAAAATTTTCCTCGAACGCGTGGAAGCCTCCTGTGTCCGCTGCCACAAGGTCGGCACCGAGGGTGGCGAAGTGGGCCCCGTGCTGGACGGCATTGCTGGCAAGCAGAGCCGTGAATACCTCCTCGAAAGCATTGTCGCCCCGAATGCCAAGATCGCGCCCGGCTTCGAGACCCTGCTCGTCGTGCTGAAGGACGGTCGCAGCTTCGCTGGCGTGACCAAGCCCGGCGGGCCGGATGAACTGGTCATCAACTCGCCCGAGGACGGGGTGCTGAAGTTCAAGAAGGCAGACGTCGCCAAGACCCAGAAAGGCCTGTCCGCCATGCCGGACACCATGGTGCAAGTGCTCTCCAAGCAGGACCTCCGCGACCTGGTGGAGTTTCTAGGCTCGCTGAAGTAGGCAGATGAACGACGGGGCTCCGACTGCTTAGAGGCCGGGGACTCCGTCTCACGATCCCGCCGCAGGTTTGACTCCAACTGAATTTGGCTGCCGAAGACGAACTCACCCTCGACATCAGCCCGATAGTCGAGCCACAGTGCGGCGGATAAACATTTAAATGCGCACCGGGCAAGAACTCATCAAGGCGACGAAGCATTATGCTCACGACGACACAGCCCGGAGTTGGTGGTATGTCCTTTCGACATCGGCCTTGCTGCTGGCCACGCTGCTCGGGCTGGCCCACGCCCTGTCAGTGCGGTCCGGCTTGCTGTGGCGAACCGCCAGTTACCTGCCCTTTGTGGTGTCGCCGGTGACGGTGGCTTTTGGCCTGTTGCTGCTCTATCCCGGCTGGACCGCCAGCCTGTCGCTCTTGCTGGCGGCCTATGCCTTGCTAGCCTATCCGTTTGTGACCCAGTCTCTCACTGCTGGGCTGGACAGCCTGCCGCCGCAACTGACCCAGGCCGCACGCACTCTGGGTGCTGGCCCCTGGCGTGTCCTCTGGCGGGTGACCCTGCCGCTGCTGCGCCCGGCGCTGCGCCGGGGCATGGCCTTTGCCGCCGCCAGTGCGGTGGGCGAGTTTGCGGTGACGCTGTTTTTGTCGCGCCCCGAGTGGGCCACGCTCACCACCCTGATTTATGAACGGCTGGGCCGCCCCGGTGCCGCCAACCGCGACGCCGCGCTGGTGCTGGCTTGCCTGCTGATGGCCTTGGCGCTGCTGGCGTTTGTGCTGATTGAATGGCCGGCGCGACAAGGCTCGGCCAACCGG
>RFTK01000253.1 GCA_009923505.1 Betaproteobacteria bacterium
CCCCGATCCTGTGGCTGGCCGCATCGTCAGCCGCGCCCAGGGCCTACGCTGGTCCTGCGATCACTCTTGAACAACCTGAAAGACAACACGCCATGCACTATTCCTGGTCCCCCCTGATCAAACGCCAAGCCCTGCGCTGGCCCGGCGGCAAGAAGCTCGCCGTGATCATCACCATGAATTGCGAGTACTGGGACCTGACCCGCGAAGGCACTGAACCCAATTACGCAGGCGGGCCTCCCATGTTGCCCGACATGCTGCCGGGCAATGTGGCCGACTTTCCCAACTTCACTTGGCGCGAATATGGGCAAAGGGTCGGCGTCTGGCGCATGTTCAAGCTCTTTCACGAGATGGGCGTGCCTTTTTCCTGCACCATGAACGCCAAGACCGCGCTTGAGCGGCCGGAGATCATTGAATACGCCAAGGAGCGTGGCTGGGAAATCGTGCCACACAACTATGAGCAGGGCGAACTGCTGACGCGTTACACCTTTGACAAGGCCAAGGAAGCGCAGGTGATTGACGCCACGCTTGCGGTCTATGAAAAGGTGGTGGGACGCAAGGCCAAGGGCTGGTTGTCCTCCTCCCTGCGCGGTACGCCCAACACCCCGGACCTGCTGGCCGAGCGTGGACTGAAGTTTTTCTGCGACTACATGAACGATGAGCAGCCCTATCTGATCCAGACGCCCTCGGGTCCTATCGTCAATGTGCCTTACACCATAGAGGTCAACGACTTCACCTTCTTCCACCGCCGCGCCATGACCACCTGGGACGCAGCGCGCATGCTCAAGGATCAGTTCGACGAGCTCTACCGCGATGGTGCCGATAGCGGTCGCATCATGAGCGTGGGCCTGCACCCGCACGTCTCGGGCCATCCTCACCGCATGCCCTGTTTCCGTGAATTCCTGGCCCATGCCAAGGGCCATCCGGACGTCTGGTGGACCACCCGCGAGGAAATCGCCGAGTGGTACCTCGAGAACCACCACAAGCACATCGTCTGAAGGCCAAGATGCAGCTGCTGCAACAGATCGTCAATGGCCTGATGCTCGGGGGCATCCTCGCCTTCGTGGCGGTGGCTTTTACCCTGACCATCGGGATGCTCAACTTCCTGAACTTCACCATTCCAGCGCTGTTCATGCTCGCTGGCATGGTGACCTGGGCCTTTTCGAGCAGCGGCGGCCATTGGCTGGGCCTGGGCTGGCACTGGACTTATGCGGCCGCCGCGGGCATTGCAGTGGCCGTCCTGGCCTCTTTGCTGATTGAGCGCTTTACCTACCGCTACATGAAAGCGCGATTTGGCGACGCCACCGAACACGCCCTGCCCCTGGTCAGCTCGCTGGGATTTCTCATCATCTTTGAGCACCTGGCATTGATGCTTTGGAGCGGTGATCCGCAGCGCTTTGAGCTGCCCTTCAAGAGCTCTACGCTGGAGATCGGCGGGCTGATGTTTGGCATTCCCCACTTGATCAGCTTGG
>RFTK01000254.1 GCA_009923505.1 Betaproteobacteria bacterium
CTATTGCGGATTGCTGGACTGCAATTGCAGGTTAAGGGGCTGCCCTTGCAGCGTGCGCCCGTACTTCTGGTGTGTAACCATATTTCCTGGTTGGACATCGCCGTTTTGCACGCAGCTGCCCATTGCCGCTTTATTTCCAAAGACGATGTCCGCAATTGGCCACTGATGGGGGCTTTGGCCACGGGCGCAGGGACCTTGTACATCAGCCGTGCATCCCGCCGTGATGCCCTGCGCGTGGTGCACGACATGGCGCAGGCGCTAGCGCAGGGCGACGTATTGGCTTTTTTCCCCGAAGGCACCACGAGCGACGGCAGCACCGTATTGCCTTTTCACTCCAATTTGTTTCAAGCCGCCATCGCGGCAGATGCGCCAGTACAGCCGCTGGGTCTGCGTTTTGAGGATGCGCACAGCGCCGCAATCAGCTTCGTGCCTTGCTATGTGGGCGAAGAAAGCCTCTTGCAGTCAGTCTGGCGCACGCTTTGCGCGGCACCCCTGCGCGCGGAGTCCCCGCCTTTGCCACCACCGCGCGTGGTTTAATTCCCCTCCCTCCCAGCCCGCAAGCAGTGCGGCTGCGGCACCCCACTGGGCGGTGTCGATTGAACAGCCAGTTGCTCGCGAGCCATCGCTTGATCGTAATGATTCAAGTGGTGAAACCCCAATGGGGCGGAGAGGCGAAAGTTCCAGGCTGGACGGTGAATTGTTTTTTGCCTTCTGTGCTCGGTTCCTCCTGCCGCCTCATCGCCTTTTCTTTCAACCCGCGCTGCGCGGTGTCCGCAGTGAAGCAGGATTTTGTCGAAAAATTTGGAATGCGGGTCTTGATGAAACAGTCGGCGAACGAATCGTTGTCCTGACCGTCCGCTGGCGGCACCACTTCAAGCCCGCATTCCTCACTCAGCAAAGCAAATGATGACTCCTAACTCCATCCGAAATTCCGTATCTCTCCTGGCCGCGCTCACGGCAACCGTCATGCCGGCGACGGCGTGCGACATTTGTTCCATCTACTCGGCCGCGACGGCGCGGGGCGAGCTGGGACATGGGTTCCACGCGAGCCTGGCCGAGCAGTTCAGCCACCAAGGTACGCTTCAACTCGACAGCGCACGCACGACGAGTCCCGTGGCGCAGTCCGTGGACAGCTCAATCACGCAGCTCGTGTTGGGATATAATTTCAACGACCGTGTCGGCCTACAGTTTAACGTGCCGTTGATTCACCGATCCTTTCAACGCCCGGACGACAACGGGAATCTGCAACGTGGCCGTGTCAGCGGGCCGGGGGATGTTTCGTTGATGGCGAATGTGCTGGCGTATCGGGCGGACAAAGTGGCCTACACCGTGCGCTGGGGCTTGATGGCGGGAGTGAAGCTGCCCACCGGGAGCACCTCGCGTCTGCAGGAAGAAGTGGATGAGTTGACAGCTCCGCCGGCTCCGGTGGACAGCGCGGTGCACGGTCACGATCTCACGCTGGGCAGCGG
>RFTK01000255.1 GCA_009923505.1 Betaproteobacteria bacterium
ACAAACCCGTCCGTCGTCAGTGATGACAAGTCCGCGTTCTCAATCGTCGGGGCCTGCGTCGTGTTGATGCCCGCAGTCTGCACGCTCGTGAGCGCAACCGCCTGCGCCGTCGTCAGCGCCACCACCTGCGCCGTCGTCAGCGCACTCACCTGCGCCGAGCTCAGGCCCACGATCGCGCCCGCACCAATCGCGGCAAACGCGCTCGTCGTCACCTTCTGCAAGTCCGTCGACTCCAGGGCCCCTACCTGCGTATCGCTCAAGCCCACGGTCTGGGTCGTCGTCAGCGCAAGCGCCTGCGCCGTCGTCAACGCACCCACCTGATCCGTCGTCAGCGCATTCACCTGCGCACTCGTCAGCCCAGCAACCACACCCGTCACGATCGCCGCAAACGCGTCCGTCGTCAACTTGGCCAGATCCGTCGACTCAATCGCCGTCGTCTGCACCGTCGTGATACCCGCCGCCTGCACGCTCGTCAACTGCGCCGCCTGCGCCGTCGTCAACGCAGCCACCTGCGCCGTCATCAGCGCTCCCACCTGCGTGCCGTCCAGCGTCGCCACCACACCAGGCTCCAGCGCCGCAAACGCGCTCGTCGTGAGCTTGTTCAAGTCACCAGACTCCAGCGAGCCCGTCTGCACCGTCGTCACGCCAGCAGCCTGCACGCTCGTGAGCGCCACCGCCTGCGCCGTCGTCAGCGCCTTCACCTGATCCGTCGTCAACGCTCCCACCTGCGTGCCGCTGAGTGTGGAGATCACACCCGTCGTCAGCGCCGCAAACGCGCTCGCCGCGATCTGTGCCAGGTCCGTCGACTCAATCGCCGCCGTCTGGCTGGCCGTCAGGCCCGGCGTCTGGCTGGTCGTCAGAACCGCCGCCTGCGCCGTCGTCAGTGCCTTCACCTGATCCGTCGTCAGCGCACCCAACTGCGTTCCACTCAGGCTCGTGATATCACCCGTGGCCACCGCAGCGAACGCACCCGTCGTGATCGCACTCAACGCCGCTGTGCTCATCTTGGCCAGGTCAGTACCTTCCAGCACCGCCGCTTGCGTGCTCGTCAGACCCACCGTCTGCGTGCTCGTCAACGCATTGGCCTGCGCCGTCGTCAGCGCCTTCACCTGGTCCGTCGTCAACGCACCAAACTGCGTCGAGTTCAGCGTCGCCATCACGCCAGGGGCCATCGCCACCAACGCACTGGTCGTCATCTTCGCCAGATCCGTCGACTCAATCGCCGCCGTCTGGCTCGTCGTGATGCCCTGCAACTGCTGGGCCTGCAGTGACACAGCCTGCGCCGTCGTCAGCGCCTTCACCTCGGCCGTGTTCAACTGGCTCACCTGCGTGGACATCAGCACCGCCACCGCGTCCTGCGTCAGCGCCACAAACCCGTCCGTCGTCAGTGATGACAAGTCCGCGTTCTCAATCGTCGGGGCCTGCGTCGTGTTGATGCCCGCAGTCTGCACGCTCGTGAGCGCAACC
>RFTK01000256.1 GCA_009923505.1 Betaproteobacteria bacterium
CTGGCATTGGGGCATGGACCGGTTGCCCAGCCAGAAGGAAGGTTACACGCTGGATTTGGATTCCACGCGGCTCTTGCACAAGGACGGGCAACAGGAAGGGGTCAAGAGCGGTTACACCAAGCAAGGGATCAAGCCCTGCCTGCATCCTTTGCTGGCAGTCTTGGCCGAAGTGCGGTTGGTGGCGCAACTGTGGCTGCGGCCCGGCAACACCACCTGCGCCAACAACTCGACCGCGTTCTTTCTGGACCTGTTGGCGAACCTGCCGCGTCACATCCGGCTCAAGGGCGTGCGCGCCGATTCCGGCTTTTGCCTGCCGCAACTGCTGGCGTTGTGGGAAGAACTCAAGTTGCCCTATGTGGTGGTGGCGCGCCTGAGCCAGCCGGTTCAAACGATCCTCAAGAGCGATCTGAGGTGGACGGCGGGCGAAGTGCCGGGGACCGAAGTGAGCGAGCTGGAATATCAGGCGACGAGCTGGCCGCACCCGCGCCGGCTGGTGCTGCTGCGGCATCGGGTCAGCGAGGAGGAGGAGCGCTGCGGCAAACTCTTGCTGGCCGTGCCGGGGTATCGGTTTCAAGCCCTGGTGACGAGCCTGCCCAAAGCTACGCATCCCCCGCTGGCGGTGTGGCGTCACTACAACGGCCGGGCGGACTGCGAGAACGTGATCAAGGAACTGCGGGAAGGCTTCGCCCTGCCAGCCCTGTGCCTGGCCAACTTCTGGGCGACGGAGGCGGCCGTGTCCATGGCGGTGTTGACCTACAACCTGACGGTGTTGTTCCAGCGGCATCTGGGCTGGCAGCAGAAGGTGACAATCCACTCCTTGCGCTTTTGGCTCTTTGTGACCGCCGGTGTGTTGAGCCATCCGCGCGGGAAGACCACCGTGAAACTGGCGGTGCCCAGACGGGAACGAGCCTGGTGGCGCGGGTTGTGGGAGAAAATCCTGAGCCCGTTGCCCAACTGCAATGCAGTAGAAAACCGACCTGCCTTCAGCAGCTCAACTGCATGAAAACTCACCTCCTACTGCATCGTTCCGGCTTAGGAAGCTTGGAGGATGTTCAAAACCAGTTCCTGGAACAGCTTTCCCAATTCCGAACGCTTTGAACCAACCCTCCCACACCACCTGCAGCCACTCCGCCGCCGACATCGCCGTCTCCGTGCGCGACCTGCGCGTCACGCTCGGCGGCCAGGCCATCTTGCGCGGGGTGAACCTGCACCTGCATCGCGGGCAGCTCGTCGCGCTCATCGGCCCGAACGGCTCGGGCAAGACCACGCTGCTACGCGCCATGGTCGGCCTGCAAAAGCCCGACTCCGGCGAGGTGCGACTCTTCGGCGAAAGCAACTTGAAGAAGGCCCTACCGCGCGTCGGCTACGTCCCGCAACGCCTCGCGCTGGACCGCAGCTTCATCCTCAGCGTCCGCGAATTCCTCGCCCTGCGCCTGCGC
>RFTK01000257.1 GCA_009923505.1 Betaproteobacteria bacterium
GATTAGAAAAGTACGTGCCATAAGTCAATCTCTTGTTGAAGATGTAAGTCCGCATCAGGGGGGCAGCGGCCTGAGCCCGCTACTGAACTCGCGGTGCGCCGATGCCGCTGGAGTGACGGAATGGTCAAGCCAGCGGCACGGCGCTCAGGCCCTCAGCAGGGCTTGCGTGAGGACTCAGTTGGGCAAGGCAAACACCGTCAGCGAGCCACCCAACTCGGTATAGCGGCTCAAACCCTTGTAGCCACCGACCGCGCCCAGACCGTCGTTGTCTTTTTCCAGGCCGGCGGCCATGCCGATACCGGCCCAGCCACCAATTCCCGAGAACACGCCCATGTACTGTTTGCCCTTGTGCTCATAGGTGAACACATTGCCGATGATGCCCGAGGGGGTCTTGAACTTGAACAGTTCCTTGTTGATGTCGCGGGCATCGACACACTTGAGGAAGCCCTCCAGGGTGCCGTAGCACGACAGACCACCGGCTGTGTTGAGTGAGCCGCTCCACACCGAGAATTTCTCGGGCTTGCTCTGTACGATCTTGCCCTTGTCTGCGTCCCAGGCAATGTAGTTGCCCAGGCCGCCGTGGCTACCCGGCGCCGGGAACATGGACAGGGTAGCGCCGATGTAGGGCTGGCCTGCTACATAGTCCACCTTGAAGGGCTCATAGTCCATGCAGGTGTGATTGGTCGGCACGTAGAACAGCTTGGTGACCGGGTCAAATGATGCCGGCTGTTGGTCCTTGCTGCCCAGAGCAGCGGGGCAAACCCCTTTGGTGTTGACGTCAGGGCCGTTACGGGCGGTTGAATACTTGGCAACCGTCACGGGCCGACCGGTTTTCATATCGACATGGGTGGCCCAGTTCACCTTGGGGTCAAATTTCTCGGCCACCAGCAGGGCGCCCGACACGCGGTCGAGGGTGTAGGCAAAGCCGTTGCGGTCGAAGTGAACCAGGGCTTTGGTGGGCTTGCCGCGCACATTGATATCAGCCAGGATCATTTCATTGACCCCGTCGAAGTCCCACTCGTCAAACGGCGTCATCTGGTAGACCCAGCGGGACATGCCGGTGTCCAGGTCGCGGGCCCAGATGGTCATGGACCATTTGTTGTCACCGGGGCGCTGTGCGGGATTCCAGGTCGATGGGTTGCCGGTACCGTAGTACATCAGGTTCAAGTCTTTGTCGTAGCTGAACCAGCCCCAGGTGGTGCCGCCGCCGTTCTTCCACTGGTCGCCTTGCCAGGTCTTGATGGAAGAGTCCTTGCCCACCGGTTGCATGCGGCCGTCGGTCCAGGTCATGGTTTTTTCGGGGTCCATCAGCATGTCTTTGTCTGGGCCTACGCTGTAGCCGCGCCAAGCCATTTTCCCGGTGTTGATGTCATAGGCCGAGATGTAACCGCGCACGCCCCTCTCGCCGCCACTGATGCCTGTAATGACCTTGTCTTTGA
>RFTK01000258.1 GCA_009923505.1 Betaproteobacteria bacterium
GGTTGTACCGGCGCATCCAGCATGGCCGTGAACTCCCGGAACTTGGCGTCATCGAGGCTAAAGAACACCTGGTCAAGGAGCACCGACTGAGCCTTGTCGCAGGCAGCTTCCAGCATGAAGTCAGAGCGGTTTTTTCCAAGCAGGTGCGCGGCCTGGTCGATCAGGTCGCGTTGCTGAGGCAGGGCTCGCAAATTGATGGCGGCGTCGCGCATGGCATCTCCAAATGAATACACAACAGATACACGAATCCTAACCGGATGTGTAGCTGATGTCAACACAAGATCGGAATTGACCGCTGCATGAATGCCCAGTCACAGCCAGCCAAGATCGCAAGGCAATACGCCGAGCAGGTGGTGGCCGGAGAAATCCTTGCCTGCCGATGGGTGCAGCGAGCTTGCCAAAGACAACTGGATGACCTCGCCAAGTTCAAAGGAAAGGCCAGCCCGTACAACTTCAATCCGAAGCTCGCAGACAAGGACGGCCGCAGTTTTTACCCGGCAGACAACCTCTGCGCGTTTATCGAGCGACTGCCCCATGTAAAGGGGCCGCTGGCTGGCGAGCCGATCCAACTGGAGCCTTGGCAGGCCTTCATCCTGACGACGGTCTTCGGATGGGTCAAACCCAACGGCACGCGGCGCTTTCGGCGCTCGTACATTGAGGTGCCGCGGGGTAACGCCAAGTCGACCTTGTCGTCGGCGGTGGCTCTGTACATGCTGGCAGCCGACCGTGAAGGGGGCGCCGAGGTGTATTCCCTGGCAACGACCCGCGATCAGGCGAGGATCGTCTTTGGCGACGCGCAGACCATGGCCAGGCGCAGTCCAGGATTTCGGCGTCGCTTCTCAGTTGAGGTGGGTGCGCACAACATGCATGTGCTCGCATCGGGCTCAAAGTTTGAGGCGCTCTCGGCCGAGGGTTCGACCCTCGACGGCTTAAACATCCACTTCGGTTGCGTAGACGAGTTGCATGCGCACAAGACGCGCACCGTGTACGACGTGGTCGAGACCGGGACTGGCAAGCGTGACAACTCACTTCTCTGGGTGATCACCACGGCAGGAAGCAATCGTGCTGGCATTTGCTACGAGGTTCGAACCTTCGTGACCAAATTGCTGGAGGGCGTGTTCGAGGATGACTCCCAGTTCGGGATCATCTATGGCTTGGACGACGGGGATGACTGGACTGTTGAGAGTGCGCTGATCAAGGCGAATCCAAACTGGGGCATATCGGTAAAGCCGGAAGTCCTGCTTCCTTTGCAGGCCAAGGCCATGCAACTGCCTAGCGCAGTCAATAACTTCAAGACCAAGCACTTGAACGAGTGGGTCAATGCAGACACCGCCTGGATGGACATGCGTGCCTGGGATGCTTGTGCCGACTCAACACTCGACATCGAGGCCTTCATTGGCCAGCCCTGCTGGATCGGACTGGATCTGGCCAGCAAGAC
>RFTK01000259.1 GCA_009923505.1 Betaproteobacteria bacterium
CCTGTGACCGATGAGTTGCTGGACGACACCAACGCACTGTCTACCTATCTGCCCGACAAGATCGCCACTTCCATTCGCTGGAAGACCAATGAGTCGATTTTGTTCGGCTCCGGTACTGGTGTTCCAGTTGGCTGTATGAGCAATGCAACCACCGTCACTGTGGCCAAGGAGACGGGTCAGGCAACGCAGACGCTCTTGGCTCAAAACTTGGCCAAGATGATTTCTCGCTTGCCCCCAGCATCTTTTGCTAAGGCAGTGTGGATCGTCAACAACGATGTGTTGCCTGCCTTGTTCACGCTCACTTTGGGCAACTACCCGATCTACTTGCCGATGGGCTTGAATGTCGGTGGTATCCAAGTCTCTCCCTATGGCACCTTGCTGGGCCGTCCGGTGTTTGTCTCGCAACACGCGAACAGCTTCTCCGGTGCAGGCGATGTGTTGTTGGCTGACTTGTCCTACTACCAGACCATCACCAAAGCGGGTGGTTTGCAAACGGCCACATCAATGCATCTGTATTTCGATGCAGACCTCACGGCCTTCCGTACGACTTTCCGCATGGACGGTCAATCCAAGATTGCGGCACCCATTGCACCTGCCAAGGGCAGCGCAACGATGTCGCCCTTTGTCCAACTGGGCGCACGTTGATCGTCGCTTAAACCATAAGGAGAAATTGAATGTTTCCTAATGCAAAAGGCAGCGAACTGTTCTCAGTTCTGGCCTCACTCGACCCTGTCAGCCAAGCTGCAGGCACTGCATCCACTGGGTGGGTGTCGGCTGGTAATCATCACAGCTTGCTTGCGTTGATTCAAAGCGGTGTGCTTGGCACTGGTGCCACGCTCGACGCCAAGCTTCAGCAAGCAACCGATGCCACTGGCACGGGAGCTAAGGATGTGGCTGGCAAAGCCATCACCCAACTGACTCAGGCGGGTAGTGGCTCTGCAAAACAGGCCATCATCAACCTGCGTCCAGAGGATCTTGATGTCAACAACGGTTACGCCTATGTTCGCCTCTCGGTGACTGTGGGCGTTGCCGCAAGTCTGACGGCGGCACAGTTGCTTGGCTTTAGTCCTCGGTTTGCGCCGGGTGATGCGAGCAATCAGGCAGCAGTCGCTCAAGTCGTCTGATCCTGAGGGGAGAGCAATCGCATGCCCATGCAATTGATCACCCCTCCTGCAGGTGAGCCAGTCACTCTTCTTGAGGCCAAGGCACACCTGCGGGTGGATTTCGACGATGACGATGGGTTGATTCAGGCATTGATCTCTGCAGCCAGACAGGCCGCAGAGACCATCACCAGTAGACAGTTCATGACTGCACGCTGGAAGTTGGTCCTCGATAGCTTTCCTGGTCCGAGCCTCATGGGGGTTCCAGCAGGTCAGCCTTTCACATTGCCTGGGCATGCCATCCTGATTCACAAGTCACCCGT
>RFTK01000260.1 GCA_009923505.1 Betaproteobacteria bacterium
GACACCATATGGACGATCACGCCTTCGGCATCGGTCAGTACCACCGCGCAATGCTCGTCGCCCAGCTGTTGAAACAGCGCATCCATTTCATGCTGCGCGCAGGCAATCACATCGGCCTGCCGCTGAATACGCATCTGTAATTCCTGCTGGCCGACACAAGGAGCTTCGTCGAGCTGCGATGGATTGAGATGGTATTCATCAACGCAGCGCTGCCAGGACTGCGACACCACCTCGCGGTAAGGCGAATGCAATGGGCCCAGTTCGTGAGCCGGCCACTGTCCGGCGCTGACTAGAGAGGAGCTCTTGTTCATTTCCAACTTCCAGGTCTGTGCAAGACGGGCGCCCAGCGAAAGCGCCAATTGAGTCTTTAAGTATTACACAGCCACAGGGTCGGCAATAGTCTTGCTTGCGCTAGCTATAGGACTTGGGCTTGCCTGAAGGCGCATGAATGCTCAGTCCATCACCAAGCGGGCCAAAGACCCAACAAGAACGGTTCTCAAGCACAAGAGCTGCGCACTGCAGCCAGCGGCTAACGAATCAAGGGAAGGGTGACGCTGAAACGAAAAACGCGCCCAAAGGCGCGTTTTTGCTAGCTATTTGGCGGAGTGGACGGGGCTCGAACCCGCGACCCCCGGCGTGACAGGCCGGTATTCTAACCAACTGAACTACCACTCCTGGTAGCAACAACTTCGCCCTTTCGGGCCAAGCGCATGACCTTGCGATCAGGCTGCTGTCTGCTTGTGCCTGCTGCACCGCCTGAGGCAGTGAAACCTGGCGACCCTACGGGGATTCGAACCCCGGTACTCACCGTGAAAGGGTGATGTCCTAGGCCTCTAGACGATAGGGTCAAAACCTTTAGACTTTCGACTGGTGGAGGTAAGCGGGATCGAACCGCTGACCTCTTGCATGCCATGCAAGCGCTCTCCCAGCTGAGCTATACCCCCTTTAATTGCCACGCCGATCTGTCAGACAAATCTGCTCAGCAACTGTCGAGCCCCTCATTATAGCCAGAAAACACAGCCGCCTGATGGTCCTGCTCATGCCCTGTTGATTTCCCCGGTTCGGACCCGCCCGGCAAGGGGGCATCCACACATCAAGGCGAGCTCTGGCGCAGTCGCTCAAGCACAAGGCCGCGGTCCATCAGTTCAATCACCGCATCGAGCGAGGGCGTCTGGGGCGTACCCAGCAGAACCACGCGGACCGGCATGGCCAGCTGCGGCATCTTCAGACCCGCGGCAGCCAGCACCTGCTTGATGACCGCGGCAAGCGAGGCCTTATCCCAGGGGCACTCGGCCAGGGCCTGGCCCAGTTGCAAGAGCGTCGGCCGGATGGCCTCGGTCAGGTGTGAGGCCCGGTCAGCCTCGCTGGCCTGGCCGCCCTGCACCAGCAGCACCAGCCAGTCGGCCAGTT
>RFTK01000027.1 GCA_009923505.1 Betaproteobacteria bacterium
GGGGCCCGGGCAAGCTATAATGCGAGGTTGCATCGAAAGATGACAACCAAAGACTGCATGCAGTCTGGCTGGGGCCCCGGGGTGCTTGTGAGGCATTCCAGGTCGCAGCCAAACAGCAGGCGGTGCACGGCGGTCGTAGTTCCAGCGGCCGTTCGCAAGTCAACACTTTACAGGACAAACACCATGAGTATCAACAAAGCCGAGGTCGTCAAGGCCAACGCTCGCGCTGCGAGCGACACGGGTAGCCCCGAAGTGCAGGTCGCGCTGCTGACCGCCCGTATCAACGATCTGACCCCTCACTTCAAGACCCACATGAAGGACCACCATGGCCGCCGCGGCTTGCTGCGCATGGTGAGCCGCCGCCGCAAGCTGCTGGACTACCTCAAGTCCAAGGATGCGGACCGTTACACCGCGCTGATCGCCAAACTCGGCTTGCGCAAGTAAACGCACGATAGATCAAGAGCGCCTGGGTTATCACCTCGATAGCCGGGCGCTTTTGTCCATCAGCAATCCGGTCTGCGCAGGTTGCGCTGACCATGTCGGAGAAAGCCCAGCACAGAGCGAAGCTGTGTCATTCCACCAGAGGTCGTGAGCGATCTCACCCGCACGCCTCTCGTGGAATGGCATCGTGTTCTGTCCCAGCCAACTCCGGGCTTCGGTGAAGTGGCCTGCACTTCCCACCTCAACCAGGAGTACACATGTCTCTGTTTAACAAAGTTACCAAAACATTCCAGTGGGGCCAGCACACGGTCACCCTGGAAACCGGCGAAATCGCTCGCCAGGCCACCGGCGCCGTGCTGGTCAATATCGACGACACCGTGGTGTTGGCCACGGTGGTCGCCTCCAAGTCGGCCAAGCCCGGTCAGGACTTCTTTCCCCTGACGGTGGACTACATCGAGAAAACCTACGCCGCCGGCAAGATCCCGGGCAGCTTCTTCAAGCGTGAAGCCAAGCCCAGCGAACTCGAAACCCTGACCAGCCGCCTGATCGACCGTCCGATCCGTCCGCTGTTCCCCGAGGGATTCTTCAACGAAGTGCACGTGGTCATCCACACCGTGTCGCTCAACCCCGAGGTCGATGCTGACATCGCCGCCATGATCGCCACCAGCGCCGCGCTGGGGGTGTCGGGCATTCCGTTCAACGGCCCCATTGGCGCTGCTCGCGTCGGCTACATCAACGGCGAATACGTCCTCAACCCGGGCCAGACCCAGCGCAAGGACAGCCAGATGGACCTGGTGGTGGCCGGTACCGAAGCCGCTGTGCTGATGGTCGAGTCCGAGGCGCTGCAATTGCCGGAAGAGGTGATGCTGGGTGCCGTGGTGTTTGGCCACGACCAGGGCAAGGTTGCCATCAACGCCATCCACGAACTGGTGCGCGATGCCGGCAAGCCGGTGTGGGACTGGACCCCGCCCGCCAAGGACGAGGCCCTGATCGCTCAGGTGGCCGCGTTGGGCGAAGGCCCGCTGCGCGCCGCTTACCAAATTCGCAACAAGCAAAGCCGCACCCAGGCCTGCCGTGAAGCCTACGCGGCGGTCATGGATGGCCTCAAGGCCCAGGGCGTCGAGTTTGACGGCGTCAAGGTGGAAGGCATGCTGTTTGACATCGAGGCTCGCATCGTGCGCAGCCAGATTTTGTCGGGCGAGCCGCGTATCGACGGTCGCGACACCCGCACCGTGCGCCCCATCGAAATCCGCAACAGCGTGCTGCCCCGTACCCACGGTTCGGCCCTGTTTACCCGTGGCGAAACCCAGGCGCTGGTGATCACCACCCTGGGCACCGAGCGCGACGCGCAGCGCATTGACGCGCTGGCCGGCGAGTTCGAAGACCGCTTCCTGTTCCACTACAACATGCCTCCCTTCGCCACCGGTGAAGTGGGCCGAATGGGCAGCACCAAGCGCCGCGAAGTGGGTCACGGCCGTCTGGCCAAGCGCGCTCTGGCGGCCTGCTTGCCCAGCAAGGAAGAGTTTCCCTACACCGTGCGTGTGGTTTCCGAGATCACCGAGTCCAACGGGTCGTCCTCCATGGCCTCCGTGTGCGGTGGCTGCCTGTCCATGATGGACGCGGGTGTTCCCATGAAGGCGCACGTGGCGGGTATCGCCATGGGCCTGATCAAGGAAGACAACCGCTTTGCCGTGCTGACCGACATCCTGGGTGACGAGGACCACCTCGGCGACATGGACTTCAAGGTGGCCGGTACCACCAACGGTATCACGGCGCTGCAGATGGACATCAAGATCCAGGGCATCACCAAAGAGATCATGCAAGTGGCGCTGGCCCAGGCCAAAGAAGCTCGCATGCACATCCTGGGCAAGATGCAAGATGCCATGGGTGAAGCCAAGACCGAAGTGTCCAACTTCGCCCCCAAGCTCTTCACCATGAAGATCAACCCCGAGAAGATCCGTGACGTGATCGGCAAGGGCGGCGCCACCATCCGTGCGCTGACCGACGAAACCGGTTGCCAGATCAACATCGAGGAAGATGGCACCATCACCATCGCCGCGACCGACAGCGCCAAGGCCGACATTGCCCGCGAGCGTATCGAGCAGATCACCGCTGAAGTGGAAATTGGCAAGGTCTACGAAGGCCCGATCACCAAGATTCTCGACTTCGGCGCCCTGGTCAACCTGCTGCCCGGCAAGGACGGTCTGCTGCACATCAGCCAGATCAGCCACGAGCGCATCGCCAAGGTCACCGACGTGCTGGCCGAAGGTCAGATCGTGCGCGTGAAGGTGCTTGAGACCGACGACAAGGGCCGCGTCAAGCTGTCCATGAAGGCGCTGACCGAGCGTCCGGCTCAACCGGAACACAGCGACGAGCAGCATCCCCCGGCGGCTCACTGAACCACCGGGTGTTCACCGAAGGGGCGTGCCCCTTCGGGTTCTCAGAGGTCTTCCATGCAAGCGATTGAAATCTCCGAATTCGGCGCACCCGAGGTGCTGCGTGTGGTCGAGCGCGACCAACCCGTGCCGGGTGCCGGCGAGTTGCTCATTCGTGTCGCGGCCAGCGGGGTCAACCGACCCGATGTGTTGCAGCGCAAGGGCAACTACCCGGTACCGCCCGGCGCCAGTGATCTGCCTGGCCTGGAAGTGGCCGGGGTGATCGAGTCGGGCGACGCCGCTGCCATGGCCGCTGCAGGGCTCAAGGTGGGCGACCGCGTCTGTGCCTTGATCGCCGGTGGCGGCTATGCGCAATGGTGTGTGGCACCGGTGGGGCAATGTCTGCCCAGCCCCGCCGGCCTGAGCGACACCGATGCGGCCTCACTGCCCGAGACGTTTTTCACTGTGTGGTCCAACGTGTTCGACCGCGCGCGTCTGAAGGCCGGTGAAACCCTGCTGATTCAGGGTGGCACCAGCGGCATTGGTGTCACCGCGATCCAGATGGCCAAGGCCCTGGGCGCGAAGGTGATTGCCACGGCCGGCAGCGACGAGAAGTGCCAGGCCTGCCTGAAACTCGGCGCCGACCACGCCATCAACTACAAGACCCACGACTTCCAGGCCGAGTGCCAGCGCATCACCGAGGGCCGTGGCGTGGACGTGATCCTCGACATGGTGGCGGGCGACTATGTGGCACGCGAAGTGGAATCACTGGCCGAAGAGGGACGCCTGGTCATCATCGCGGTGCAAGGCGGCATCCAGGCGAACTTCAACGCCGGCCTCGTGCTGCGTCGGCGTTTGCAAATCACCGGCTCCACCCTGCGACCCCGCCCCGTGGCGTTCAAGACCGCCATCGCCAACAACCTGCGCCAGCACGTGTGGCCGCTGATCGAGCAGGGCAAGATCAAGCCCGTGATTTACGCAACCTACGCGGCGTCGTCTGCCGATGGCGCGGCGCAAGCCCATCGTCTGATGGAAACCAATCAGCACATTGGCAAGATCGTTCTCACGTGGTGAACCCATGACCCAACGACGCGCACTCATTGCGGGCAACTGGAAAATGAATGGCGGCCTGGCCGCCAACGAGGCCCTGGTCAAAGCCATCCTCGCGGGCATGCCCACGCAAGGAGCCGATGCGGCCGTGTGTGTGCCCTCGGCGTACCTGGCCCAGGTGCAATCGCTGGTGGCGGGCTCGCGCTTGGCCCTGGGTTCGCAAGACGTGTCCTCGCACGAGCAAGGGGCTTACACCGGTGAAATTTCGGCAGGCATGCTGCGCGAATTCAGCGTTCGCTATGCCATCGTCGGACACTCCGAGCGGCGTCAGTACCACGCTGAAACCGATGAGCAAGTGGCTGTGAAGGCACAACGTGCGCTGTCGGCGGGCATCACCCCTATTGTGTGTGTGGGTGAAACCCTGGCACAACGCGAGGCCGGGCAGACCGAGCAGGTCGTCAAGCGCCAACTCGCCGCGGTGATCCACCTCAATGGCCATTGCATCAGCGAAATTGTGGTGGCCTACGAACCCGTCTGGGCCATTGGCACGGGCAAGACCGCCACGCCCGATCAAGCCCAGGCGGTGCATGCGGTGTTGCGGGCCCAGCTCCAAGCCGCCAGCGAGCACGCCGAGCGCATTCGACTGCTGTACGGCGGCAGCATGAATGCCGCCAACGCTGCCGACTTGCTGGCGCAACCCGACATCGACGGCGGCCTGATTGGCGGTGCGTCGCTCAAGGCCCCTGATTTTTTGACCATCATTGCAGCCGCGTCTCATTGAGCGCGACCGGAGTTCCTATGACCATTCTCAACAACATTCTTCTCATCGTTCAGGTGCTGTCCGCGTTGGCCATGATCGGCCTGGTGCTGGTACAACACGGCAAGGGCGCCGACATGGGCGCAGCCTTTGGCAGTGGTAGCTCGGGCAGCCTCTTTGGCGCCAGTGGCGGGGCCAACTTTCTGTCACGCAGCACGGGTATTCTGGCGGCGGTGTTTTTTGTGAGCACCCTGGGGCTGGCCTACGTGGGCAACCAGCGTCCGGCTGAAAGTGGCACAGGTGGCAGCGTGCTGGAGCGCACCGCAACGCCTGATGCGTCCATCCCGACACCGAGTTCAGTCCCGGCACCGGCAACCGCACCGGCACCGGCACCTGGTGTTCCCCCTGCGTCCAGCAGCGGCGCCGCGCAAATCCCCACCAAGTGATTTCACCCCTGGGGTTCGTCAAAATCGCCGTCCTACTCTGTTGGATGCGAGGTTTTTCAGGGTAAACTCAGAGGCTGTTTGCTAGCGCGCATGCAATCCTCTGAGCGCTTGCCAACACAAGCCTGCCGTCGTGGTGAAATTGGTAGACACGCTATCTTGAGGGGGTAGTGGCGAAAGCTGTGCGAGTTCGAGTCTCGCCGACGGCACCAAACTCGGTCTGTTGTAACTTTGGTGTCAACCAAATACTGCAGACTCCTGCCCATAGCAGACCGGCCATTCGTGAGTCTCTGATGAACCTAGAACAGTATCTTCCCGTCCTTTTGTTCATCCTGGTGGGGCTAGGTGTTGGAGTTGCCCCCCAAGTCCTCGGCTATTTGCTCGGGCCTCAGCGTCCCGACGAGGCCAAGAATTCCCCCTATGAGTGCGGCTTCGACGCCTTCGAAGATGCCCGCATGAAGTTCGATGTGCGCTACTACCTAGTCGCCATTCTCTTCATTCTGTTCGACCTTGAAATCGCGTTTCTGTTTCCCTGGGCGGTATCGCTCAAGGAAATTGGTCCTGCCGGTTTTTGGGCCATGATGGTTTTCCTGGGCATTCTGGTCGTGGGCTTCATCTACGAGTGGAAAAAGGGTGCCCTCGACTGGGAATGATCTATGTCACTTGACGGTGTTTTCAAAGAAGGCTTCATCACCACGTCGTACGACTCGGTGGTCAACTGGGCCAAAACCGGTTCGCTGTGGCCCATGACCTTTGGTCTGGCCTGTTGCGCGGTGGAGATGATGCATGCGGGCGCTGCCCGCTATGACATCGACCGTTTTGGCATGTTGTTTCGCCCCAGCCCGCGACAGTCCGACTTGATGATCGTGGCAGGCACGCTGTGCAACAAGATGGCGCCTGCGTTGCGCAAGGTCTACGACCAGATGTCCGAACCGCGCTGGGTGCTCTCCATGGGGTCGTGCGCCAACGGCGGCGGCTACTACCACTACAGCTACTCGGTGGTGCGCGGTTGCGACCGCGTGGTGCCGGTCGATGTTTACGTACCGGGCTGTCCGCCCACCGCTGAAGCACTGCTGTACGGCATTTTGCAGTTGCAGTCCAAGATCCGCCGCGAAAACACCATCGCTCGCTGACGCACCAGCCCACCACAAGGCATTTCATGAGCAATTCCCTCGATACCCTGCAGGCCGCGCTCGAGGCTGCGTTGGGTGATCGCATCCAGCAGTTGCAGAGCGCCCTGGGCGAGCTGACCCTCACCGTCAAAGCCTCCGACTACGCTGCGGTGGCGCTGCAGTTGCGAGACGACCCCACCCTGGCCTTTGAGCAGTTGATGGACCTGTGTGGCATGGACTACTCGGCCTACAAGGACGGCGCTCCCAGTGCGTTTTCCGAGGGGCCGCGTTTTGCCGTGGTGTCTCATTTGCTGTCGGTGCGTCACAACTGGCGGGTGCGCCTGCGCGTGTTCGCACCGGGCGACGACCTGCCGGTGGTGGCTTCGGTCACGCCGCTGTGGAGTTCGGCCAACTGGTTCGAGCGCGAAGCCTTCGACCTGTATGGCATTGTCTTTGAGGGCCACGATGACCTGCGTCGCCTGCTCACCGACTACGGCTTCATCGGCCATCCTTTCCGCAAGGACTTTCCCACCCAGGGCCATGTCGAGATGCGCTACGACGCCGAGCAAAAGCGTGTCATCTACCAGCCCGTCACCATTGAGCCGCGCGAGAACACCCCGCGCATCATCCGTGAAGAGACCTACGGCGGCTTGCACTGAGAACACAGCATGGCTGACATCAAGAACTACACCCTGAACCTGGGCCCGCAGCACCCGGCCGCGCACGGCGTGCTGCGTCTGGTGCTCGAACTCGACGGCGAGGTGGTGCAGCGTGCCGACCCGCACATCGGGCTGTTGCACCGCGCCACCGAAAAACTGGCCGAGAGCAAAACCTTCATCCAGTCGTTGCCCTACATGGACCGTCTTGACTACGTGTCCATGATGAGCAACGAGCACGCCTATTGCCTGGCCATCGAAAAGCTCATGGGCATCGAGGTGCCCGAGCGCGCGCAGTACATCCGTGTGATGTTCTCGGAGATCACCCGCTTGCTCAACCACCTGCTGTGGTTGGGCTGCCATGGGTTTGATTGCGGCGCGATGAACATTCTCATCTACTGCTTTCGCGAGCGGGAAGACCTCTTCGACATGTACGAAGCCGTCTCCGGGGCGCGCATGCATGCGGCCTACTTCCGCCCGGGCGGTGTCTACCGCGACCTGCCGGACACCATGCCGCAGTACCAGGTCAGCAAGATCAAGAACGCCAAAACCATTGCACGGCTGAACGAAAACCGCCAAGGCTCGTTGCTCGACTTCATCGACGACTTCACCCGTCGATTCCCGGCCCTGGTGGACGAGTACGAAACCCTGCTCACCGACAACCGCATCTGGAAGCAGCGCACCGTGGGCATTGGCGTGGTCACACCCGAGCGCGCCAAAAACCTCGGCTTCACCGGCGCCATGCTGCGCGGCTCGGGCATCGCCTGGGACTTGCGCAAGCAACAGCCCTACGACGTGTACGACCGCATGGACTTCGACATCCCGGTGGGCAAGACCGGCGACTGCTACGACCGTTACCTGGTGCGCGTCGAGGAGATGCGCCAGTCCAACCGCATCATCCAGCAATGCGTGCAATGGTTGCGGGCCAACCCCGGTCCGGTCATCACCGACAACCACAAGGTGGCGCCGCCTAGCCGCGAGTCCATGAAGTCCAGCATGGAAGAGTTGATTCACCATTTCAAGCTCTTCACCGAAGGTTTCCATGTGCCCGAGGGCGAGGCCTACGCGGCGGTCGAGCACCCCAAGGGTGAGTTTGGCATTTACCTGGTGAGTGACGGTGCCAACAAGCCGTACCGCCTCAAGATCCGCGCGCCGGGCTTTGCCCACTTGGCCGCCATGGATGAAATGGCCCGTGGCCACATGATTGCCGACACCGTGGCGGTGATCGGCACCATGGACATTGTGTTCGGGGAAATTGACCGATGAGCTCCCACGCTTCTCATTCCGCATCCGGCGCAGCACCGCAACCCCTGGTGTTGTCCGACGCCACCCGTGCACGTTTTGCGCGCGAGGTGGCCAAGTACCCTGCCGACCAACAGCAATCGGCGGTGATGGCCTGCTTGTCCATCCTGCAGCAGGAGCATGGCTATGTGAGCGCCGAAGGCGAACTCGCCGTGGCCGAGTACCTGGGCATGGCCCCGATGGCGGTGCACGAGGTCTCCACCTTCTACAACATGTACAACCTCAAGCCGGTGGGGCGTTTCAAGATCAACGTCTGCACCAACCTGCCGTGCACGCTGCGCGGTGGCGGCCAGGCGCTGGAGCGTCTCTGCCAACGCCTGGGCGTGGAAGTGGGGGGCACCACCGCGGACGGACTGTTCACGCTGCAACCGGGCGAGTGCATGGGCGCTTGTGCGGACGCGCCGGTGTTGCTGGTCAATGACCGCAACATGTGCAGTTACATGAGCGACGACAAGCTCGACCAGCTGATCGAGGGCTTGCGTCAAGCCGAGGGGCAGTCATGAACGTTCAACACATCCTCTCGCAGTTCCAGTCCCGTGGGGTCGAGACCTGCTTCCATGGCCGACACATCAACCCGCAGATCTATGCGGGGCTGGATGGCCACAACTGGCGCTTGCAAGACTACATCGCGCGTGGCGGCTACCAGGCGCTGCGCAAGGTGCTGGGCGTGGATGGGGGAGAAGCGCTCACCCAGGACCAGGTGATTGCCACCGTCAAGGAGTCTGGCTTGCGTGGCCGTGGCGGCGCAGGATTTCCCACCGGCCTGAAGTGGAGCTTCATGCCGCGTCAGTTCCCCGGGCAGAAGCACCTGGTGTGCAACTCCGACGAGGGCGAGCCGGGCACCTGCAAGGACCGCGACATCCTGCACTACAACCCCCACATCGTGATCGAAGGCATGGCGATTGCCGCTTACGCCATGGGCATCAACGTGGGCTACAACTACATCCACGGCGAAATCTTCCAGACCTACGAGCGCTTTGAAGCCGCGCTGGAAGAGGCGCGTGCCGCCGGGTTGCTGGGCGACAAGATTCTGGGCAGCAACTTCAGCTTCCAGTTGCATGCTGCCCACGGCTTTGGCGCCTACATTTGCGGCGAGGAAACCGCGCTGCTCGAATCGCTGGAAGGCAAGAAGGGACAGCCGCGTTTCAAGCCGCCGTTCCCGGCGAGTTTTGGTCTGTACGGCAAGCCCACCACCATTAACAACACCGAGACCTTTGCAGCGGTGCCCTGGATCATCCGCAACGGTGGCCAGGCCTACCTCGAGTGCGGCAAGCCCAACAACGGCGGCACCAAGATCTTCTCGGTGAGCGGCGATGTCGAGCGTCCGGGCAACTACGAAGTGCCCATGGGGACGCCGTTTGCCCAGTTGCTGGAGCTGGCCGGTGGTGTGCGTGCCGGTCGTCAGTTGAAGGCGGTCATCCCGGGTGGCTCGTCCGCTCCGGTGCTGCCGGCCAACATCATGATGGACATCACGATGGACTACGACGCCATCGCCAAGGCCGGTTCTATGCTGGGCTCGGGCGCGGTGATCGTGATGGACGACACCCGTTGCATGGTCAAGAGCCTGCAACGCCTGAGCTACTTCTACATGCACGAATCGTGTGGCCAGTGCACGCCGTGTCGTGAGGGCACGGGCTGGTTGTGGCGCATGGTCGACCGCATCGAGAACGGGCAGGGCCGCCCCAGCGACATGCAGTTGCTGGACAACGTGGCCGAGAACATCATGGGGCGCACCATTTGCGCCCTGGGCGACGCGGCAGCCATGCCGGTGCGCGGCATGCTCAAGCATTTCCGCCCCGAATTTGAACATCACATCACGCACAAGACCTGCATGGTCCCGGCGTACGTCTGACCGGAAAGCATCATGGTTGAAATCGAGCTCGATGGCAAGAAGGTGGAGGTCCAGGAAGGCAGCATGGTCATGCATGCAGCCGAGAAGGCCGGCACTTTCATTCCCCATTTCTGCTACCACAAGAAACTGAGCATCGCGGCCAATTGCCGCATGTGCCTGGTGGATGTGGAGAAGGCACCCAAGCCCATGCCGGCCTGTGCCACCCCGGTCACCCAGGGCATGATCGTGCGCACCCACACCGACAAGGCCGTCAAGGCGCAAAAGTCGGTCATGGAGTTCTTGCTGATCAACCACCCGCTTGACTGCCCCATCTGCGACCAGGGCGGTGAGTGCCAGTTGCAAGACCTCGCTGTGGGCTACGGCGGTTCGGCCTCACGCTACGACGAAGAAAAGCGTGTGGTGTTCCACAAGGATGTGGGCCCGCTGATCTCCATGGAAGAGATGAGCCGCTGCATCCACTGCACCCGCTGCGTGCGCTTTGGTCAGGAAATTGCCGGCGTGATGGAGTTGGGCATGTCTCACCGCGGTGAGCACTCCGAGATTGAAACCTTTGTCGGGGCCACGGTGGATTCCGAGCTCTCGGGCAACATGATCGACATCTGCCCCGTGGGGGCACTCACCAGCAAGCCGTTCCGCTACAGCGCCCGCACCTGGGAACTGAGCCGTCGCAAGTCGGTCAGCCCGCACGACGCCACTGGCGCCAACCTGATTGTGCAAGTGAAGAACCACCGCGTGATGCGCGTGGTGCCGATGGAAAACGAATCCGTCAACGAGTGCTGGATTGCTGACCGCGACCGTTTCTCGTATGAAGCCCTCAATGGCGACGACCGCCTGACCCAGCCCATGCTCAAGCAGGGGGGTGAGTGGAAGACCGTGGACTGGACCACGGCGCTCGAGTACGTCGCCAATGGGCTCAAGCAGGTCAAGACCGAACACGGCGCACACGCCATCGGCACACTCGCCAGCCCGCACAGCACCGCTGAAGAGTTGTTCCTGGCGGCGTCGCTCATGCGAGGCCTGGGCAGTGGCAACATCGATGCGCGTTTGCGCGCGGCCGACTTCCACCACGAGGGGGGAGTGCGCTGGCTGGGTACCTCCATCGCGTCACTCACCGAGTTGCAACGCGCCTTGGTGATCGGTGGCAACCCCCGCAAGGATCAACCTCTGTTGGGTCAGCGTTTGCGTCAGGCCGCTCGCCGTGGCGCCCACATCCTGTCGCTCAACGAACAACGCGTGGACTGGGCCATGCCGGTGCACACTGTCTACCAGGCATCGGCCTCGGTGTGGGTGCAGGCCCTGGCCGATGTGGCCGCGGCTGTGGCGCAGGCCAAAGGGGTGTTGCCGTTGGTGGTGGGCAATGCCACGCAACCGCAGGCCCTGGCCATCGCGCAGTCGCTGTTGAGCGGTGAGCGCAAGGCGGTGTTGCTGGGCAATGCGGCCGCGAACCATCCCCAGGCTTCGGGCCTGTTGGCTCTGGCCAACTGGATCGGCCAGCACACGGGGGCGAGTGTGGGCTTCCTGGGTGAAGCGGCCAATACCGTGGGCGCCCAACTGGTGGGCGCGCTGCCCTCGAACGGCGGGCTCAATGCCGCTCAGATGTCGCAGGCGGGCGCCTTGAAAGCTGTGCTGCTGCTCAACACCGAACCGCACGCCGACAGCGCACACGGCGCCGAGGGATTGGCCACGAGCGACATGGTGGTGACCTTGTCGCCCTTCAAAACCAATCTCGACATCAGCGACGTGCTGCTGCCGATTTCCCCCTTCACCGAAACCGCGGGCACCTTTGTGAACACCGAAGGCCGGGCCCAATCCTTCCACGGTGTGGTGCGTCCCCTGGGTGAGACGCGCCCGGGCTGGAAAGTCTTGCGCGTGCTGGGCACGATGCTGGGCTTGCCGGGTTTTGCTTACGAGACCATTGAAGAAGTCCGCGCAGCGGCACTGCCAACCGACATCGCGTCCCGACTGTCCAACGCGTCGACAGCCTATGTGGAGGTCGCGCCTGCCGCAGCGCCGGTGACGGCCTCGATCTACCAACTCGATGGCCTGGTGCGCCGCGCCCCGTCGCTGCAAGCCACGGCGGATGCCGCAGGAGGACACTGATCATGGTCGATGCCCTCTACAACGCCGGCCTGCACCTGCTCACCGCGCCCTGGTGGACCTCGGTGGCCTGGCCGGTGCTCTGGACCCTGCTCAAAATTGTGGTGGTGTTGCTGCCCCTGATGGGTTGCGTGGCGTACCTCACCTTGTGGGAGCGCAAGGCGATTGGCTTCACCCAGGTTCGCTTGGGGCCCAACCGCACCGGGCCAGGCGGTCTGCTGCAACCCATCGCGGACGCGCTGAAACTGCTGACCAAGGAAATCATCGTCCCGACCAAAGCCTCGACGGGCTTGTTTTTGTTGGGCCCGATCATGACCATCATGCCCGCGCTGGCCGCCTGGGCGGTGGTGCCCTTTGGTCCCGAGGTGGCGCTGGCCAATGTGAATGCCGGCCTGTTGTTTTTGATGGCCATCACCTCGCTTGAGGTCTACGGCGTGATCATTGCCGGCTGGGCGTCCAACTCCAAGTACGCCTTTTTGGGTGCGATGCGAGCCTCGGCGCAGATGGTGAGCTACGAAATTGCCATGGGCTTTTGCCTGGTGGTGGTGCTGATGGTGTCGGGCAGCCTCAACATGACCGACATCGTGATGGGGCAGGGGCAGGGCATGATGGCCGAACAGGGGCTGGGCTTCCTGTCATGGAACTGGTTGCCGCTGCTGCCCATCTTCCTGGTGTATTTCATCTCCGGTCTGGCTGAAACCAACCGCCACCCGTTTGACGTGGTGGAAGGCGAGTCGGAAATCGTGGCCGGTCACATGATCGAGTACTCGGGCATGTCCTTCGCCATGTTCTTCCTGGCCGAATACGCCAACATGATCCTGGTGTCCATGCTGGCCGTGCTGATGTTCCTGGGCGGCTGGTTGCCCCCGCTGAACAACGACCTCTTCAACCTGGTGCCGGGTTGGATCTGGTTGGCCATCAAAACCTTTGTCGTCGTCACCATGTTCCTGTGGGTGCGTGCGACTTTCCCGCGCTTCCGTTACGACCAGATCATGCGTCTGGGCTGGAAGATTTTCATTCCGGTCACCCTGGTGTGGCTGGTGGTGGTGGGCCTGTGGATGCAGACCCCCTGGAACATTTGGCCTTGACCCGGAGCCTGACATGACCACGATGGCAACCCGAGCCCCTTTCTCCTGGCGAGATTTCCTCTCCAGTTTCATGTTGACCGAGCTGTTCAAGGGCATGGCCCTGACGGGTCGCTACATGTTTGCCCGCAAGATCACCATCCAGTTCCCGGAAGAAAAGACGCCGCAAAGCCCGCGTTTCCGGGGACTGCATGCGCTGCGCCGTTATGCCAATGGCGAAGAGCGCTGCATTGCCTGCAAACTGTGTGAGGCCGTGTGCCCCGCGATGGCCATCACCATCGAATCGGACGTGCGTGACGACGGCAGCCGTCGCACCACCCGCTACGACATCGACCTCACCAAGTGCATCTTCTGCGGGTTCTGCGAAGAGAGCTGCCCGGTCGATTCGATTGTCGAGACCCATATCTTTGAATACCACGGCGAGAAGCGCGGCGACCTTTACTTCACCAAGGAGATGTTGCTGGCGGTGGGCGACCGTTACGAACCCCAGATCGCCGCCAGCAAGGCAGCGGACGCCAAATACCGCTGAAGCGAGCCCGGATCATGGATATCAAATCAGCCCTTTTCTACCTCTTCTCGGCGGTGTTGCTGCTGGCGGCCTTTCGCGTCATCACCGCACGCAACCCGGTTCACGCCGCGCTGTTTCTGGTGCTGGCCTTCTTCCAGGCCTCTGGCGTGTGGATGCTCTTGCATGCCGAATTCCTGTCCATCACCCTGGTGCTCGTGTACGTGGGGGCGGTGATGGTGTTGTTCCTCTTTGTGGTGATGATGCTGGACATCAACCTGGATACCTTGCGGCAAGGTTTCTGGCGGCACTTCCCGCTGGCGGCCACGGTGGGTGCTGTGGTGGCCCTCGAGCTGGCCGCCGTGCTGTTGGGGGGCTTTCGGGTCAGTGAAGCGCCTGTGGTGGCACAGGCTGCCCCGGCTTCTGCCGGTGGGTTGCCCGGTCAGATTTCTAACACCCGTGATCTGGGTGTGGCGCTCTACACCCATTACCTCTACCCGCTGCAAATTGCCGCGGCCATCCTGTTGGTGGCCATGGTGGCAGCGATCGCCCTGACCCTGCGCGAGCGCAAGGACAGCAAATACCAGAACCCGTCCGAGCAGGTGCGCGTGCGCGCCAAGGACCGGGTGGAACTCATCAAGATGGATCCGGTGCGCCCCACGCCCCCCGCACCCGTCGAGGAGAAGCAAGCATGAGCGTGACCCTGGGCCACTACCTGTCACTGGGCGCGATTCTGTTTGCGCTGTCGGTCACGGGCATCTTCCTCAACCGCAAGAACCTCATCGTGCTGCTGATGGCCATCGAACTGATGCTGCTGGCGGTCAACATGAACTTCGTGGCTTTCTCGCATTACCTCGGTGATATGCAAGGCCAGATCTTCGTGTTCTTCATTCTGACCGTGGCCGCTGCCGAATCAGCGATCGGCCTGGCCATTCTGGTGCTGCTGTTCCGCAACCGCGCGAGCATCAACGTCGACGAACTCAATTCACTCAAAGGCTGATCGCGCAGCTCCCACAGTCATGAGTCAAACCTTACAAGCTTCCACCCTGCTGGCTGTGCCGCTCGCCCCCCTGGTGGGCTCGGCGCTGGCCGGTATCCTGGGCACCCGACTGGGTGGCAACTGGATCGGCCGCACCCTCAGCCACTCGCTCACCATCCTGGGCGTGCTGGTGGCGTTCGTGCTGTCGGCCATGACGCTCTACAGCGTGGCCGTTGACGGTGCACGTTTCAATGAAACCCTCTACACCTGGATGGTGGTGGGGGGTCTCAAGATGGAAGTGGGCTTCCTGATCGACGGCCTCACCGCCATGATGATGTGTGTGGTGACCTTCGTCTCGCTGATGGTGCACCTCTACACCATTGGGTACATGGAAGAGGACGACGGCTACAACCGTTTCTTCGCCTATATCTCGCTCTTCACTTTCTCCATGCTGATGCTCGTGATGAGCAACAACATGCTGCAACTGTTTTTTGGTTGGGAAGCGGTGGGCCTGGTGTCTTACCTGCTGATCGGGTTCTGGTTCAACAAGCCCAGCGCCGTGTTCGCCAACATGAAGGCCTTCTTGGTCAACCGGGTGGGCGACTTTGGCTTCATCCTGGGCATTGGACTCATCGCCGCTTACGCCGGCACCCTCAACTACGCCGAGGCGTTTGCCAAGGCGGGCGAGTTGGGTTCGCAAACCTTCCCCGGCACCGACTGGATGCTGGTGACGGTGATCTGTATTTGCCTCTTCATCGGCGCCATGGGCAAATCGGCCCAGTTTCCGTTGCATGTGTGGTTGCCCGACTCGATGGAGGGCCCGACCCCCATCTCCGCGCTGATCCACGCCGCCACCATGGTGACGGCTGGCATCTTCATGGTGGCGCGCATGTCGCCGCTCTTTGAGTTGAGCGACACCGCGCTCAACGTCATTCTGGTGATCGGGGCCATCACCGCGCTCTTCATGGGTTTTCTGGGCATCATCCAGAACGACATCAAGCGGGTGGTGGCGTATTCCACGCTGTCGCAGCTGGGTTACATGACGGTGGCGCTGGGTGCCTCTGCCTACTCGGTGGCGGTGTTCCACCTGATGACGCACGCCTTCTTCAAGGCACTGCTGTTCCTCGGCGCGGGTTCGGTCATCATGGGCATGCACCACAACCAGGATATCCGCTGGATGGGCGGCGTGCGCAAGTACATGCCCATCACCTGGATCACTTCGCTGTTGGGTTCGCTGGCCTTGATTGGCACGCCCTTGTTCGCCGGTTTCTATTCCAAAGACAGCATCATCGAGGCAGTGGCTGAGAGCCATCTGCCTGGCGCGGGCTTTGCCCACTTCGCCGTCCTGGCCGGTGTGTTTGTGACCGCCTTCTATTCGTTTCGCATGTACTTCCTGGTCTTTCACGGCCAGGAGCGTTACGACCAGAACCCGGACGCCCACCATGATGCTCACCACGATGACCACCAGGGTCACGCCGAGCACCACGACCCGCACGAATCGCCCTGGGTGGTGACGGTGCCCTTGCTGCTCCTGGCCATTCCGTCGGTGGTGATCGGGTATCTGACGATCGAGCCCATGCTGTATGGTGACTTCTTCAAAGACGCCATCGTGGTCGACGCCGACAAGCACCATGTCATGAAGGAACTCGCCGAGGCCTTCCATGGACCGCTGGCCATGGCCGCGCACGCGTTCAGCACGCTGCCGTTCTGGCTGGCCCTGAGCGGTGTGGTGGTGTCGTACTACATGTACATGATCAACCCGGCTGTTCCGGCGGCCATCAAGCGTGCCTGCCAGCCGCTGTACACGCTGCTGGAGAACAAGTACTACATGGACTGGATCAATGAGAACATCCTGGCGCGCGGGGCGCGTGCCCTGGGCACCGGCCTGTGGCGCGGGGGCGACCAGGCCTTGATTGATGGCGCCGTGGTCAATGGTTCCTGGAAGATCGTGGGGTGGGTCTCCTCCGTGGCGCGCCACTTGCAGTCCGGCTACCTCTACCACTATGCCCTGGTGATGATCCTGGGCGTGTTCGTGCTGATGACCTGGTTTGTCTGGCTCAAGCCCTGATGCCGCCTGAAGACCCGCACGATCCAACCCTGAGCAAAGAGAAATACACATCATGGGACTTCTGAGCCTTGCCATCTGGACACCGATTGTTGTCGGTGTCGTGCTGCTGGCCCTTGGACGCGACGAACACGCCGGCGCCGTGCGCTGGATCGCGTTGATTGGCGCCCTGGTCAGTTTTGCGGTGACGATTCCGCTGTACAACCAGTTTGAACTGGGCACCGCGGCCATGCAGTTTGTTGAACAAGCGTCCTGGATCGAGCGCTTCAATGTCAACTACCACCTGGGCGTGGATGGCTTGTCGGTCTGGTTTGTGTTGCTGACGGCGTTCATGACCGTGATCGTGGTGATCGCCGGCTGGGAAGTCATCACCGAGCGCGTCAACCAGTACATGGGCGCCTTCCTGATTTTGAGCGGCCTCATGGTGGGCGTGTTCTGCGCCCTGGATGGCATGCTGTTTTACGTGTTCTTTGAAGCGACACTGATCCCGATGTACCTCATCATCGGCATCTGGGGCGGGCCGAACAAAATTTATGCCGCGTTCAAGTTCTTCCTCTACACCTTGCTCGGCTCGCTGCTGATGCTGGTGGCGCTGATTTACCTCTACACCCAGTCAGCCGGCAGCTTTGACCTGGCTGCCTGGCACAAGCTGCCGTTGCCGATGTCGGCGCAGACCTTGCTGTTCTTTGCCTTCTTCGCGGCCTTCGCGGTCAAGGTGCCCATGTGGCCGGTCCACACCTGGTTGCCCGACGTGCACGTGGAAGCGCCCACGGGCGGCTCTGCGGTGCTGGCGGCCATCATGCTGAAACTGGGGGCCTATGGTTTCCTGCGTTTTTCCATGCCCATCACCCCGGACGCCACACAGGAGTGGGCGGGCTTTGTGCTCGCGCTCTCCCTCATTGCCGTGATTTATGTCGGTCTGGTGGCCATGGTGCAACAGGACATGAAAAAGCTGGTGGCCTATTCGTCAGTGGCCCACATGGGCTTTGTCACCCTGGGCTTCTTCATCTTCAATGAGCTGGGCGTTGCCGGTGGCTTGGTGCAGATGATTGCGCACGGGTTTGTCTCGGGCGCGATGTTCCTGTGCATTGGCGTGCTGTACGACCGCGTGCACTCGCGTGAAATTGCCAGCTATGGCGGTGTGGTCAACACCATGCCCAAGTTCTCGGCTTTTGCGCTGCTGTTTGCCATGGCCAACTGTGGGTTGCCGGGCACAGCGGGTTTTGTGGGCGAATGGATGGTGATTCTGGGCGCCGTGCAAGTCAACTTCTGGCTGGGACTGGCCGCTGCCACGGCGCTGATCTTTGGCGCTGCCTACACGCTGTGGATGGTCAAGCGAGTGTACCTGGGCCCTGTCACCAACGATGACGTGCGCAACCTGGAGGACATCAACAGCCGCGAATTCCTGATGCTGACCCTGCTGGCGCTGGCCGTGCTCGCCATGGGCCTCTATCCGAAACCCTTCACCGATGTGATGGACGCCTCGGTGGTGGAGTTGCTCAGGCACGTGGCCCAATCCAAGCTGCCGAACTGAGGCGGAGAAGAACATGATGGACAACCTCAACTGGGTCGTGCTGTACCCTGAAATCATCCTGCTGACGATGACCTGTGTCGTCGCGCTCTACGACCTGAGCGTGACCAGCCCGCGTCGCACGGGCACCTATGTGCTGTCGCTCCTCACCTTGGCCGGTGTGGCCGTGATGGAAGCCCTGTACGCCGGCACCGGCGGCACGGTTTACGCCTTTGACAACATGGTGGTGTCGGACGCCATGGGCAATTGGCTCAAGTGCTTTGCGGCCATCGCCATGATGGTGACCTTTGTGTATGGCCGCCCCTACGCGGCAGACCGCGACATGATGCGCGGGGGCGAACTGTTCATCCTGGGCTTGTTTGCGCTGCTGGGCATGTTCATCATGATTTCCGGCAACAACTTCCTGGTGTTGTATCTCGGCCTGGAGTTGTTGACGCTCTCGAGCTATGCACTGGTGGCGCTGCGGCGTGACCACGGCGTGGCCACCGAGGCGGCCATGAAGTATTTCGTGTTGGGCGCGCTGGCCAGTGGCTTCTTGCTGTATGGCTTGTCCATGCTGTATGGCGCAACCGGGTCGCTGGATATCGGCACCGTGTTCAAGGTGATTGCGTCCGGCCAGGTGAAACACCAGGTGCTGGTGTTGGGCTTGGTGTTTGTGGTGTGTGGCCTGGCCTTCAAGCTGGGTGTGGTGCCATTCCACATGTGGATTCCGGACGTCTACCAAGGCGCGCCCACTGCGGTGACCTTGATGATCGGCGGTGCCCCCAAGCTGGCTGCGTTTGCGATGACCATGCGTCTGCTGGTGGACGGTCTCATGCCGTTGGCCATGGACTGGCAACAGATGCTGATGGTGCTGGCGGTGTCCTCCTTGCTGGTGGGCAACCTCGCTGCCATTGCACAGACCAACCTGAAACGCATGCTGGCCTTCTCCACCATTGCTCAAATGGGCTTTGTGCTGATTGGCTTGCTGTCGGGGGTGGTGCAGGGCAGCACGGTGTCGGCGGCCAACGCCTACAGCTCGGCCATGTTTTACGTGGTGACCTATGTGCTGACCACGCTGGCAGCGTTCGGTGTCATTTTGCTGCTGGCGCGCGAAGGCTTTGAGAGCGAAGAGATCTCCGACCTGGCGGGTCTGAACCAGCGCAGTCCGTTCTACGCGGGTGTGATGGCCGTGTGTCTGTTCTCCTTGGCGGGCATTCCGCCCTTGGTCGGTTTCTATGCCAAGCTCTCGGTGCTGCAAGCGCTGATTGCGTCGGGTCAGGCGGGCGGTCTGCCGCTGGCGATTTTCGCTGTCATCATGTCGCTCATTGGCGCCTTCTACTACCTGCGCGTCATCAAGGTCATGTACTTTGACGCACCGCTCACCGCCACCACCGTGTCCGCCGGCGCCGATGTGCGCGTGGTGCTGTCCCTCAATGGGGCACTCATCCTGGGGCTGGGTCTGTTGCCCGGAGGCCTGATGGCGCTGTGCGCGCAGGCCATTGTCAAGTCCCTGGGCACTTGAACCTGCCCGTTGCACCCCCCATGGATGACGACGCGCTGATCGAGCGCCGCCTCGACAGCACCGAGCTCCTCAAGGGGCATTTTCTCCACGCCTTTCGTGACACGGTCGCGTTGCCAGATGGCCACTCGGCCACGCGCGAATACGTGGTTCACCCTGGTGCCGTGATGATCATTCCCTTGCTGGACAATGGTGAGGTGGTGTTGGAGCGGCAGTACCGGTACCCGGTGCAACAGGTGATGATTGAATTGCCCGCCGGCAAACTCAACCCGGGAGAGGACGTGCTGGCCTGTGCCCGCCGCGAACTGCAAGAGGAAACCGGTTACACCGCCCGCGAGTGGGCGAGGGCAGGGCTGCTGCACCCGGTGATCAGCTACTCCACCGAATTCATCGAAGTGTGGTTTGCACGCGAGCTCACCGCAGGCCCCTCACGCCTGGATGAGGGCGAGTTTCTGGAGGTGTTCAGTGCCTCGCCGGATCAACTGCTACGCTGGTGCTTTGAAGGACGCGTGACCGATGCCAAGACCTTGACCGGGGCGTTGTGGTTGCAAAACGTGCTGGCAGGCCATTGGCCTTTGACATGGCAGGGCTGACACGCCTGCGTCATAATTTGCGCCATGAAGGTCCTTAACCTGCAATGCACTCACCAGCACGATTTTGAAGGCTGGTTTGGTTCTGAAGACGATTTTCAGAGCCAGCTGGCGCGTGGGTTGGTGGAATGCCCCTTGTGTGGGGATCGCCAGATCACCAAACAGTTGTCGGCCCCCCGCCTCAATTTGTCGACGTCGCGGGGCGAACGCGAGGTGTCAACATCCACGCCGGCAGTCGCCACTTCTCCCGTGACCCAGACCCCGGCGCACGACGTCACCTCCCTGTCGCCGGCTCAATTGCAAGCTGCCTGGCTGCAAGCGGTGCATCATGTCATGGCCAACACCGAAGATGTGGGGCAGCGCTTTGCCGAAGAGGCTCGCAAGATGCACTACGGCGAAAGCGAAGAGCGCGGCATTCGTGGTCAGGCCACGCCGGAGCAGACGCGTGATTTGCTGGAGGAGGGCATTTCGGTGATGCCCCTGCCCATGCCCGATGCGCTCAAGGGGCCGGTGCAGTAGCCCCAACCCCTCACTTGCCCCAAGAGTCCTTCAACCCGGTGCTCTTGTTGAACACCGGCTTGCCAGGGTGATGGTCCACCCGGTCGGCCACAAAGTAGCCGTGGCGCTCGAACTGAAACTTGTCATCGGCTGCACACTGGGCCAATGAAGGCTCCACAATGGCCTGCACCACCTGCAGGCTGTTCGGGTTCAAACAACTCAGGAAGTCACGGCCCCCTGCGTCCGGTTGCGCCTCGTTGAACAAGCGGTCGTACAAACGCACCTCGGCCGCCACGCCGTCGTGCGCACTGACCCAGGTGATCACGCCCTTGACCTTGACCGAGTCGGCCCCAGGCGTGCCGCTCTTGGTGTTGGGGATGAGTCGGGCGTGGACCTCGGTGAGGTGGCCCTGCGCGTCGCGTGTGGCGCCCACGCACTCGATCACATGGCCGTACTTCAAACGCACCTGGTTGCCCGGGAACAGCCGGAAAAATCCTTTGGGCGGCGTGTCTTCATAGTCGGACCGCTCGATCCACAAACGCGAGCCCATCACAAACTGTCGTTGCCCGCGCTCGGGTTGCTGCGGATGCACCGGGGCCACGCAGGCGTCCAGCGTGCCTGCGCCCATCACCTCGTCCCAATTGGTCAGCACCAAAGGCACGGGATCGAGCACCGCCATGGCGCGAGCGGCCTGGCCTTCGAGGTCTTCGCGCAGACAGCCTTCCAGGGTGCTGTAGTCGATCCAACTGTCGCTGCGGGTGACGCCAATGCGTTCGGCGAAGAGTTGAATCGAGGCGGGCGTGTAGCCCCGTCGACGCAGACCCACGATGGTGGGCATGCGCGGGTCATCCCAACCGCTCACCCGGTTTTCGTTGACCAGTTGTGCCAGCTTGCGTTTGCTGGTGATGACGTAAGTGAGGTTGAGGCGCGCAAACTCGTATTGACGCGGTGGGGGAGCACTCAGCAGGCCCCCCTCGATGAGTCGCTCGAGCAGCCAGTCGTAGAAAGGGCGCTGGTCTTCGAATTCCAGCGTGCAGATGCTGTGGGTGATTTGCTCCAGCGCGTCCTCGATCGGGTGGGCGAAGGTGTACATCGGGTAGATGCACCAGCGGTCTCCGGTGAGGTGGTGGGTGGCGCGGCGAATGCGGTAGATGGCCGGGTCGCGCAGGTTGATGTTGGGCGAAGCCATGTCGATCTTGGCGCGCAACACCGCGGCACCATCGGCGAGTTGGCCGTCCCGCATCTCGCGAAATCGTTGCAGGTTCTCGGCCGGGGTACGGCTGCGAAACGGGCTGTTGGTGCCCGGGGTGTTGAAGTCGCCCCGGGACAGTCGCATCTCTTCGGCCGTCTGCTCGTCCACATACGCATGGCCAGCTTCGATCAGAGACTCGGCCGCGCGGTACATGAAATCGAAGTAGTCACTGGCCTGGTAGAGGTAAGAGGCGGGAGATCCATCGGGGGCCTGGTTCCAGTGGAAGCCCAGCCACTGGATGGCATCAAGGATGGAGTGGACGTACTCGGTGTCTTCCTTCTCGGGGTTGGTGTCGTCAAAACGCATGTGGCACACGCCACCATAGTCGCGTGCCAGACCGAAGTTCAGACAAATGCTTTTGGCATGACCCACGTGCAGGTAGCCATTGGGCTCAGGTGGGAAGCGGGTGCGGATGCGGGCTGGGTCGGGCTCGCCCTGGGCGTGGTGGGCGGCGTCCCCTGGACTGCCTGCCCAGCGACGGCTGGCGTAGGTGCCTTGGGCCAGATCGGATTCGATGATCTGGCGCAGGAAGTTGCTGGCTTTGGGGGCGTCAGCGCTGCCCGTGTGGGCAGGGTCGTGGGCAGGCACGGAAGTCATGGCATGATTTTAGGCCAGGGGCGTGCGCATCCGTCAGAGCAGGGCCGATAATAGAAGGTTATCGAACGCAGTGGAGTGCATGTGGATCTGGTGTTGTTGCTCAAAGCAGCCCTGATGGGTGTGGTGGAGGGGTTGACCGAGTTTTTGCCGATCTCATCCACCGGGCATCTGATTCTGGCGGGGGCCTTGTTGGGGTTTGACGACGAGAAGGCCAAGGTGTTTGACATTGCCATTCAGACCGGGGCCATTCTGGCGGTCATCATCGTGTACTGGGACAAGATCTCCACCACCGTGATGGCCTTGCCCTCACAACGGTTGGCGCGCCGTTTTGCGTTGAATGTGCTGATTGGTTTTGTGCCGGCGGTGGTGCTGGGCCTGCTGTTCGGCAAATGGATCAAGGCGCATCTGTTCACGCCCACCGTGGTGGCCTCCACCTTCATTCTGGGTGGGTTCATCATTCTGTGGGCGGAAGGCTGGGGCCGTTCACGCCGTTCGGATGAACATCCGAATGACCGGGCGCGCATCATGAATGTCGAGTCCATGAAGCCTGTCGATGCATTGAAGGTGGGATTGGTGCAGTGCCTGGCCATGGTGCCGGGCACCAGCCGCAGTGGGGCCACCATCATCGGGGGCATGTTGCTGGGCTTGAGCCGCAAGGCGGCCACCGATTTTTCGTTTTACCTCGCCATCCCCACGCTGATCGGCGCAGGGGCCTACAGCCTTTACAAGGAGCGGGCGTTGCTGAGTTGGGCGGATCTGCCCATGTTCAGTGTGGGCCTGGTGATGTCCTTTCTGAGCGCCTGGGTCTGTGTGCGCTGGTTGCTGCGCTACATTGCCACGCACAGTTTCGTGCCCTTTGCCTGGTACCGCATCGCGTTTGGGGGCGTGGTGTTGCTCACAGCCTGGAACGGCTGGATTGTCTGGGCGCCCTGACGGCGGTCAACAGGCATCAAGGCGGGGCATCAACCGACTGAGGTCACTGCGCTGCAGTGACTGTCTGCCCTAGGTCAGTTTTTTCAGGGCGTAGAGCGCATCAAGCGCCTCACGCGGGGTGAGTGCGTCGGGGTCGATTTGCGCCAACTTGGCCTCCAGCAAGGAAGGCTCCACGGCTGCACTGACGGGCGGGGGGGCAAACAAGTCCACTTGCTCACGTTGTGCATCCGCCTGTGATTCGAGTGATGCCAGCGCATGGCGAGCATGGGTCAAGACCTGTTGTGGCATGCCAGCCAGCCGCGCCACTTGAATGCCGTAACTGCGACTCGCCGGTCCGGCTTGCAACTCGTGCAGGAACACAATGTCAGAGCCTTGCTCACTGGCGCTCACGTGCATGTTGCAGGCGGCACGGTGCTGCGCGGGAAACTCGGTGAGCTCAAAGTAATGCGTGGCAAACAGGGTGAAGGCCTGTGTCTTGTCGTGCAGGTGTGTGGCAATGCCACTGGCCAGGGCGAGGCCGTCGAAGGTGGAGGTGCCACGGCCAATCTCGTCCATCAGCACCAGGCTGTGCGGGGTCGCCGCATGCAGGATTTGCGCGGCCTCGGTCATCTCGAGCATGAAGGTGGATTGGGCGTTGGCCAGATCATCGGCGGCGCCAATGCGGGTGTGAATGGCGTCGATCGGCCCCAGCCGACACGCGGCAGCCGGCACATGGGAACCGATGCTGGCCAGCAGCACGATCAGCGCCACCTGTCGCATGTAGGTGGACTTGCCGCCCATGTTGGGGCCGGTGATGATCTGCATGCGCTGGGTAGGACCGAGCTGGGTGTCGTTGGCGATGAACGGGCCGCCACTCGCTTCGGCCAGTCGGGCTTCGACGACCGGGTGTCGACCGCCACGGATCTCGATGCACGGCGTGCGCACAAATTCGGGCTCGCACCAACGCAAGGTGAGCGAACGCTCGGAGAGGCTGCACAGCACGTCCAGCGTGGCAATGGCTCGGGCCAGCCGGCCCAGCGCCGGCACATAGCCTTGCAAGTCGTCCAGCAGTTGTTCAAACAACCATTTCTCGCGCGCCAGCGCCCGTTCTTGGGCAGACAGGGCCTTGTCCTCGAAGGCCTTGAGCTCGGGGGTGATGAAGCGCTCGGCGTTCTTGAGGGTTTGTCGGCGGCGGTAGTCGTCGGGCACACGGTCGAGCTGACCTTGGGTGACCTCGATGTAAAAACCGTGCACCTTGTTGAACTGCACCCGCAGGTTGGCAATGCCGGTGCGGGCCCGTTCACGGCCTTCAAGCTCCAGCAAAAAGCCGTCGCAGTTGTTTTGAATGGCACGCAACTCATCGAGCTCCGGGTCAAACCCGTCGGCCATCACGCCGCCGTCACGCACCAGGGCGGCGGGTTCGGGGTGCAACGCGCGCAGCAGCAACTCGCCGCACGCGGGCGGGACGACCATGTCCTGCCCCAAGGCGCTGAGCCACGGGCTGGGGGGCAAGCCTTGTTGCAGGTCGCGTGCACGCGTCAAGGACAAGCCCAGGGCCACCAACTCGCGGGGCCGCACCTGGCGCAGTGCGATGCGGGCCGAGATGCGCTGTACGTCGCTCATGCCCTTGAGGGCCTGGCGCAAGGCAGACCAGCGGCCCTGACCGCCCGGTCCTTGCAGGGCGCGGATGGCGTCGAGCCGTTGCGAGGCCAGCGCACGGTCACGTGGCGGCTCCAGCAACCATTGACGCAGCAGACGGCTGCCCATGCCGGTCATGCAGGTGTCGAGCAGCGAGAGCAGGGTGGGGCTGTCTTCGCCGCGCAGGGTCTGGGTGAGTTCCAGGTTGCGACGGGTGGTGAGTGGCAAGTCGATGAAGCGATCGTCACGTTGCACCACCAGGCCTTGCACATGGGTGAGGGGACGCCCCTGGGTGTGCTCGGCATAGGCCATGAGCGCCGAGGCAGCTGCCTGCGCGTGTGGCAGGTCTTGCGCTTGCCAGGCGTCCAGGTTGGCGGTTTGCAGTTGCTCGAGCAGCTTGCGCAGGCCTAGCGTGCTATCAAATTGCCAGCTGGGTCGTGCGGTGACGCGGTGGCCGCCTTGCAGATACGGGTGCGCATGCGTGGGCATCTCGGCACTGCACAGCAACTCGCTGGGGCTGATGCGCGTGAGCCATTGCGGCAATTCGTCAAGCGCACACTCGGCCAGGTGGATGTCGCCTTGCGTGACACTCAGCCAGGCCAGGCCACAGCCACCGCTCTTGGCCGCACGCGCGCCGATGTGCACGGCCAGCAGCACGGCTTCTTGTCGTTCTTGCAGCAACTCGGCATCGGTGAGCGTGCCGGGGGTGACCACGCGCACCACTTTGCGCTCCACGGGGCCCTTGCCGCCGACTTCACCCACCTGTTCGCAAATGGCGACCGATTCGCCCAGCTTGATCAGACGCGCCAGATAACTGTCGACCGAATGGAACGGCACGCCGGCCATCACCACGGGCTGACCGGCCGATTGACCGCGTTGGGTCAGCGTGATGTCCAGCAACCGTGCCGCTTTTTCGGCGTCTTCAAAAAACAGTTCGTAGAAATCCCCCATGCGGTAGAACACCAGCGTGGTGGGGAAGTCTGCCTTGATGCCCAGGTACTGGGCCATCATGGGGGTGTGTTGGGACAGATCAGCTGTCGCCATGGGTGTCGTCAGCCTTCAAGGTGGGCCGCGAAGCCTTCTCTTGCGCAGTGGCGAACTTCGAGTACTTGCGCAACACGCTCACCATTTGTGCATACACCCGCGGGTTGGCAGCCATGCACTCACGATGTTCGAGAAAGTCGGCCTCGCCGGTGAAATTGCCCACCAGACCACCGGCTTCGGTCACCAGCAAACTGCCGGCGGCCATGTCCCAGGGCGAGAGGCCAATTTCAAAAAACCCATCACTGAAGCCGGCGGCCACATAGGCCAGGTCGAGTGCGGCAGCCCCCGGGCGGCGCAAGCCGGTGGTGCGTTGCATCATGTCGCCCATCAGGCGCAGGTAGGTGTTGAAGTCATCCTCGGGGCGAAACGGGAAGCCGGTGGAGATCAGGCTGTCCGACAACTGGGTGCGCTTGCTCACGCGAATGCGGCGGTCGTTGAGGTAAGCGCCGCGGCCACGGGTGGAGGTGAACAAATCGTTGCGGGTGGGGTCGTACACCACCGCCTGCTCGATGCGGCCACGCACCTGCAAGGCGATGCTCACGCAATAGACCGGAAAGCCGTGGATGAAATTGGTGGTGCCGTCCAGCGGATCGATGATCCAGACGTGGTCGCTGTCGGCATTGCCGCGGGTGGTGCCCGATTCTTCGGCGCGGATGCCGTGGTCGGGATAGGCGGTGAGCAGGGTATCGATGATCGCCTCTTCGCTGGCGTGGTCCACTTCGGTGACGAAGTCGTTGGACAGCTTTTGCGAGACCCGCACGGCCGCAACGTCCAGAGCAGCGCGGTTGATGATGGAACCGGCGGCGCGGGCGGCCTTGATGGCCATGTTGAGCATCGGGTGGATGGAAGAGGTGGTCATGGATTGTGGCGGGACGATGCACCCCGAAGGGCTGGCCCGAAAGAGCTGAACAAGAGCGCTTGACGATGCAGGCGGCGACAATAGCGATTTTACGCGTTTCCGATGTCTATGCCTCGCACCCGCTTCATCCTGATCGAGACCAGCCATGCCGGCAACGTGGGCGGCGTGGCGCGTGCCATGAAGGTCATGGGGTTTGATGACCTGGTGCTGGTGCGGCCGCGCTGGAGCAATGTGCTGCGCCGCGAGGAGACGATCCAGCGCGCCAGCGGCGCGCTCGATGTCTTGCACAACGCCCGCATCGTCGAGACCCTGGACGAGGCGCTCGAGGGCATGACCCACTTGTGTGCCACGGCCATGGTGGCGCGCGATTTTGGACCACCCACGCGCACCCCCAGGCAGCATTTGAGCCCGCTGGCGCAGACCGCCCCGCACGGTGTGGCGTTTTTGTTTGGGTCTGAGCGGTTTGGCATGAGCAACGACGATGTCTACCGCTGCCATGTGGCGCTGCGCATTCCGACCGCCCCGGCTTTTGGATCGCTCAACCTGGCCAGTGCGGTGCAGGTGATTGCGTACGAATGGCGTGAGGCCTTGGGAGGATGGGGGGAGGCCGAGGCCCCACCGCAGGGCGGGGCGGTGGATGCGACAGCGGCTCCTGCGCGGGCCGATGCCCAGCAAATTGCGGGGCTGTTGCAGCACTGGGAACAGTCACTCACCGACATCGGATTTTTGGACCCCCAGGCCCCCAAAAAGCTCATGCCTCGACTGCAGCAACTCTTCAATCGCGCGGGCTTGACGCCAGAGGAAGTCCACATCTTGCGTGGTGTTGCCCGTCACATGACAAGGCAACCCGCTGAGAAAGGCTAGACTTCACGCATGTTTGCCCGTTTGCGCTCCGACATTCAATGCATTCTTGACCGGGATCCGGCCGCCCGCTCGCGCTGGGAGGTGCTGACCTGTTATCCCGGTTTGCACGCCTTGATCTTGCACCGCTTAGCCCACCGGTGCTGGAACCTGGGCCTGCATTGGCTGGGACGTTTCATCTCGCATGTGTCGCGTTGGTTGACCGGCATTGAAATCCACCCGGCTGCACGCATCGGCGAGCGGGTGTTTTTCGACCACGCCATGGGCGTGGTGGTGGGCGAGACGGCCGAGATTGGCGACGGGTGCACGATTTACCAGGGAGTGACCTTGGGGGGAACCTCGTTGTACAAAGGCGCCAAGCGCCATCCCACCCTGGGCCGCGATGTGGTGGTTAGCGCGGGTGCCAAGGTGCTGGGTGGTTTTGTGGTGGGTGACGGCGCCAAGATTGGCAGCAATGCGGTGGTGATCAAGCCGGTGCCCGCGGGTGCGACCGCCGTGGGTATTCCGGCTCGCATCATCCCGGCCAAGGACGGCGACAGCGCCGATGTCTCGGCCGGTCAGCGCAAATTCAACGCCTATGGCATCACCGAAGACGATGACCCGCTGAGCCAGGCCATGCGCGGCCTGATCGACAACGCCTCCTCACAAGAACACCAGATTGCCCTGCTGTGGAAGGCACTGGAAAGCTTGTCGCAGCAGGGGGGTGGCTTCGTGCCACAAGACGCGGCCAAGCAGGAGTCGTTTGAAGCCGACAAGCTGAATCAGTTGGTCGGCAAGTAAGGCGACCTCTCTGCGCAAGAGGTCGTTGGCAACATCGCAACCTCAACGCAACCTCAAAGCAGCCTCAACGCGGCGGTCGAATTGCCGTCTTGGGTCGAAACGCCTTGCAGAACTCGTCGCGCGTTTCCAGGTAGGGCCCACCAATCAGGTCGATGCAGTAGGGCACGGCCGCGAAGATGCCATCCACCACCTTGCCGCCCTGTGCATCCTTGAGCCCGCCCAGGGTTTCCTGGATGGATTTGGGTTGGCCTGGCAGGTTGATGATCAGGCTTTTGTCGCGAATCACCGCCACCTGACGCGACAGGATGGCGGTGGGCACAAAGCGCAGGCTGATCTGGCGCATCTGTTCGCCAAAGCCGGGCATTTCCTTGTGGGCCACGGCCAGGGTGGCCTCGGGCGTCACATCGCGCAGGGCCGGGCCAGTGCCGCCGGTGGTCAGCACGAGTGAGCAACCGGCGTTCACGAGGTCGATCAGGGTCTGGCTGATCAGCGCTTGTTCATCGGCAATCAGTCGGGACTCCCACTCGATGGGGTTCAGCAGCGCCTGACCGAGCCAGTCACGCAAGGCGGGCAGGCCCTTGTCTTCGTAGACGCCGGTGGAGGCGCGGTCGCTGATGGAGACAATGCCGATGCGAACACGGTCGCAACGCGGGTCGGGCTCGGGGTGCGTGTCATGCGTCATGGGTCATTCCTCTGCAGTGGGGTCCTCATCCTCAGCCTGATTGAGCTGAGCGCGAATCAACTGAAACAGTTCGCGGTAGGCGCGCCCATGCCGGGGCGCGAGGCCTTGTGAGACTTCGGTGGCCGTGGGCAGGCCATCCTTGCGGGCCTGACGCACCAGGGCGCGCAGTTGCTGGCTGTCGGTGGAGGGGTGGGCTTGCAACCAGTCGGAGACCGCCTCGTCGCCTGCGATGAGACGCTCGCGCCAATATTCGGCCAGGTGCAGGGCTTTTGTCTCACGCGCGCTGCCTTGGTGCTGCTCGGTGATGGCGGTGCGGATGGCCTCGACGTCTTCAGGCTCGAGTTTGCGCATCAACTT
>RFTK01000261.1 GCA_009923505.1 Betaproteobacteria bacterium
TATTGAGTCGTGCACGTGCTTTGACGACCTTCGCGAGGATGTCCGAGGCACGCGCCGTCCAGATGAACGGCTTGGGATTACGGTTATGGTTCTCGACATAGGATTCGATGGTACTGATCAGTTGAGGCACGTTGGGGAACACGCCGCGTTCGATCGCATTTTGACTCAGATCGCGGAAGAAGCGTTCGACCATGTTCAGCCAGGAGGCACTGGTCGGAGTGAAGTGCATATGGAATCGCGGGTGGCGCTTGAGCCAGGATCCGACCTTGGGATGCTTATGTGTGGCGTAGTTGTCGACGATCAGATGCAAATCGAGCCCAGGCGGGGTTTCGCGTTCGATCTGGCGCAGGAACCTCAACCACTCCTGATGGCGATGTCGCGGCAGGCACTGACCGATGACAGCACCGTCCAGCGTATTGAGGGCGGCAAACAGCGTGGTCGTGCCATTGCGTTTGTAGTCATGCGTGAGCGTCTGAGCGCGGCCCCTTTTCAACGGCAGCCCTGGCTGGGTGCGGTCGAGCGCTTGAATCTGGCTTTTTTCGTCACAGCAAAGCACCAGCGCGTGCTCGGGTGGATTCAGATACAGCCCGACGATGTCCTCGAGCTTTTCGGCAAAGCGTTTATCGTTGGAAACTTTGAACGTCTTGAGCAAATGCGGCTTGAGACCATTGGCATGCCAAATACGGCGCACACTCGCCTCGCTAATGCCCGCGGCAGCAGCCATCGTGCGGGTACTCCAGTGCGTCGAGTTCGCCGGAACTTCACGGGTGGTCTTCGCAATCACCGCGCGCACTTTTGCTGCAGAGATCTGCCGCCTTCTTCCCGGGCGCGGCGCATCGCGCTCGATCCCGACCGGTCCTTGCTCAAGAAACCGCTGGCGCCAGCGCGCCGGGGTGCGTCGGCCAACCTTCAACGCAACTGCAATGGCTTTGTCCGTCAAGCCCTGTGCGGCCAGAAGAATCATCTGCGCTCGCTGCGCCAGGCGCACCTCGACGCTACGCCCGCGCGCCCAAGCCTGAAGCTGGCGTGCCTGCGTCTCGGTGATTGTGATCGTGGGTGCGATTCGCATGTCTGTGCCCTCCTAATACTACAGACACGGCAATCGCAATTAAGTTTTAATATTTACGGCGCACTACACTAGATGCCAATCCTGAACACGGCGATACGACACTATTCAGGGGATCAGGCGTGCCACACGATACCGCGCAAGCGCCGCGGCCCTCACCGCATTATCACAATGTGAACCATTCGACTGACAGCAATGCATCCAAAGCCGAGGCGCACGCCAATCGCTGCAACGGAACGGCGCCGCGCCAACGTGGCCCTCAGGCGGCCTTGTAAAGCAACCAAGCCACGTCCAGTATCAGGACAATGGTAGTCA
>RFTK01000262.1 GCA_009923505.1 Betaproteobacteria bacterium
GGCGAACAGGAATTGCAGCAGCGCCTGGAAATCGAGTTGCAACGCCGCCCCGCCCACGATGAGCCGCGAAGCATCTTCTCCCGGCACACGATAAGTGGCGGTGTGACAAAGCGCACAGTTGGGCAGCAGGTGGGGAAAGCCATTGGTCCGGACCGACCAGCCGATGGGGCCGGGCCGGTTCGGCTCCTGAATCAGCCCGAAGGACTGCCAGCCGTTCGTCCCCGGCACCAAGTCGGGAAACACATCCGGCAGCGCTTCAAAAATGTAGAGCGGCAGCCCATGAACTTTTTCGTTGGTCAGACCGCCATATTTGAAGTGCGCCTCCTCCGAGGCAAACTGCTCGGCCCCTGGCGCACGGAGTAACAATGCATAGCCCAGCCAACCGAACCAGACGGCCAGTCCGAGTCCCACCAAGCTCAAGCCGAGCCGCAGCCGGGGATGATTGCTCAGCCAGCGCGTCGGCACATCGCCTGATCGCGGCCGCAACAAGGCCACCAGCATCAAGACCGCCAAAGCGGGTTCCACCCAAGCGGTCCCCGACATTGGCGAAGGGAGGGCTGAAAGGATGTGCCAGCGTGCCACGGCCAATCCCACGCGGAGCCCGCCTGACAGCCAGCGAATGGCCCGGTCCGCCACCTCGCGGCTCGCGAGCAGGTGAATCGCCGCCAATGCCAGATGCGCCCAACCAGCCATGCGGACCAGCGTCACTACATCCAGCCAGCCCACCAAACTGCCCACCGGTGCCTGCGAAAGGAAGCGGATCAAGACGTCGGGAACCAGCCAGGCCGCCAGCGCCGTGATCGCGCAGACGACTGCTTCGAACCGCGCCAACCCCGCGAAGTCAGGTGGCCGCCAGCATGGAATCAAACGGCCCATTGACTTTTCTCCCGCCCGCCTTGGTTTACCAGTGCTTCCATGGGTTCAGCCCTTCTTGCTTGCACCGCCGGTAGAGCAATGTGACGTAGAGCACGTTGGTGGCGAGGATGCCGGCGAAGAGCGCGTTCATCAGGTTCATGTGGACCTGCCCTGGCAGTTTTTCGTTCACAAAGTGGATCATGAAGTAGCCACTGATGTCGCCCAGCAGGATGCTCAGGCCAATGTAGAACGACTGCCCCTTGAGGCTGTTTCGCCGCCAGAACATCGCGGGCAACTGCGCACTCACCACGAAGGTGTTGACCCAGCTTGCGTGGACGCCGTAGGGATCGGCATACGCGAACACAAACGCGGACTCTGCCCACAGCATCACCCCCACGCCGATCAGCACCATCGGCCGGAACCATTTTTTCACTTCGGGTTGGGTGAAGTCCTCAGGGCCAAATCGCAGGCAGGTGTAGAGAATCACCAAGTCCAACCCGAGCCAGATCATGTTGCCGAT
>RFTK01000263.1 GCA_009923505.1 Betaproteobacteria bacterium
ACTCGTGACCAACGGCTCCGGTGGATACCTGTTCCGGGGGGCAAATTACTACGGTCAATGAAAACCAACTCCACCACCATTCTTGGCCGGCTTCAGTCGGGCGTCACCATCCTCGAGCTGATGGTGGCCGTGAGCCTGATTTCATTCATCATTCTGGCGCTCTACCAGATGTTTGATCGCACGCAGTCGCTCATGCGCGGTGCGGTGCGCGAGGCGGACAAGTTTGAGAACGGGCGGGCGGCCATGGACATCCTGCGCCGGGATCTCTCACAGTTGGGCTACGTAAAGCAGCCCTTCGATTCAGGCACCGGCGCGATAACGAATTGGACGGGAATCAGCCTGCCCCCGACCGCTTATAGTGCGGCGGCAACTTATCCTCCGGGCAGCACGGTGCGCTCAGGTGGAACCGCGTATTATGCCATGGCGACCACGACGGGGGTCGCGCCGCCCAGCTACCCGTGGACCTATGCCGCCCCCAATTTCCGAGTTGGTGGGTTTTTGCAGGTAGCGAGTCCGATCGTGTTTTTGAGTTCCGGCGGATCTGCATTGCTGACCAATACACTGCATGATGTTTTCTTCATGTATTTCGACCCGTCCATTCGCACGACCGTCACCCCTAGCGGTCAAATTGCGCCCGGGTCCAGTTACGTGGCCAGCAACACCCTCAATTATGCTGGCGTGCATAATCCTGGTGACCCGTTTTATGGGCGTGCAGGCACGATTAACTACACGCTGGCTGGGCCGGCCGTTTTGGTTGAAGGGGGCTGGAGGGCTGTGGGGTATCGCGTGGCGACTTCCACGAACGCCTCTGTGCCGCTTGGAACGGCCGGCACGGGGCCGCTGATTGGCACGCTTTATCGGTATGAGCTGGGCACACTGGATAATGATGCACGACGGATGTGGCTGGCGTTCATCAATTTTGCGACGATCAACTTTGCGCCCTCCACCAACGTCTTTCAGCGCGTGGCGGAGAACGTGGTTCATTTCCGCTGCCAGGCGGTGACCAGCGGTGGAAGCCCTTTCCAGCTTGCTCCAGTGACAGGAACAATGCTGATGCTCGGCACCAACGTGCCCTCGGTGGTGGATTTGGAACTGGGCGTTCTTGACGCCAAGGTCGCCGCCCAAGCGTCGGCCATCGGCACGACCAACTATCTTTCCCAACAGGGCGACTCCGTTCAAATCTTTCGGCAGCAAGTCGCCATTCGCCTCGGCCAACAATGAACGCCAGCCCCTATCGCTCGACGGTTCCACGGTCTTGCCGCCGTAGCGGTGGGGTCGCCTTGGTCGCCACGCTGATCATGCTTTCGCTGGTCACCTTCAT
>RFTK01000264.1 GCA_009923505.1 Betaproteobacteria bacterium
GCAGGCAGTCAATCCAAACGCTGGAGTCAACCAGAACCACTTGTCGCGCCGCATGGCTTCCAGGTCGCCAGGCTACGTACACCAGACGCTTTAGCGCGTCGGCCAGCCACGCAGGCGCTGTGCATATGCTCATTACAGGCACCGATAAGGCATCACCGACAATCCCCCCATGGGCATAGGCGCATACATCAGAGAAATCGGACGCGGCAAAGACGGCGCGCGTCCGCTGGACCGCGCGCAGGCCGCAGACCTGTTCGGCCAGGTTTTGGACGGCGGTTTGAGCGACCTGGAAGTCGGCGCGTTTTGTCTGGCTATGCGCATCAAAGGCGAGACGGCGCAGGAAATGGCCGGTTTTTTAGACGCCACCCACGCCCGCATGCGCGCCATCCCTGCGGGTGCCGACGGCGCGCCACCAACCATCGTCATCCCCAACCTCGCTGATACGCTTTGGTTGGAGGAAGGCAGCGGGATTTTGACTTGGGCTGTGGAGGGGGTTCGCTGTTACCGGGCTGACTTGCTGAAGAGCGGGCATTTCGTGCTCACCAACGAACAGCACCAGCGAGTCAACCGCATCATTCCGCCAGCTCCCAATACTCCCAATAGCGATCCCACCCTTCCAACCAAGCAACTCACCTCGGAGACCAACATTTTGTGGCGCTGGTTCAACACCTTCCAAGGCTGGCTGAAGCGCCTTGCCTGACGGTTATCCATCAACCTGCGCCATGACCACAAACTTTATGAAACCAACAAACATCATAGAACATCGCCACTCCGCTTCCCGTAACAAGGGCAGCCAGTCGAACCACCAACCCAGCCTCCATCAGCTCAAGCAGCAATGTCCGTTGCCAACCTTGATGGAGCACCTGGGGCTTGGGAAATACGCCAAGCCAAGCAGCAAGTCGCCCTTCCGCACCGACAACAACGCTTCGTGGGGGATCTTCAACACAGCCAATGGCTGGCGGTTCAAAGATCACGGCACTGGGGACAGTGGGGATGAGATCGCCTTCCTAGCCAATCACCTCCGCCTCGACCAGCGCGAGAACTTCCCTTCGCTGCTGGATGTATATCGGGCAATGGCGCAAAAAGTGGTCGGTGATCGCGCGGGCAAGACTCAGCCCGCAACATCCCAGCGCACCGAGAGCACTGATGAGCCAAGATTGCTTCCTGACCGCACAGGCTTTGGCCCCGGAACTGACGAGCAACACCAACGGCTAGCGGAACTGCGAGGCTTCAGCATCGAGGCAGTTAGCTGGGCTGTTGAGCGCGGGGTGTTGGTGTTCGGTGAGTGGCACGGACGACAATGCTATGGGGTCTGTGAC
>RFTK01000265.1 GCA_009923505.1 Betaproteobacteria bacterium
ACCGTCAAACCACCGCTGGTGAGTTTGCCTGCGATCGTGTTGAAGTCCACGGCATTGATGCTACTGACAGCAGAGGCCAGCGTCAGGCCCACCACTCGGTCATCACCCATCAACGCGATGGCACCGGCCAGGCCCTCACCCGTTACCGTCAAGCCACCGCTGGTGAGCTTGCCTGCGATCGCGTTGAATTCCAACGCATCGACCGTCTGGATAGCACCAGCGAGCTTCACATGGTCCACATGACCATCGCCCATCAACACCAGGGCACCAGCGACGGTTTCATTGGTCACCGTCAAGTGGTTGTTCTGCAGCTTGCTGCCCCAGCCCGCAATCTGCGCATAGTCGCTGGCCGCCACCGTGCTCAGGCCCAGCACCGTCACCGTCTCCACCTTCGCCGCGTTTTCAGCGCTGAGGTTGGACGTCACAGCCTGGATGTTGGCCAGGTTGCCGCTGAGCGACAGGTGGCTCACCATACCCGCCGGGATCGCTGCCAGCTGTGCCTTCACATACGGCACACCCATCTGGTCCACGTTCACCGGGTAGCTATCGATCGTCAGGTTGCCAAACAACGTCGAGTTGAAGGTCAGGCCCGTCACGTAGGCAGCTGCCTGCTGGGCACTGAGCGTCAGGCCATTCGTGGCAATCGCCGCCAGGCCCTCGCCCTTCACACCCAGCGCTTGCAGGAACCCAGCCGTCTGCGCCTGCAGGTCCGCCGTGATCAGGTTGGCCAGCACCACCTTAGCACCGCCTTTGAGCTCCAGCACCAGGTCCCAGCCCTGAGTGCCTTCCGCCGTGCCTGCATAGGCATACGCTAGGTCGGCGAAGGCACGCTGCGTTTCGGCCGCGTTGTTGACCAAGGTCAACGACTTGAGCTGCCCCAGCAGATCAGCCACGGTGTTCACACCGGTGAACTGCACCGTCTCACCGTAGTTGCGGCCTTCCACGCGCGCTTCCAGCGCCGCGCCAATGGCCACATAGGTGCCCTTGCTGCTCGCGTCCACCACCAGCGTGTCCCGACCGCCCGTGTTGTTGCCTGCAATCAGGTTCGTGGTGATGCCGTTGTACACCGGGCCACCCAGCTGGTTGCCCACAAAGGCCACCTCGAAGCTCGAGTGCGACTGTGTGTCAAACGTCACCGTCTGGTTCGGGTCCACCGTGGCAGAGCCCTCCGGCATGATCTGCAGACGGTCCACCATGCTGCTGAGCTTGCCAGCAATCAAGGCGTAGTCCGCCACATCCACCGCAAGTACGCCATCGGCCAGCGTGAAGTGGTCAACACGCTGGTCGTCCA
>RFTK01000266.1 GCA_009923505.1 Betaproteobacteria bacterium
ATGCCTACAACCTGAGCGACGACGCTGTCATCGAACGCTGGGCGCAGGACGTGTACTTTCAATTTTTCAGCGGCCAGGAATACTTTGAAGCCCGCTTCCCCTGCGACAAGGCCCAACTCAGCCGCTTTCGCAAAGGCCTGGGCGAGGCTGGCGTGGAGGAGTTACTCAAGACCACCATCGAGGCTTCGGTGGCCATGGGCGCGGTCAAGAAGGTCGACCTTGAGCGCGTGATCGTTGATACCACTGTCCAAGAAAAGGCCATCGCCCACCCCACCGATAGCCGCTTGCTGGAGGTCGCCCGGGCAAAGATCGTTCGCCTGGCTCAGCGCGCAGGTATCAAGCTCAAGCTCACCCACGCACGCGAGGCCATCACACTTCGCCGCCGCGCAGGTGGATATGCCCATGCGCGGCAGTTCAAACGTTTGAAGGCGGTGCTGCGCCGGCAGCGGACCATCCTTGGGATCGTCTTGCGAGAGGTAAAACGCAAGATGAGCGCACTGCCCCAGGCTGCACAGGACAAGCTTAAGCACTGGATGGCCTTGGCCGAGCGCATCCGCACTCAAAGGCCCAAGGACAAGAACAAGCTGTATGCCCTGCATGCGCAAGAAGCCGAGTGCATCAGCAAGGGCAAGAGCCGCAAGCCCTACGAGTTCGGCGTCAAAGCGAGCATCGCGGTCACTCACAAACAAGGCCTGATCGTTGGAGCCCGGACGTTCCCCGGCAACCCCTATGACGGCCACACCCTGGCCGAACAAATTGAGCAGACCACTCACCTGTTGCAAGACCTCAATGTCAAGCCCACCACGGCCATCGTTGATCTCGGTTACCGCGGTGTGGACCATCTGGTGCCAGCGCAGATCATCCACCGCGGCCGATTCAAGACCCTGAGTGCCCAGCAGCGCAAATGGCTCAAGCGCAGACAGGCCGTCGAGCCGGTGATTGGGCATCTCAAGGCCGATCACAGGATGGACAGGTGTTGGCTCAAGGGCAAAAACGGTGATGCCATCCATACGGTCCTATGCGCAGCCGGGTTCAACTTGCGGTGGCTGCTGCGCGCTATTGCCCGCCATGGGCTCAAGGCTGTTTATTTGTGCCTCATCTGGGTAGCCGCTATCGTGGCCATCGCCGTGAAATGGGCAACTGGTCACCGCCAAAACGGCAGCCTGCAACTTGCTCAGGCTGTCGGATGAATTTTGCAACGCCGACTACACAGCTCGACCTGCAAATCACCTCTGAGCCTTTGGCGGGTCAGTCTGTCATCGACCTCGGCAGCCTGGGCCAGTTGATCGCG
>RFTK01000267.1 GCA_009923505.1 Betaproteobacteria bacterium
TTCGTCGGTCAGGACGGCAAGACCACGGTGCTCAATGTGCTGGCCGGGCTGGATCAGGCCAGCAGCGGCCATGTGTTCATGGACGGGCGCGAGGTGCTCGGGCCCAGTCTGGAGCGCGGCGTGGTGTTTCAGGGCCATGCACTGATGCCTTGGCTGACGGTGCGGCAGAACATCGCATTTGCGGTGCGCTCCAAATGGCCTGAGTGGTCACGTGGGCAGATTGACGAGCATGTGTGCAAGTACGTCAAGCTGGTGGGGCTGGACAGCGCCATCGACAAAAAGCCTTCGCAGCTCTCAGGCGGCATGAAGCAGCGGGTGGGCATTGCCCGGGCCTTTTCAGTGCAGCCCAAGATGCTGCTGCTCGATGAGCCCTTTGGCGCGCTCGACGCGCTGACCCGTGGCAGCATTCAGGACGAGTTGATCGACATTGTGCGCAGCACCGGTCAGACCGTCTTCATGATCACCCACGATGTGGACGAGGCCATCTTCCTGGCCGATCGCATCTTGCTCATGAGCAATGGCGCACAGACCCAGCAGGGCTATGTGCCCGGTGGCATTGCGCAGGTGGTGGTCAATACACTGCCTGCCGAGCGCAAGCGCGCTGGGCTGCATCACCTGGACGGCTACTACGAGCTGCGCAATCACATTGTCGACTTCCTTGTCTCGCGCGCCAAGCCGCAGGACGGACATTGAGTTTTTCATTTCTTCATTTCTACGGAGCAAGCATGAACCGCAACGACGTCACCGAAAAAATCATCACCGTCAAAGTGTCCAAGGGCATCAAGTGGGAAGATGTGGCCAAGAAAGTGGGCCAGAGCAAGGAGTGGACAACCGCCTTGTGCCTGGGCCAGATGACCGCCACCGCCGCGCAGGCCAAGGCGGTGGGCAAGATCTTCGGCTTGAGTGCCGAAGAGCAGAAATGGCTGCAAGTGGTGCCCTACAAAGGCTCGCTGCCCAGCGCGGTGCCTACTGACCCGCTGATCTACCGCTGGTATGAGATCGTCAGCGTCTATGGCACCACCATCAAGGAGCTGATCCATGAGGAGTTCGGTGACGGCATCATGAGCGCCATCGATTTCAGCATGGACATCCAGCGTCAGCCCGATCCCAAGGGCGACCGCGTCAACGTGGTCCTCTCGGGCAAGTTCCTGCCGTACAAAACCTATTGAGTCTTTGTGAGCCTTTGTCGGCAGGCCTGAGCCCGGAGGTCGCAAAGCCGCCGGGCTGACCTTCAAGGGCTTATTCCGCCTTGATGCGGGCCAGGCGTATCACCTCGCCCAGTCGCTCGCG
>RFTK01000268.1 GCA_009923505.1 Betaproteobacteria bacterium
GCCCCAGGTCTGGAACGCCAGCCTCCTGGGGGTTGGACCCCATGAGAAAGCTCACCAGGCCGCGGTGGCGCACATCGCCGCTGGTGCTCAAGGGGCTGCGCCAGCGGCTGAGCGTGAGGGTGTGCAGGCGCGCGACTTCTTCGGCCAGTTCGGGGTCAGCGAGCCCTGCGCGGTAGAGCAGACCAATGTGCACCCGCGAATGAAACCGGGCAGCCCAGGCTTGCTGCAGCGCGGCGCGCTTGGACTGCCCGGGCATGAGCTTGTGCAGTTGCGGCCACATGCCGCTGGCGATGTCGGCAATGCCCTGCCAGACTTTTTCGGCAAAGCCGGTGTCCCAGGGGTCCAGGCGGGTGAGCAGCTTGTGCAGATCGATTTGGGCTGCGGCCAAGAGCTCGGCCAGACCGTCGTGCACAGGCTGGGCAGCCTGGCGAAAGATGGTCGTCATGGGCGGCCCCCCGCCCGGGTCACTGAAGCCACGGGATGATGCATGCATGCAGCATGGGCACCTCTTCCCGAGCAGGCGATACCGCGCACCCCGCGCGGGGCGACTGCTCGGGAAGCGGTGCCTATGCGAGGTGCGTGAAATGCGCTAGCGCGGTTGCGATCCTGGCGATTCACCAGGGGAGCCTGAGCCACGAGCAGGGGGCCTGAAATCATGGACAGGATCTTGGCTCAGGCAAAGCTCATAGGCTGAGCCCGCGGGCTGTAAAGATAGCCAGGCGATACGCATCATCGATGCAGCCTGTTCAATGCAAAAGCGCATCAGTCCGTGCAAGGGTTCGTGGGGCTTAGTCTCTTAAAACTGCCAGCACTGGCCAGTCCTGTGGGTTTAAACGCCAGCGCTGGGCATTTAAACGGATGCCTCAGGGGTTTAAACGGATGCCTCAGGGGTTTAAACGGATGCCTCAGGGGTTTAAACGCTTGCCTCAAAGGTGTAAACGCGCACCTTGCCGCTTTAAAGGCCTGCCTTGAATGTTGAAAGGCCGCCTGGCTAGCATTTAAACGCTTGATTCAGTCCCACCCGGGAGACCACAGGCGGTTTAAACCTTGGCTGAGGTCAGGTGTGGGCAGCGGTGAGTGCAGCGGCAGGACGATATTGGCCTCAAAGGGCAGCCTGGTCATGCTGTCGAGGTTGTTCAGTTGCGACCAGGAATAGACGCATTGCAGACCGATCAGCGCGATGCCGATGCCCGCCCACAAGCGCAGTGGCGGTGTGCAGCGCAAAACGATGCGCCACTGCCAGAGACCAAAGAGCAGCATGCCCACCAAGCGCGCGAGCTCGTAATAGGC
>RFTK01000269.1 GCA_009923505.1 Betaproteobacteria bacterium
CAAGACAGCTATCTCGCACGTCTTGTGGACTACCAGACGGTGGTCACGCAGAACCTGAATTACGCAGTGACGCCCAATGGCCTGGCCCCCAGCCTGAGCAACCTGCCCGATTTCACCCGCCTGAGCAACAGACTGCGGGGGGTGAACCTGGACTCGACCACCCGCGACTGGAGCCTGTATTTCACCGACACGCTGGACCTGACGGACAAGCTCAAGATCAGTGCCGCGGGCAGCTTCAACTACAGCACCATCAGCCAGTCAGGGGCCAGCAAGCAGTATCTGAACGAGGACGGTGGCTACAGCTGGACGAGTGGCACGGGCACTTCTTTCTACAACCCGACTTATCTGGGTGCCTACAAGTCCAATGGCTTGACCACCGCACTGGCCGCGCCGCCTGGGGCCGTGGAGGGCCCCGAGTCCAACAGTCTCGATGGTTCACACCGTTACCAGCGCTTCAACCCGGCGCTGGGCTTCAATTACCAGCTCGATGCCCGGACCGGCCTCTTTGGTGGCTACAGCGAGGCCATGCGTGCACCCACCTCCGTGGAGTTGTCCTGCGCCAATCCGCAAAGCCCCTGTGCATTGCCCACGGGCTTTAACGGCGACCCCGAATTGCAGGCGGTGGTGTCTAAAACGGTGGAATTGGGTGCCCGTGGTCGGTGGGGCGCCAAATCCACCTGGAATGCGGCCGTTTTCGATTCCCGCCTGAGCAATGACATCCAGTTCATTGCCGCGCCCAATTCCACCAGCTTCGGCTACTTTGCCAATGTGGGCAAGACCGAAAGGCGCGGCTTTGAGCTGGGGGCTCAAACCTCGGTGGACAAATGGTTCCTCGCGGCCCAACTCGGTCATGTGCAGGCGCTCTATAGATCGGCCTTCACCACCAGCACGGGCGAGGCTGTGCTCAGTGGCAACACCATTCCTGGCATTCCCCGCAGCAGCTTCAAGCTGCGCGCCACCTACGCCGTTGATCCCGAATGGCTATTGGGCGCCCAGCTGATTGCACTGAGCAGTCAGTACGCACATGGCAACGAGAGCAATGCGGACCCCGCAGGAAAAGTGGCTGGCTACAGCCTGCTCAACCTGGATGCCCATTACTGTGTCAGCCCTGAACTCCAGATTTCGGCTTCGGTGAGCAATGTGTTCAACAAGCAGTACTCGACATATGGCCTGTCCCACATCACCAGCATTTACACCGTGGCCACCCAGCAGTTCCTGACGCCGGCTGCACCCCGTGCCGTGTGGGTGGGCTTGAGCTATCGTTTTGGCGGCAAAGACAAAAAATCCTG
>RFTK01000270.1 GCA_009923505.1 Betaproteobacteria bacterium
GCGCAAGAGCATGGACCGGTTCACGACCCAATTGCCCGCCCCCAGTAAGTGTGGCGCTCAATCGCTGCGCTTGGACGACTGCCGGGCGCGCTCGACCCACTCCAAGCCTTCTCGCTGAGCCTGAACCTTCTCCATGGCGCAGCGTATATTTTCCGGGCTGGGGTGGCCCAGGATCAGGGGCTCTCCGTAGCTGCCGTCGGGGCGCTCGGGGAAGAAGATGGTCCACTTGACCCCGTCGATAAATTCGCCGTCTTCCACCCGCTCGCGCAATTGCGTTAGCTGCGCCACCAGGCGCTGCTGCTGCTGCTCATCGGTGAGGTAGCTCACCTCCATGTGCACATCCCCCTCGCTCCACACAATGGTGTAGCGAGGCAGCCGCTCGTCGGGCGCATGTAGCGCACGCAGCAGCTCTTGCGTGATGTGCTTGGGTAGCCGTTCTGGCGGCATGCCAAACCTCCTGCCCTGTTGGAGGCGCCGTTGCAAGTCACTTGCCCAGCGCCACTTTTGTTGGATTGACCTTCTAAGGGCTACTCTACAGCCAGAACCTCGAAAGTGCCAGAGGGTTTATCGGCAGAAAAAATTATTAACGCTGAAAATGGCCTTCGTCAATGACGCAGCCTGATTTCAGTCAGGCTTAAGGATTACTGCACCCGCGCCAGAGCCGCCCGCAGATGACCCACGGTGCGCTCGACGTGGTGCCACTTCTCCAGCCCGAACAAGCCAATGCGGAAAGTACGAAAGTCGGCCGGCTCGTCGCACTGCAGAGGCACACCGGCAGCGGTCTGAAGGCCTGCTGCAATGAACTTCTTGCTGGACTGGATGTCAGGGTCGGTGGTGTAGCTCACCACGACGCCTGGTGCTTCGAAGCCTGCCGCGGCCACGCTGGGGTAGCCAGCTTGGACGAGCAGCTGTCGGACCTGGCGGCCCAGTTCAATCTGTTCCTGGCGGACCTTGGCAAAGCCATAGGCCTCGGTTTCGAGCATCACTTCGCGCAGGCGTACCAGCGCGTCGGTGGGCAAGGTGGTGTGGTAGACATGGCCGCCCGCCTCGTAGGTCTCCATCACCTGCAGCCATTTGCGCAGGTCCATCGCAAAGGTCGTGCTCTGGGTCTGGTCGATGGCCTGGCGAGCCCGCTCGCTGAGCATCACCATGGCACAGCAGGGGGAGCTGCTCCAGCCTTTTTGGGGCGCTGAAATCAGGATGTCGACCCCAGTGGCCCGCATGTCCACCCACATCGCCCCGGAGGCGATGCAGTCAAGTACCAGCAGGCCGCCGTAGGCATGGA
>RFTK01000028.1 GCA_009923505.1 Betaproteobacteria bacterium
GCCCCGCCCGGCCCCTTGTGGGCGCGCACGTCCTCGCGGCCCGTGCCGGTGTGCAGCACCATCACCACGCCATGCTGCTGCGCGGCTTCGAACACCGGGTCCCAGGCTTCGTTGTTATAGAACGGGATGCCCTGCCCCTGTTCGATCAGGCTGGGCAGCATGGCCGCGGTGAAGCCCAGACCGGCCAGGCGCTTGATCTCGCTGACGGTGTTCTTGAAGTCGTGCACCGGCAGGATGCCGCAGCGCACGAAGGTGTCCAGGTGACCACCGAGGAACCCATTTAGCCAGTCATTATAGACCTGGGCGCTGGCCAGTTCGGCTTCCGGATGCTCGATCTTGGTCAGGAACAGGCCCTGGCACAGGGCCAGCAGTGCCCGCAAGGTTTCTGGCTGGGTCAGCGGCACATCGCCCGAGAGGATGAGCGTGATGGAATCGTCGCCCAACTGCGGCAGCGCCTGCTGTACCGCGTGGCCTGTGCCCAGTTGCGGCTCTTGCCGCGCAAAGGCCAGCTCGGTGCCTGTCGGTGGCAAGGCCTGCACTGCGGCCTGCACCTGCCCCTGGAAGACGCCGTCCAAGGCGAGCGAGGGCTTTACTGCAGCCCAGCCCACCGGCAACACCACGAAGCCTGACGTCGCCCCCATGAACACCCCCACCGCTTCGCTGCTATCCCGAGAGAATGCGCTGTGGGACCAAGGCTGGTACCGTTATGCTCGCCGCGTCGATTCACCCAACTTCGGCCCCCGCCCCTCGGGAGCGGTGGTTGACCTGGTGGTCATCCACTCCATCAGCCTGCCGCCGGGGCAGTACGGCGGCCCGCAGGTGCAAGCCTTGTTCACCAACACCCTGGACTGGGACGCTCACCCCTACTTTCAGCAGATCCGCGGGTTGCGCGTTTCCGCTCACTTTTTCGTCCGCCGCGGCGGTGAGTTGGTGCAATTCGTCAGCTGCGACGAGCGCGCCTGGCATGCCGGGGTCTCACGCTACCGAGGTCGTGAGCAATGCAACGACGACTCGATTGGCATCGAGTTGGAGGGGCTGGAGGGGTTGGGCTTTGAAACCGCGCAGTACGAAACCCTCAGCGCCTTGTGCGCGGCCCTGGCGCAGCGTTACCCGCTGGCGCATGTGGCCGGACACGAACACATCGCGCCAGGACGCAAGCACGATCCCGGCACGGGCTTCGACTGGGCCAATTTGCAACACTCGCTGAGCTGGCCCGCTCAGTATTTTCCCGACTAGCCCAGTCGTGCTTTCAATCGCCTACCCGATCGCTGGGCACGCAGAACTCGACCATCCCCTCTGACCGCTGGGCGACGAAAGCTCGAATTCATGCGCACCGGCCACCCAAAAGGGCCGATATCCCGCAATTTTGCTAGGCTTTTTCAAGGATTCCTCGAATTGCCGGGGCTTTCACGCGTCGCCCCACCTCCACCGACGATCACGCGCCTTTTCCAACCCCCGGTTCGAACCGGCTGTCAACCCCCCAAACACTACCGGTAGTGTGTTGAAAAGCCACGCGACCCCAGATATAGTGTCACCTGGCGTGATGTTGTGATTGTTGGCATGCGCCCAGGTGTCCCGGCAACCCGGCCTTATCTTGTTGCCAAGCGACCCTCGATGAACACCGAAGGACCTCTACCACTATGCAGATCGCAGCCTCCCACGCCCCTGGCATCGCCCAGGCGCCCCACCTGACCCTTGGCGAAGACCGAGCCGCCCCACCCCAAGCCTCCGCGCTGGCCCATTACCAGATCATTCGCCGCAACGGCGCCGTGGTGCCCTTCGAGCCCGCCAAAATTGCGGTGGCCATGATGAAGGCCTTCCTGGCCGTGCACGGCACCCAGGGGGCGGCCTCGGCCAGCGTTCGCGAAACCGTGGACGATCTGACGCAAAACGTCGTGCGCGCCCTCATGCGCTCGCGCCCCGGTGGTGGCACCTTCCACATCGAGGACGTGCAAGACCAGGTTGAACTGGGACTCATGCGTGGTAGCCACCATGAGGTCGCACGCGCCTATGTGCTGTACCGAGAGCGTCGCGCCCAGGAGCGTGCGGCCCAAAAAGAAGTGCAGGCCCCGGCCCAACCCACCCTGCACGTGATCGACGGCGGTCAGCGCGTGGCACTGGACCTTGCACGCTTGCAACAGATCATCGAGAACGCCTGCGCCGGCCTGGGTGCTGACGTCAAGGCCGACCCCATCGTGGCCGAGACTCTGCGCAACCTCTACGACGGCGTGCCCATTGAGGAAGTGTTCAAGGCCGCCATACTGGCCGCGCGCACCCTCATCGAAAAAGACCCGGACTACACCTACGTGACCGCACGTCTGCTCATGCACACCATTGCCAAGGAAGTGCTGGGCACCGAGGTCACCCAGGACCAGATGGCCGCCCACTATGTGGACAACTTCCCCGCATTCATCAAAAAAGGCGTGGACAACGAACTGCTCGACGAGAAGCTGCTGCAATTCGACCTGCCGCGTCTGGCCCGGGCCCTGAAAGCCGAGCGCGACTTGCAGATTGACTACCTGGGTCTGCAAACCCTGTACGACCGCTATTTCCTGCACGTGCGCAAGACCCGCATCGAGTTGCCGCAGTCGTTCTTCATGCGTGTCGCCATGGGCCTCACGCTCAATGAAATCGACCGTGAAGCGCGGGCTATCGAGTTCTACGAGGTGCTGTCTTCGTTCGACTTCATGTCGAGCACGCCCACCTTGTTCAACAGCGGCACCTTGCGCTCGCAGCTCTCGAGCTGCTACCTCACCACCGTGCCCGACGACCTGGATGGCATCTACGAGTCCATCAAAGAAAACGCCTTGCTGTCCAAGTTTGCCGGCGGTCTGGGCAATGACTGGACGCGCGTGCGCGCTCTGGGAAGCCACATCAAAGGCACCAATGGCGAATCTCAAGGCGTGGTGCCCTTCCTCAAGGTGGTCAACGACACCGCCGTGGCGGTGAACCAGGGCGGCAAGCGCAAAGGCGCTGTCTGCACCTACCTGGAAACCTGGCACCTGGACATCGAGGAATTCCTCGAACTGCGCAAAAACACGGGTGACGACCGCCGCCGCACCCACGACATGAACACCGCCAACTGGATCCCCGACCTGTTCATGCGCCGTGTCATGGAAAAAGGTGAGTGGACCTTGCTGTCGCCGTCCGACGCCCCCGACCTGCACGACAAGTTCGGCGCCGACTTCGAGAAAGCCTACCTGGCCTACGAAGACAAAGCCCGTCGCGGCGAGATCAAGCCCAGCCGCACGGTGCAGGCCGCCGACCTGTGGCGCAAGATGCTGACCATGCTGTTCGAGACCGGACATCCCTGGATCACCTTCAAAGACGCCTGCAACGTGCGCTCGCCCCAACAGCATGCCGGTGTGGTGCACTCGTCCAACCTGTGCACCGAGATCACGCTCAACACCAGCGACACCGAAACGGCCGTGTGCAACCTGGGTTCTGTCAACCTGCTGCAGCACCTCAAAGACGGTCCCAACGGCAAGGAAATCGACCACGACAAGCTCAAGCGCACCATCAGCACGGCGATGCGCATGCTCGACAACGTGATCGATATCAACTACTACGCCGTCAAGAAGGCGCGCGACTCCAACCTGCGCCACCGCCCGGTGGGCCTGGGCGTGATGTCCTTCCAAGACAGCCTCTACGCCCTGCGCATTCCCTACGCCTCCAAAGAGGCGGTGGAATTCGCGGACCGCTCCATGGAAGCCATCTGCTACTACGCTTACTGGGCCTCCACCGAGCTGGCCCGCGAGCGTGGCAAGTACTCCAGCTACAAAGGCTCGCTGTGGGACCAGGGCATCCTGCCCCCTGACACCCTGGACCTGCTGGCGCGTGAGCGCGGCGGCTATGTGGAAGTGGACCGCTCGTCCACCCTCGACTGGGATGCCCTGCGCCGCAAGATCGCCCAAGACGGCATGCGCAACTCCAACTGCGTGGCCATTGCCCCCACGGCCACTATCTCCAACATCATCGGCGTAGATGCTTCCATCGAACCGTGCTTTGGCAACTTGTCGGTCAAGTCCAACTTGTCGGGCGAATTCACCATCATCAACGCCTACCTGGTTCGTGACCTCAAGCGCCTGGGCTTGTGGGATGACGTGATGGTCATGGACCTCAAGCACTTTGAGGGCAAGAAGCTGGACGAGACCTACAAGCTGGCCTGGCTGCGCGGCTTGAAGACCACTTACTACCTGCGCACCATCAGTGCCACGCACGCCGAGAAGTCCACGGTGCAAGCCGGTCAGCTCAACGCCGTCTCCTCGGGCGCGAGTGGTGGTGGCATGAGCGCCATGGAAGCAGCTGCGGCTGCGGCACGCGCGCAAATGGATGCGACGCCTGCCACCGATATCAAGTTTTGTGGCGTCGATGATCCGACGTGCGAAGCCTGTCAGTGATTCGCGTTGAGACCGCGAGGTCTCGCGCGAGTCGATGTTAATGAACAACACTTTGCGAGCACGATGTGAATGAACACTTTGCAATTTGCATCATGTCGCACATAATCCGCACATTGGAAAACGCTCTATGCTGACCTGGGACGAAGAAGTCAAGCCCACATCGCCAACTTCACAAGCCAACGGCCTCACCAGCCGCGCGATGGATATCCCACCTCTGGCCACACCCGCACCTGCCCTGCGCACGCTGCACGATGGGGCCACCGTTTCCGCCACTGCACTCGATGCTGCGCCGCTGGCCAGTGCTGCTGCCGTGAGCGCACGTCGCGTGAATGCCGCTGACAAGCGCATCATCAACGGCCAAACCGACGTCAACCAACTCGTCCCCTTCAAGTACAAGTGGGCCTGGGAAAAATACCTCTCCACCTGCGCCAACCACTGGATGCCGCAAGAGGTCAACATGACCCGCGACATCGCGCTGTGGAAAGATCCCAATGGTTTGAGCGAGGACGAGCGCCGCATCATCAAACGCAACCTCGGGTTCTTTGTGACGGCCGATTCGCTCGCCGCCAACAACATCGTGCTGGGTACCTACCGCCACATCACCGCACCCGAGTGCCGCCAGTTCCTGTTGCGTCAGGCGTTTGAAGAAGCCATTCACACCCACGCCTACCAGTACATCGTGGAATCGCTGGGTCTGGACGAGTCGGAAATCTTCAATGCCTACCACGAGGTGTCCTCCATCCGTGACAAGGACGAGTTCCTGATCCCGTTCATCGACGCGATCATGGACCCCAATTTCCACACGGGCACACCGGAAGACGACCAGACACTGCTCAAGTCGCTGATCGTGTTCGCCTGCCTGATGGAAGGTCTGTTCTTTTATGTGGGCTTCACACAAATCCTGGCGCTGGGACGTCAAAACAAAATGACCGGTGCAGCCGAGCAGTACCAGTACATCCTGCGTGACGAATCCATGCACTGCAACTTCGGCATCGACCTGATCAACCAGATCAAACTCGAGAACCCCCACCTGTGGACATCTGAGTTCAAGGCCGAGATCAAAGAACTGTTCCTCAAAGCGGTCGAGCTCGAGTACCGCTACGCCGAGGACACCATGCCGCGTGGCGTGCTGGGCCTCAATGCCTCGATGTTCAAGGGCTATCTGCGATACATTGCCAACCGTCGCGCCACCCAGATCGGTCTGGAAGCTCTCTTCCCCAACGAAGAGAACCCCTTCCCCTGGATGAGCGAGATGATTGACCTGAAAAAAGAGCGTAACTTCTTTGAAACCCGCGTGATCGAGTACCAGTCTGGTGGTGCTTTGTCCTGGGATTGAGATCTATCAAGCATGTTTACCGTTTTGTCTGTTCACACCAAGCCTGGTCACTCGAAGCCGGGCCAGTGGGAGCAGGCGTACCGTGTTCATGGTGCTGGACCCGGGTCCAACACCATGAATCGCTTGGCGTTGTCCAACCAACGCGAAGTGTTTTACCCAACGATCTTTTAAATTGATCTAGGAGTCATCATGGCAACTGCAAAAAAACCGGCCGCAAAAAAGGCCACCGCCAAGAAAGCTGCAGCGAAAAAGCCCGCAGCCAAAAAAGTAGCCGCTAAGAAGCCCGCAGCCAAAAAAGCTGCAGCCAAAAAGCCGGCCGCCAAGAAAGTCGCTGCCAAGAAGCCCGCAGCGAAAAAAGTAGCCGCTAAAAAGCCGGCTGCGAAGAAAGTTGCAGCCAAGAAGCCTGCAGCGAAAAAAGCCGCTAAAAAGCCGGCGAAAAAAGCTGCTGCGAAAAAAGTAGCCGCTAAAAAGCCCGCGAAAAAAGCTGCCGCTAAGAAAAAGCCGGCGAAGAAAGCTGCGAAAAAACCTGCTGCCCCTGCCGCCCCTGCGGCGCAGACGACGCTGAACCCGCAAGCTGCCTGGCCGTTTCCCACGGCTGGTAAGCCCTGAGTTCCACGTTTCGGCGCAAGCCTCAAGCCCGGTGCTGCAAAGCCCCGGGCTTTTTCATGTCTGATCGGAACATACGATGAATGGCTGTCCCAGCTGGCGTCGCCAAGAACGTGATGGCGCCGTGGTGCTCGACATCCATGTGATTCCGCGCGCCTCCCGCACCCAGCCAGACGGGGTGTATGACGGCGCCTTGAAGGTGCGCCTGCACGCACCCCCCGTGGATGGTCAGGCCAACCAGGCCCTGATCGATTGGTTGGCGGATACTCTGGGCATTGCCAAACGGGACATCAGCGTGTTGCGTGGCACCACAGCCCGTCGCAAACAGCTGCGCATCAGCGCGGTGGGCGCCCAGCGCGCCAACTGGTCACCACTCGATTGAATAGTTTTGCGGGCCGCGGCTGGCAATCTTGAGCGCGCCCACGCGGTTGCCCAGCGCCGCACACTCACTGAGCGACCAGCCCTGTTCCAGGCCGAAGAGCAAGGCACCACGCCAGGCATCACCGCACCCGGTCGGGTCCACCACTTGTGCAGCTTGCACGGGCGGTACGTGCGTCATCTCACCGTCTTGCCACACCTCGCAGCCCTGTGCTCCCAGGGTCACGATAAGCCCGTCGACACGGCGCGAAATCTCCGCCGAGCTCCAACCCGTGCGTTCGGTGAGCAACTTGCCCTCATAGTCATTGACCGTCACCCAGGTGGACTGCTCGATGAAGCGGGCCAGTTCGGCACCGTCAAACATGGGCAAGCCCTGCCCCGGATCGAACACAAACGGAATGTGCGCCGCATGACACTGTTCGGCATGCTGCAACATGGCGTCGCGACCATCGGGCGAGATGATCGCGAGCTTCACGTCCGGATGGGCTTCGATACGGGTGATATGTGCCTGCATCATCGCGCCAGGGTGGAAGGCGGTGATCTGGTTGTTGTCGCGGTCGGTCATGATCATGGCCTGCGCGGTGTAGGTGTCGTTGAGCAAGCGCACGTGGTCGGTAGAAATATCCAAGTCGCGCAGACGATCCAGGTACTCCGCGCCATCTTGGCCCAACGTGGCCATGGGCAGCGGCGTCCCTCCCAATTGCTTCAGGCTGTAGGCGATATTGCCCGCACAACCGCCAAAGTCGCGTCGCAGGGCAGGGACCAGGAAGGACACGTTGAGGATGTGCAATTGGTCGGGCAGGATCTGCTCGGCGAAACGCCCCTCAAACGACATGATGGAATCAAATGCAAGCGAGCCGCAAATCAGAGAAGCCATGAAGAGATCCTTTGTGTCATTTTGTGTGTGCCGTCATCAGCACCCAGCCATCTTCGGTATCGGTCACTGTCAGACGGACATAGGGTGCGTACGCCTGCGTCAATTCCTCGGCTTGCCGCTCCAAGATACCTGCCAAGACCAGCGAACCGCCGGCCTGCACATGGGAGCACAGCAGCGGCGCCAGCACTTTCAAGGGCGTGGCCAGGATATTGGCCAGCACCGTGTGGTAGGGCCCCTCGGCCAGGTCAGGCAGCCCCGCATGCACCCGCACCTGGTTGGCCTCGGCGTTCAGTTGCGTGGCCGTCACCGCCGCGTCGTCAATGTCCACGCCTTCCACGTGCGCCGCTCCGTGCAAGGCGGCACCAATGGCCAGAATGCCTGAGCCGCATCCGTAATCCAGCACGCGCTGCCCCGAGAGGTCATGCCGTGCAATCCAGCGCAAACACATGCGCGTGGTGGGGTGGGTGCCAGTGCCAAATGCGAGGCCAGGGTCCAGGCGAATGAAACGCTTGGCCGCTGTGGGCGGCTCATGCCAGGTGGGTACGATCCAGAAGTCTGGGGTGATCTCGACCGGGGTGAATTGCGATTGCGTCAAGCGCACCCAATCCTGATCCGCCACCGCCTGCAAGCCCAGCCACTCGCAGCCCGCAAAGAAGTCCTGTGCCTGCAACAAGCGGGCGGCCTCCTCGGCCTGGTGGTGTTGGGCAAACAGGGCCGTGATGCTGGAGCGTTCCCACCCTGGTTGGGGCGGTGGCATGCCGGGCTCACCAAAGAGCGCTTGCTCGGCCTCGGTGTGTGCGTCAGCGTCTTCCACCGAGACACTCAACGCGTCCAGGGCCTCGAGGGCCTCGCTGAGCGTTTCTACCTGTGCTTGCGGCACTCGCAGTCGGAGTTCGAACATCAGCCCTCCGCACCCGAGCCCATCACGTGCATACCCGGCATCAGCGCTTGTGATCCGCCAGCCAATGCTCCAGGTAGTGGATATTGGTTCCACCTTCCATGAACTTGGCGTCGACCATCAATTCGCGGTGCAAGGGCACATTGGTGTTGATGCCTTCCACCACCATCTCGGCCAGAGCCGTGCGCATGCGGGCAATGGCCTGCTCACGGGTATCGCCGTGCACGATGATCTTGCCGATCATCGAGTCGTAATGAGGCGGCACGAAGTAGTTGGTGTAGACATGGGAATCCACCCGCACACCCGGCCCACCGGGTGCGTGCCACATGGTGATGCGTCCCGGCGAGGGCGTGAACTTGAAGGGGTCTTCAGCGTTGATGCGGCACTCGAGGGCATGACCGTGAATGCTGATCTGTCGTTGGGTGAAGGGCAGCTTTTCACCGGCCGCCACCATGATCTGGGTTTTGACAATGTCAATGCCGGTGATGAACTCGGTGACGGGGTGCTCCACCTGCACGCGGGTGTTCATCTCAATGAAGTAGAACTCACCCTTTTCATACAGAAATTCGAAGGTGCCCGCGCCTCGGTAGCCAATGCGCTTGCAGGCGGCCACACAACGCTCGCCAATCTTGTCTATCAGCTTGCGTGGAATACCGGGGGCCGGCGCTTCCTCAATCACCTTCTGGTGGCGACGCTGCATGGAGCAGTCACGCTCGCCCAGGTACACCGCGTTGCGGTGCTGATCCGCCAGCACCTGAATCTCGATATGGCGGGGGTTCTGGAGAAACTTCTCCATGTAGACCGCCGGGTTGCCAAAGGCCGCGCCGGCTTCAGCTTTGGTGGTTTGCACCGCGTGGATAAGGGCAGCTTCGGTGTGCACCACACGCATGCCACGACCCCCCCCCCCGCCTGCGGCCTTGATGATGACCGGATAACCCACAGACTTGGCAATACGGCGGATCTGCGCGGGGTCGTCCGGCAACTCGCCTTCGGAGCCCGGCACACAGGGTACGCCGGCCTTGATCATGGCCTGCTTGGCCGACACTTTGTCGCCCATGATGCGGATCGACTCGGGGGTGGGACCGATGAACTGGAAACCGCTTTTTTCGACACGCTCGGCAAAATCCGCGTTTTCGCTCAGAAAACCGTAGCCGGGGTGAATCGCCTCGGCGTCGGTCACCTCGGCCGCCGAGATGATGGCGGGCATGCTGAGGTAGCTGTGGGCAGACGCTGCCGGGCCGATGCACACGGCCTCTTCGGCGAGTTTGACATATTTGGCCTCGCGATCGGCCTCGGAATACACCACCACAGCCTGCACGCCCATTTCGCGACACGCGCGCTGGATGCGCAGCGCAATCTCGCCACGGTTGGCAATCAGAATCTTTTTGAACATGTGGCGCTTACTCGATCACCACCAAAGGATGACCGTACTCAACCGCCTGCCCGTTTTCAGCCAGGATCTGGACCACGGTACCGCTCTTGTCGGCCTCGATCTCATTGAGGATCTTCATGGCTTCGATGATGCAAATGGTGTCGCCTTCCTTGACCACGCTGCCCAACTCGATGAAGGGTCTTGCACCCGGGCTGGCAGACCGGTAGAAGGTGCCGACCATGGGCGACTTGACCACATGGCTGGCGGTGTCGGCCGCGGGGGCGGCATCGGCGGTGGCCGGGGCCGCTGCGACGGGAGCAGGCATGGCCGCCACGGGGGCTGCCACCACAGCGGGAGTTGTTGCGACCGGTGTGGCCATCACCACCGGGGCACCGCTGGATTTGACGATACGAACCTTGCCTTCGGCTTCGGTAATTTCCAATTCGGAGACATTGGACTCAGAGACCAAATCGATCAGGGTCTTGAGCTTGCGCAAATCCATAGAAAGCCTGCCAGGTAATTTGGAACAGGAGGGAATTTACACTAAAAAGCCTGGATTTTTGACTTTTCTTCGGTTAATTGATGTGAATTAAGTCCATTTTTGTATATCTTGGGCATCCAGGCGTCCCAACTTTTGCTGCATCACGTGTCCGCGGGCATCCAGCACCAGGGTATAGGGCAAACTGCCAGTCTCATTACCCAGTTGACGTCCCAAATGGTTGCCATTCAGGCCCCCCAGGGCGATGGGGTAGTGGACAGGTTGTGCCGCCAGGAAGCGCCGCACCGCCGACGGCTGATCAATAGCAATTCCCACAATTTGCCAGCCTTTTGACGAATTTTGTTGAAAGAAGCGATCAAGAAGGGGCATTTCTTCCACACACGGCGGGCACCAGGTGGCCCAGAAATTGATCACCAGGGGGCGACCACGGCAGGTTTCCAGGGCCAAGGGGCTGCCATCGGGTTGTTCGAACTGCGAAGACCAGAGCAACTGCTCCGCAGCGGGAGACAGCCGACTGACCTGGCTGCGCCACCAGGATAAGGCCATTCCCGCCAGCACCGCCCCGCCCGCCACGCCCATCACCCAATGACGACGTTTAGGCCCAGAAGAGCCATCCATAGAAGTATTTTGAGCGGCGTTCATGTTGTTTCGAGCAAGCGATCCAAAGCGGCCAGGTCGCCACGCAGGGTCAGCCCTTGCGAGTCTGGGCGCAGTGCCCCGCGGACATCGTCATGATCATAGATGATCAGATGAACGCCCACATGCTCGTGGAGCGACTCACACCAACTGTGCAGGCTCAGAGCATCCACCAGCCCCCCCTGAAAACCGCGAATTTGTTGAACCTGGTAGTCAATGCCTTGGTTGATGAGTGCAATTTCGGCAGATTTGGAGTCATCGCAGAACAACTGCAGGTAAATGTCTGAATGTCGCGTTGCCGTCCCGCGCCACACAGCACCGCCCAGATGGGGCCTGAATTCAGCCAGTCGTTGCATCCAGGTGCGGGCGAGTTCTCGCAAGGCTCGCAGCTCGCCCGGCTGGGTATCCGCGCAAAAGAGCTCGAGGTGTTCTCGCAACGCCTCCTCCAGCACCTGGTTGTCGGGCAACGGGGTGCGCGAGGGCAGGCCCAGCAGCTTGAGCGCCTGGTGCTTGGCCGCCCCGTATTCCAGACCATCCTCGGCGATCAAGCGGGCGGCCGTGGCGGCAAGGCTGAGCGTGGCGTTGTCCATGGCGTCATTGTGCCTGCGGCCCAGGTGGCCGCCTAGAATCCAAGCCCATGCACATTCATATCTTGGGGATTTGCGGCACTTTCATGGGTGGCGTCGCAGCCCTGGCCCGGGAAGCTGGCCACCGCGTGACCGGTTGTGATGCCGGGGTCTATCCGCCCATGAGCGACCAGTTGCGCGCCCTGGGCATCGACCTGATCGAGGGCTTTGGTGCTGACCAGATGGCGCTCAAGCCCGACGTGTTTGTGGTGGGCAATGTGGTGTCCCGCGCCCGTCTGGCGGACGGCAACCCCAAGTTTCCGCTGATGGAAGCCATCCTAGAAGCAGGTTCGCCTTACACCAGCGGCCCACAGTGGCTGTCCGACCATTTGCTGCACACAGCCCACGCGTCACGTCATGTTCTGGCCGTGGCGGGCACGCATGGCAAGACCACCACGACCTCCATGCTGGCCTGGATCCTGGAGCACGCCGGCCTGCAGCCAGGTTTTCTGGTGGGTGGCGTTCCGCTGAACTTCGGCGTTTCAGCCCGACTGGGGCAACACAGCCCTCGCACCGAGCGTCCTTTGTTCGTGATCGAGGCCGATGAATACGACACCGCGTTTTTCGACAAACGCAGCAAGTTCGTCCACTACCGTCCGCGCACGGCCGTGCTCAACAACCTGGAGTTTGACCACGCCGACATCTTCGACGATCTCGCGGCCATCGAGCGGCAATTCCATCACTTGGTGCGTACCGTGCCGACCCGTGGCCGTGTCGTGGTCAACGCGATGCAGGACAGTCTGCGGCGGGTCCTGCGGCAAGGGTGCTGGAGCGAAGTGGCGGGCTTTGGCTTGTCCGACACCGCCAGCAACAACCCGGCCATGGCCTGGCAGGTACGGGGTTCCCCCGAGCACTTTGACATCTTGCGCGCGGGTCAGGTGATGGCGCAGGTACGTTGGTCGATCGGCGGCGTGCACAACCAACTCAACGCCCTGGCCGCCATCGCCGCCGCCGAGCACGTCGGGGTCGACCCAGCCGTGGCGGCCGACGCCCTGGGCTTGTTTCAAAACGTGCGCCGGCGCATGGAAGTACGCGGCACGGTGGCCCGCCCGGGAGGGGCTATCACGGTGTACGACGACTTTGCTCATCATCCCACCGCCATCGCCACCACGGTGGATGGTCTGCGACGCCAGATCCGACCGGGCGAACGCATCCTGGCCCTCTTCGAGCCGCGCAGCAACACCATGAAGCTGGGCACCATGAAATCACAATTGCCCGAGAGCCTGGCGCAAGCCGACCTGGCCTTCTGCCACAGCGGCGGACTGGATTGGGACGCGCGTGAAGCGCTCTCCCCCATGGGCGCGCGGGCCACCGTCTGCGCCAGCATCCCCGAACTGGTCCAGTCCGTGGTGACGCAAGCCCGACCGGGTGACCATTTGCTGTGCATGAGCAACGGGGGGTTTGGTGGCATCCACGCCCTGCTGCTGCACGCGCTGTCACGCTGAGCGGGACGCTCGCTCGAAGCGCCCCCGCGTTTCTGTGCTACATTCCTGTCCATGATCAAAGCCCGTTTCGGTTTTAGCTATTTTGGGTTCTCACGCCTCCCGGCGGTCGAGAGACTCGGACATAAGCGCTGAAGCAGTCTGAACTCACTCACCAACCGCCGCAATCCCGGCGGTTTTTTTTTGCTCGCTCAAGCCCTGCCTTCACAGAAAGTCATCATGAAGTCTTCCGCTCTCGACTCCCGCTCACACTCGGATGCCACCAGTCAGACCGACGACCAACGCATCAAGGACATCACCGTGCTGCCGCCGCCCGAGCACCTGATCCGCTTCTTTCCGATCCAAGGCACGGCTGTCGAGCAATTGATTGCCAACACCCGCAAGACCATCCACCACATCATGCACGGTCAGGATGACCGCTTGCTGGTGGTGATCGGCCCCTGCTCCATCCACGACCCCGCCGCTGCGCTGGAATACGCACGCCGTCTGAAAGCCGAACGCGAGCGATTTGCCGACACCCTGGAAATCGTGATGCGCGTGTATTTCGAAAAGCCCCGCACCACTGTGGGCTGGAAGGGTCTGATCAATGACCCCTACCTGGACGAAAGCTACCGCATCGATGAAGGTTTGCGCATCGCGCGTCAGTTGCTCATCGAAATCAACCGCCAAGGCCTGCCGGCCGGCAGCGAATTTCTCGACGTCATCTCGCCCCAGTACATTGGCGACCTGATCAGCTGGGGCGCTATTGGCGCACGTACCACCGAAAGCCAGGTGCACCGCGAGCTCGCCTCGGGCCTGTCGGCCCCCATCGGCTTCAAGAACGGTACCGACGGCAACATCAAGATCGCCACCGACGCCATCCAGGCGGCTGCACGCGGACACCACTTTCTGTCGGTGCACAAGAACGGGCAGGTGGCGATCGTGCAAACCCAGGGCAACCAGGACTGTCACGTGATTCTTCGTGGCGGCAAGGCACCCAACTATGACGCTGCCAGTGTCGCGGCCGCCTGCCAGGAGCTCGAGGCTGCCAAATTACCTGCCACGCTCATGGTGGACTGCAGCCATGCCAACAGCAGCAAGCAACACGAAAAGCAACGCGAGGTGGCGCAAGACATTGCCCATCAACTCGCCCAGGGCTCACGCCAGATCTTTGGGGTGATGATTGAAAGCCACCTCAAAGCCGGTGCGCAGAAATTCACGCCAGGCAAGGACGACCCGCAGCGCCTGCACTTGGGTCAAAGCATCACGGATGCGTGTCTGGGCTGGGAGGATTCCGTGCAGACGCTGGAAATCTTGGCCAAGGGTGTCAAAGCGCGACGCGCCAAGCGCTGAACCCAACCGCCAAGGATTTACGCCGTTCCACCCACGGTGAGGCCTTCGATGCGCAAGGTCGGCTGGCCCACGCCCACCGGCACGCTCTGCCCTTCCTTGCCGCAGGTGCCCACCCCGCTGTCCAGGCCCATATCGTTGCCGATCATGCTCACCCGAGTCAGCACATCCGGTCCATTGCCCACCAGCGTGGCACCTTTCACCGGGTACTGCAGTTTGCCGTTCTCGACCCACCAGGCCTGGCTGGTCGAGAACACAAATTTGCCCGAGGTGATGTCCACCTGCCCGCCACCGAAGTTGGTGGCGTACAAACCCTTGCGCAAACTCGCCACGATTTCTTGGGGATCGTGTTCGCCGCCCAGCATGTAAGTGTTGGTCATGCGAGGCATGGGTAGATGCGCATAGCTCTCGCGACGTCCATTGCCGGTGGGCTTCACCCCCATGAGCCGCGCATTCATCGCGTCCTGGATATAGCCACGCAAAATGCCGTCCTCGATCAACACATTGCGCTGGCTGGCACAGCCCTCGTCGTCCACGTTGAGCGAACCGCGCCGGTCGGCCAGCGTACCGTCATCGAGCACGGTCACGCCGGGTGCCGCCACCCGTTGGCCGATACGGCCCGAGAACGCACTCGAGCCTTTGCGGTTGAAATCACCCTCCAAGCCATGGCCCACCGCCTCATGCAGGAGCACCCCCGGCCATCCGGGACCCAGGACCACCGTCATCTCGCCCGCCGGGGCGGGACGCGCCTCAAGGTTGGTGAGGGCCGCGTCCACGGCTTCGTCCACATAGCGGCGCAACAGCACATCGTCAAAACGCTCCAGACCCCAGCGTCCGCCACCGCCGCCCGAGCCCATTTCACGACGGCCTTTGTGTTCGGCGATCACCGTCACACTCAGGCGCACCAGCGGACGCACATCCGCAGCCAGCGTGCCATCGGCACGGGCAATCAGCACCACGTCGTGTTCGCTGGCCAATCCGGCCATGACCTGCACCACGCGCGGATCGCGTGCGCGCGCCAGCGCTTCCACACGTCCCAGCAAATCCACCTTGGCGGTGCTATCCAGCGAAAGGATCGGGTCCAGGTCTGCATAGAGCGATCGGCTGGGGGCCACCTTGCGCGCAGGCACGCGGGTGCTGGCTGAGCTCGACGCGGCGGCGATCGATCGCACCGTGCGCGCGGCATCGAGCAAGGACGCCATGGAAATATCGTCGGAATACGCAAAGGCGGTTTTCTCGCCCGAGACAGCGCGCACGCCCACGCCCTGGTCAATGCTGAAAGAGCCCGATTTGACAATGCCCTCCTCCAGGCTCCAGCCTTCCGAGCGAGTGGTCTGAAAATACAGGTCGGCATCATCCACCCGGTGTTGGCGAATTTCGGCCAGCGCTCGCTGCAAATGGCTTTCATCCAGGCCGAAGGGGTCGAGCAGACAGCGACGTGCAATGGCCAATCGCTCAAGAGTAGGTTCGCGTGAGATCATGGTTGGAGTGTATAGAGCTTGAAGACACTGGCATCATCCTCGTTGGCCAGGCCTGCCGCGTGTGCCTGGGCGAACACGTCGGCAGCCAGTCGACCCAGCTCCGGCGTGAAGCCCACTGAATCCCCGGCCTGGACCGCCAGCCGCGTGTCTTTCTCGAGCAAGGTGACGTGTGCGCGCGGGGCATAGTCGTTGACCAAAGCACGGCGCAAGCGGTCGGAACCAATCCAGCTTTGGCCGCTGGAGCGCTCCATGACATCGAGGGTTTTGGACCCATCCAGCCCCATGCGCTGGGCCATGGCCAGCACCTGGGCTGCACCCACCAGGTTGATCCCGGCCAGCATGTTGTTGGCCAGTTTGGTGCGGGCGCCGTCACCCACGCGCTCGCTGACATGGAACACCAGGCCCGACAAGGCATCGAGCCAATCCTGGTTGGCTTGAAACACCGCAGCCGGGGCCGCCACCATCAGGCTCATGGTCCCCTCGGCGGCACGCTGGGGTCCACCGGACATGGGCGCATCGATGGCGTGCGCACCCAAGGCAGCCAGACGTTGCCCCTGGGACTCGACATCTTCGGGTGAAAGCGTCGGGCACAGCATGACGGTCTGCCCCGGGCGCAAGGACTGGCTCACACCCTGCGGACCCCATAGTACCAACTCCACCTGGGGCGTATCGATCACACACACGATGAGTCGATCCACCGCCGCCATCAAGGCCGCCGGCGAATCCTGCACGATGGCCCCAAGTGCTTGCAAAGCAGTGGTTTTGCTCTCATCGATGTCGCACACATGCACGCGCCACCCCAGGCCGAGCAGGCGTCTCGCCATGCCACCCCCCATGTTGCCCACGCCCACAATGCCCACGGTCTGACGAACGCTCATGATTGCACCAACTGTTTGGCCTTGGCCACTGACATCAGAATGCCCAATCCAAATCCTAGGGTGACCATCGCGGTCCCTCCATAGCTGATGAAGGGCAAGGGCACGCCCACCACCGGAAGAATGCCACTGACCATGCCCATGTTGACAAAGGCATAGGTGAAGAAAATCATGGTGATGCTGCCCGCCAGCAAGCGGGCAAACAGCGTAGGCCCTTCCAGCGCAATAGCCAGGCCGCGCAACACCAGGAATAAAAAGCCCAGGATGAGTAACAGGTTACCCACAAAACCAAACTCCTCACCATAGGCGGCAAAGATGAAATCGGTGGTGCGCTCAGGAATGAAGTCCAGGTGCGTTTGCGTGCCCTGCATGTAGCCCTTGCCCCAGAACCCCCCTGAGCCGATGGCGATCATGCCCTGAATGATGTGAAACCCCTTGCCCAGCGGGTCGCGCTCGGGGTCCAGCAGGGTGCACACGCGTTGCTGCTGGTAGTCATGCAAGAGCGGCCAGCGCACACCCTCGGCGCACAGTTCGGGCTCGAACACCACCAGCAAGAACAGTCCGATCACCCCTAGCACCAGGGGGGGAACGATGAGGCGCCAGCTGAGGCCTGCGAAAAACATCACGAACAGCCCGGCACTCAAGACCAGCAACGCCGTCCCCAGATCGGGCTGACGGGCGATCAGCCCCACCGGCACCAGCAACAACACGCCCGCCACCAGGAAGTCCAGGGGCCGCAGCTGTCCTTCGCGCTTCTGGAACCACCAGGCCAGCATCAGTGGCATGGCGATCTTCAGGATTTCGCTGGGCTGAATCACCACCCCCACATTGAGCCAGCGACGCGCCCCCTTCTTGGTGAGCCCAAAGAGCGCCACAGCAATCAGGAGCGCCACACCCAGGGTATACAAGGGGACGGCCAAGACCATCAAGCGCTGCGGCGGAATTTGCGCCACCACAAACATGATGAAGCCGCCGATCAGAATATTGCGACCGTGATCCAGAAAGCGTTCCCCGTTGGCATAGCCCGAGGAATACATGGTGATCAGCCCCGCACAGGCCAGCATGAACACTGCAAAGGCCAGCGGCCCATCAAACCCACGCAGCCAAAACAGCAGGCGTTGCCACAGGGCGGGTTTTTGGATGACGAGGCTCATAGGGCAGAATTATCCCGGATGAGCCATACCCCGACACCGACAACCCATTTGTTGTACCTGCATGGCTTTCGGTCATCCCCGCAATCGACCAAGGCACAACTCACTCGGCGTTGGGTGGAGCAGCACGCACCGGGAGTGACCTGGTGGAGTCCGGCGCTGCCTCCCTCGCCACGTGAGGCCTGTGAACTCATTCTCAGCGGCTCGCTGGATTGGCCCACCCCCACCATGGCGGTGATGGGGTCTTCCCTGGGTGGGTTTTATGCCAGCTGGCTCTCGCGCCGCCGCGGCTGCCGCGCCGTGGTCATCAACCCCTCGGTACAGCCCGCGAGCAGCCTGGCCGACTACATCGGTACGCACCCGGTGTGGCACGACCCGAGCCAGCACATCCACTTCATCCCTGAGTTCGTCGACGAGTTGCGCACGTTGCAGCAGGAGTTGCCCGCCGACCAGCCGCCGGGGCCCATGGGGCAGCCAGCACAATTGCTGGCAGTCCTGGGGACTCACGACGAGGTGCTGCCATTTGACGAGATGCGACAGCGCTACGCAGCCTGCCAGCTGCGTGTGGTGCCGGGAGGAGACCACGCGCTGAGCGATTTTGAAACCCTGCTCCCCGAGGTCATGGGCTTCCTGGGTTTGTGAACCGCCCCCACGTGGTGCCAGGTCCTGCCGCGCACCGGAGCATGGGACAATTGAACCATGTACGCATTGTTCGAAGACGCTGGCAAATTTCTCGCCGGCCGCATCCTGTCTGAAGCCGAGGCTTCCGCTCAGATCGAGCTGGAATCCGGCAAGCGGGTCAAGGCCAAGGCCTCCCAGGTGCTGTTGCGCTTCGAGCAACCCGCCCCGGCTCGGCTGATGGAGCAGGCCGCGACCGTGGCCCAAAGCATCGAGCTGGACCTGGCGTGGGAATTTGCCCCAGTCGATGAGTTCGGTTTTGCCGACCTGGCGCACGAGTATTTCAGTGCCAACGCCACCCCCGTGGAGCTGGCCGCTGCGCTCATGCGCTTGTATGAAGCGCCGCATTATTTCCGCCGCGCTGGCAAGGGACGCTTCAAGAAAGCGCCCGCCGAGATCCTCCAGCAAGCCTTGGTCGCCATCGAGAAGAAAAAGCAACTCCAGTTGCAGATCGACGCCTGGGCACAAGAATTGGCAGCAGGCACCTGCCCCGCACCCATCCTCTCGCAGCTCTACCGTATTTTGTTCAAACCCGACAAGAACGGGCCGGAATACAAAGCCGTGGTGGAGGCCGCGCGCGCCACCCACACCGCCCCCTTGGCGTTGCTGCAACGGGCGGGGGCCATCACCTCGTCCTACCAGTTTCACTGGCAGCGCTTCCTGTTCGAGCACTTTCCCAAGGGCGTGGGCTTTCCCTCCCTCAGCACGCCTGCGATCACCGACGATCTGCCGCTGGCATCGGTGCGGGCGTATTCGATTGACGACTCTCACACCACCGAGATCGACGATGCGCTGTCGGTCCAAGGTCTGGGCAGCGGTGAAGTGGTTGTGGGTATCCACATCGCAGCGCCGGGGTTGGCCATCACGCCCGAGAGCGCAGCCGACCTGGTTGGACGTTCACGGCTGTCCACGGTGTACATGCCGGGCCACAAAATCACCATGTTGCCTGATGCGGTGGTGCAAACCTACACCCTGCAAGAGGGCCAGAACTGCCCGGCTCTCTCGCTGTATGTGAAATTCGACGAGGCCAGCCTCAACGTTCTCTCGAGCGAGACGCGCTTGGAGCGTGTGCACATCGTGGCCAATCTGCGCCACGACCGCCTCGACTCCGTGGTCACCGAATCGTGGTTGCAGTCGGATGCGCCTGACACCCGTATCCCGGGTGATCACCCCGCCAGCGCGCTGGAGGCCTTGCCCCACGCCGAACTGGCCTTTTTGCACCGGCTTGCGCAAGCCCTCAAATCTCACCGCGAGCAGGTGCGAGGTAAACCTGAAACCTTCAACCGGCCCGACTACACTTTCCGGCTGGAAGGCGTGGGCGACCACGGCCCCCAAGGCACGGAAACGGTGACGCTGGGCGTGCGCCAGCGGGGTGCGCCCCTGGATCTCATCGTGGCCGAGGCTATGATCCTGGCCAACAGCACCTGGGGCCAGTGGATGGCCGAGTTGGGTGTGCCCGCGATCTACCGCAGTCAGGCCAGTCTCGCCCCGGGCGTGAAAGTTCGCATGAGCACGCGTGCCTTGCCCCACGCCGGCATTGGCGTGCCGTGCTACGCCTGGAGCACCTCGCCGCTCAGACGCTATGTGGACCTGGTCAACCAGTGGCAGATCATCGCCTGTGCTCGCCATGGCAAGACCGCCGCGTTGGCAGCCCCCTTCAAGCCCAAAGACACCGCGCTGATGTCCATCATCTCGGCCTTCGACGCGGCCTACACGGCCTACAACGGCTACCAGGCCTCGATGGAGCGGTTCTGGACCTTGCAGCACCTGCGTCAACAGGGCTTGCGCGACATCGAAGCCACTGTGTTCAAGGTGATGCCGGGGATGCCCCCCATGGCGCGTGCAGACCACCTGCCGCTGGTGCTGCCGGTCCTCGGTGCTGGCGGTGCCGCACTGACTCGCGGCTCGAGGGTGCTGCTGCAATTGAGCGAACCCGATGACATCACGCTGGACATCAGCGGCCAGTTGCTCCAGGTGCTCGATGTCGCCACGACCGCCAGCGGCGCGCGCGATGCTACCTTGGACAGCGCCTTCGACGATGCCTCGGACGAGGAGGAGAGCGCAGGTCCGTTGTCCATCGCCCTCGACCTGGATGTTGAGGAACCGGGTTCAGCATCCAACGGCCACCCGGCCACTGAGCCCATGCCAGCCCCCTGAACAGGGGCTTCTTGACGCGGCTTCTTCACGCAGCTCATGGGCAGATCATGAAAACATCTCTGCGCTGGCCCCAGATTCCAGTGCTCCATCTCAGCACCCTGCAATGGGCGCTGCTGATCTCGCTCGCTTTTCATGCGGCCTTGCTGAGCCTGACCGTGAGCCCTCCACTTCGACCCGAGCGCATGATCGAGGACAGCCCGCTCGAGATCGTGCTGGTGAATGCGCGAACCCGCAGTCGCGACACCCACTCCAAGCCCCAGGCCTTGGCACAGAGCACGCTGTTGGGTGGCGGGAGCGGCAACGACTCGGCGCGCGCACGAGCGCCATTGCCCCATTCGCCCTTGCACCAGATGGGTCAGCACCTCGACACCATGGAACAACAAGTCACCGCCTTACAAACCCAGCAATCCCAATTGCTGGCACAGGTCAAGGCCCAACTGGCCCAGCTTCCCACCACGCAGCAGGAGATGCAGCGCGAAGCCACCCAGGCCCGGCGCCGCCAGCTCCTCAAAATGCTGGCCGAGATCGAACAGCGCATTGAGGTCGAAAATGCCCGCCCACGCAAACGCTACCTCAGCCCCTCCACGCGCGAAGTGAGCTACGCCCAGTATTACGACCGCTTGCGCCGCAAGATTGAAACCCTGGGCACGCAACAGTTTCCCCAGATCGGCACCCGCAAGCTCTACGGTGACCTGACCATGATCGTCACCGTGGACAGCCAAGGGCGTGTCATAGGAACCGAAGTGGTCACCTCCTCGGGTCAGCCCGAGCTTGACCGTCGAGCGCAAGCCATTGCCTCGCGCGCGGGTCCCTTCGGTCCATTCACCGTCGAGATGAAGCGTCACACCGATCAGCTGGCCCTGGTCTCGCGCTTTTCCTTCACGCGAGACCATCGCTTGCAAACCGAGCTCACTGGACCATGATGACCTGGCCTCGCCCCCTGGAGCTTCTCGCGCGACTGCTGATCCTGGTGGCAGTGGCTGTGCTGGCCCTGCAAGTCTATTTTGTGGGACGCGTGGCGCTGATGGCGGTGATAGCACCTGAATCCACCGCGTTTCAACGCTCCGAGGTCTGGCGCTTGTCACAACAACCCAAAGGCTTGCGCTGGCGGCAGGAGTGGGTCACCTACGATCAGATATCAGACCCACTCAAGCGTGCGGTGATCGTCTCTGAAGACGACATCTTCGTGCGCCACGATGGCGTGCAATGGGAAGCCCTCGAAAAAGCCTGGCGACACAACGCCCGCGCCGAAGCGCAGGCGCTGCGCGCCCGTCAGGGCAGCGCGGCCAAGGTGGTGGGTGGCTCGACCATCACCCAGCAATTGGCCAAGAACCTTTTTCTGTCCGGTGAGCGAACGCTGTTGCGCAAGGGCCAGGAATTTGTGCTCACCCTGATGCTCGAAGGACTGCTCAGCAAGCGACGCATCCTGGAGATCTATCTCAACAGCGTGGAATGGGGTGAGGGCGTGTTCGGTGCCGAGGCTGCCGCGCAGCACTACTTCAACAAACCCGCCTCGGCGTTGAATGCGTGGGAAGCTTCGCGATTGGCGGTCATGTTGCCCCGTCCCAAGTATTTTGAGAAGCTGCCGCAATCGGCCTATCTACAAGGCCGTGCCGAAGTGATCATGGGTCGCTTACCCAGCGCTGTGTTACCGTGAGACCTCACGGAGATTTCATGCGCATTCTTGGTATTGATCCCGGCTTGCAAACCACCGGTTTTGGGGTGGTCGAGGCCCAAGGCAGTGCACTGGCCTATGTGGCCAGTGGCACCATCCGCACCACCCACTTGCCACGCGGGGATTTGCCCGCACGCGTGCGCGTGCTGTTTGAGGGGGTGCAGGAGGTGGTGGAGCGCTACGAGCCGAACTGTGCGGCGCTGGAAATCGTGTTCGTCAATGTGAACCCGCAAGCCACCTTGCTCCTGGGGCAAGCCCGCGGCGCTTGTCTGAGCGCTCTGGTGACGCGCGACCTGTCGGTGGCTGAATACACGGCACTGCAAATGAAAAAAGCCGTTGCCGGCCACGGCAAGGCCGGCAAAGCGCAGGTGCAGGAAATGGTCAAGCGTTTGCTGAAGTTACCCGGCCTGCCAGGGCCCGACGCGGCCGATGCACTCGGCTTGGCCATCACACACGCCCATGCGGCACGCGCACTGCTGAGCCAGCAAGGGGTGGGGGCCGAGCGCAGTCGCGCCAGCGGCATGTACCGTGCGGGACGCACGGGTTGATCACCAGGCCGGCGTGAGTTGCGCCAACCCCTTGGGGGCGGCACGCTCGTCCTCGAAGGTCACGATGTCGTAGGCGTCGGGGCGACTGAGCAACTCGCGCAACAGGCGGTTGTTCATCGCATGGCCCGAACGAAAGGCGCTGTAACTGGCCAGCAGCGGTTTGCCCAGCACATACAAGTCGCCCATGGCGTCAAGAATTTTGTGTTTGACGAACTCGTCGTCGTAGCGCAAGCCGTCGCTGTTGAGCACCTTGTAGTCGTCCATCACGATGGCATTGTCCAAACCGCCGCCCAGGGCCAGGCCATTGGAGCGCATCATCTCCACATCACGGGTGAAGCCGAAGGTGCGCGCTCGCGCAATGTCCCGGCTGTATCGCCCAGTGTCCATGTCGAACTCCACACGCTGGCCGGTGGAGTCCACCGCCGGGTGGTTGAAGTCGATTTCAAAACTCAGTTTGAAGCCATGGTGGGGAGCCAGACGTGCCCACTTTTCCTGTGCGCCTTGTCCTTCCCGCACTTCCACCGGTTGCAGCAGCCGCACAAAACGCTTGGGCGCGTTTTGCAAGGCAATGCCGGCACTTTGCAACAGAAACACGAAAGACGCGGCCGAGCCGTCGAGAATCGGCACCTCTTCGGCGGTGATGTCGACATACAGGTTGTCAATGCCCAGGCCCGAGCAGGCCGACATGAGGTGCTCGATGGTGTGCACCTTGGCACCGGCCTGCGAGATGGTGGAGGCCAGACGCGTGTCCGTGACTGCGGTGGCGCTCACCGCAATATCCACCGGCGAGGGCAGGTCGACCCGGCGAAACACAATGCCGGTGTCGGGCTGGGCCGGGCGCAGGGTGAGCTCGACGCGCTCACCGCTGTGCAGCCCCACCCCGACGGCACGCGTCAGGGTCTGGAGAGTTCGTTGTTGCAGCACGGGTCGATTTTACCCGGCGGGTGTGCATTTATGCGGGATCTCGCCCGAGATCCCGCACACCACTCAGTCAGCCTGCTTGCGCAGGAAGGCCGGGATTTCGTAATCGTCCATGCCCCCTGAAGCCAGCGCATCCACTTTGGCGGCCGCCTGGGTGCGGTTGGTGCGCCACACGCTGGGTACGGCCATGCTGCCGTAGTCCGGCTGCGTGGCACCGGTGGTCCCGGTCTGCTGCGGCGTCGCGGTGTTGGTCTCGACGGTGAAGGGCACGTTGTCGGTCCCGGTGCGCAGCACCTTGAGCGGCTGCTTGTTGACACGCCCCCCCACGGACAGGCCAGTGGCCACCACCGTCACACGGATCTCATCGCCCAGGCTTTCGTCGTAAGCCGTGCCGTAGATCACATGGGCTTCGGATGACGCAAAGGCGCGGATGGTGTTCATGGCTTCACGCGACTCGGACAACTTCAAGCCACCCTTGGCAGCGGTGATCAGCACCAGCACGCCCTTGGCACCTGACATGTCGATGCCTTCCAGCAGCGGGCAAGCCACGGCTTGTTCAGCGGCAATGCGGGCGCGGTCCGGGCCGCTGGCCTTGGCCGTGCCCATCATGGCCTTGCCGTGCTCGCTCATGACCGTGCGCACGTCTTCGAAGTCCACGTTCACCAGCGCCTCGACATTGATGATCTCGGCAATGCCGCCCACCGAGTTGCGCAGCACGTCGTTGGCGTAGGCAAAGGCCTCGTCCTGGGTCACATCGTCACCCAGCACTTCCAGCAGCTTTTCGTTCAGCACCACGATCAGCGAGTCGACGTTGGCCTCGAGTTCAGCGAGGCCGGCTTCGGCATGGGTCATGCGGCGGTTGCCTTCCCAGTCGAAAGGCTTGGTCACCACACCCACGGTCAGGATGCCCATCTCGCGTGCCACGCGGGCCACGATGGGGGCAGCACCGGTGCCCGTCCCGCCGCCCATGCCGGCGGTGATGAAGAGCATGTTGCAGCCTTCCAGGGTTTCGCGGATCTCGTCCACCGCGGCCTCCGCTGCCTCACGGCCTCGCTCGGGCTTGCTGCCCGCGCCCAGTCCGCTGTGGCCCAACTGGATGACCTTGTGGGCCGAACTCGCGCGCAGGGCTTGCGCATCGGTGTTGGCGCAAATGAACTCCACGCCTTTGACGCCGCTGGCGATCATGTGTTCGACCGCGTTGCCGCCGCCCCCGCCTACACCGATCACCTTGATCTGGGTGCCCGCGTTGAACTCTTCCACTTCAATCATTTCGATGCTCATCTTGAACTCCAATCCATCTTTAAGCAGTTGCCGTGTTTCTAAATTTTTGTGTGTTGTTATTGATCTCTGTCATCCTGTCTGGGGAGGGGCGCCGCGACAACAAGGTCGCCATCGTCGCCGCTCGGCCAACAGGCCCGGGCTGCCACGCGGAAAAGGAACGTGTGAATTGAACAGCATGATCAGAAATTCCCTACAAACCAGTCCTTGACACGCCCCATCGCGGTCTTGACGGAACCATTTTTCTGCGCCACCTTGAAGCCCCGCATTCGACCCAGGCGAGCCTCTTCGAGCAAGCCCATCACGGTGGCCGCGCGCGGCTGCGAGACCATGTCCGAAAGCGCGCCGCTGTAGTGCGGCAAGCCACGTCGCACCGGCTTTAAAAAGATGTCCTCGCCCAGCTCCACCATGCCAGGCATGATGGCGCTGCCGCCGGTGAGCACGATGCCTGAGGACAACACTTCCTCAAAGCCCGAATCGCGCACCACCTGCTGCACCAGCGAAAAAATTTCCTCGATCCGTGGCTCGATCACGCCGGCCAGTGCCTGACGGCTGAGCATGCGCGGGCCGCGGTCACCCAGACCCGGCACTTCAACCTGCATGTCCGGATCAGCCAGCAGTTGCTTGGCATAGCCCGACTCGACCTTGATGTCCTCGGCGTCCTTGGTGGGCGTGCGCAAGGCCATGGCGATATCACTCGTGATCAAATCGCCCGCAATCGGGATCACCGCCGTGTGGCGGATCGCACCGCCGGTGAAGATCGCCACGTCCGTCGTGCCAGCACCAATGTCCACCAGCGCCACGCCCAGTTCTTTTTCATCGGCCGTCAGCACCGACTGGCTGGAGGCCAGGGGGTTCAGCATCAGTTGGTCCACGTCGAGTCCGCAGCGGCGCACGCACTTGATGATGTTTTCAGCCGCACTCTGAGCGCCAGTGACGATGTGCACCTTGGCTTCCAGTCGAATGCCGCTCATGCCAATCGGCTCTTTCACATCCTGGCCATCGATCACGAATTCCTGCGGCTCGACCAACAGCAAACGCTGGTCGGTCGAAATGTTGATGGCCTTGGCGGTCTCCACCACGCGGGCCACGTCGGGCGCCGTCACCTCACGGTCTTTCACCGCCACCATGCCACTCGAGTTGATGCCCCGGATATGACTGCCCGTGATGCCGGTGTACACCCGGGTGATCTTGCAGTCGGCCATCAACTCGGCTTCCTTCAAGGCTTGCTGAATGCTCTGCACCGTGGCGTCGATGTTGACCACCACGCCGCGCTTGAGCCCGTTGCTCGGCGCCACACCCAGACCGGCGATTTTGAGCTCGCCACCCGGCAATACCTCCGCCACCACCACCATCACCTTGCTGGTGCCGATGTCCAGTCCAATCACCAGATCTTTATATTCTTTTGCCATAACCACCCCGCACCTATTTCTTCACCTGCTGTGGATCCACCGTGGTCACGCCGCGCATTCGCAAGGCATAACCGGTGTCGTAACGCAAATCAGCGGCCTCAAGGGCCGACACTTTTCTACCCAACCGCGACGCCACCTGCGGCAGCGTCCTGACCAAGGTGTCGAGTCGCTCGAGCACCTCGGTTGTTGAACCTCGTCCCAATTCGATGCGAGCCCCACTCGACATCGTCACGCGCCAGCTGCCCCGGGGCGTCAGATCCAGCCCCATCAGCACACCCCCCAAAACGCTGGCCGGTTGTTGCAGGGCCTGGTACATGGCCAGCACCTCGGCTGATTGGTTGTCCGGCCCACTCAGACGAGGTAATTCGTCGTCCTCCAGGTCACCCAGGTTGGCTTCGAACACTTCGCCTTGCGAATTGATCAACCGCCCTTCGCCCTCAGCGCCCCAGTACGCAACGGGGCTGTGCGCCTGCAGCACCACCCGCAAGCGGTTGGGAAACTCTCGCTGCACCAGCGCATGGCGTACCCAGGGCAAGCCTTCAAACACCTGTCGCGCCTGGTTGAGGTCCACCGTGAAAAAATTGCCCTGCAACTTCGGGGCGACATTGGCGCGTACCGTGACCGCGTTGTGATGCTCGACATCACCTCGCACCGTGATACCTGCCAGGGCAAACACGGGCAAGCGCACCAGCCACCACAGGAACGCTGCGATCAGCAACAGCACCACACCGGTCAGCATCAAACTGGACATGACATTCATGAGCTTGATATCCAACGGCGTGGCCAGGGGGGCGTTCAGGGTGGCGTGCAGACGCGCGTTCATGCATCCCTCCCGCCGTCGTGATCAAGGCTGGCACTGGCCAGCACCTGCAAACACAAGTCCTCGTAGGAGATACCGGCCGCACGTGCGGACATGGGCACCAGCGAGTGACTGGTCATCCCAGGAGAGGTGTTCATTTCGAGCAGAAAGGGTTGCTGATCGCTGGCGCGAATCATCAGATCGGCCCGCCCCCAGCCTCGGCAACCCAGCGCCCGGTAGGCAGCGACCACCTGCTGCTGAATGGCCTCCTCCAGGTCTGCCGGCAATCCACTCGGGCAGTGGTACTTCACCTCATCGGTGAAGTATTTGTTCTGGTAGTCATACGCACCCTGCGGGGCTGCAATACGCACCACCGGCAGGGCATGGGCCGTCGGGCCTTCGCCCAACACGGGGCAGGTGACCTCCAGTCCTTCGATGAACGACTCACACAGCAAGTCTGGGTCAAAGCGCGTCGAGATGTCGACCGCCGCCGCGAGTTGCTCCTGCGCGCTCACTTTGGTCACACCAATCGAGGAGCCTTCTCGGGGGGGTTTGACAATGAAGGGCAAGCCCAGACGGTCCGGCACTTGCGCGATCTGTTCAGGCGTTTGCTGATCGGGCGACAGCCACACATAGTCAGGGGTGCTGAGACCCACCGCCCGCCACAGGCGTTTGGTCATCACCTTGTCCATGGCAATGGCTGAGGCCATCACGCCTGATCCGGTGTACGGAATGCCCAACCACTCGAGCGCGCCTTGCACAGTGCCATCTTCACCGTAGCGGCCATGCAAGGCAATGAACACACGCGACACCTGCAACGACTTCAAGCGCTCCAGCGGTTGCTCGGCCGGGTCGAATGCCAGGGCCTTCACCCCCCGGGACTGCAGGGCCTGCAACACGCCGTTGCCTGACATGAGCGATATCTCACGCTCCGCCGAACGTCCGCCCATCAACACCGCCACGGTGTCAGTGGCCAGCCAGGGCATGGGTTGGCGAGACAGGACACTCATGCCTGGCCCTCCAATTGCTGAAGCACCTTCGCAGGCACTTGACCGATCGAGCCCGCACCCATGCACATCACCACATCGCCATCGCGCGCTTGGTGCAGCACGGTTTGCGTCATCTCGTCCAGCGTGGGCACAAACAGCATGTCGTCTTGACCCGCGAGTCGCAGTGCCCGCGCCAGTGCGCGTCCATCAGCACCCACAATGGGCGCTTCGCCCGCGGCATACACCTCGGCCAGCCACACGGCATCGGCTTGTCGCAGCACGCGCACAAAATCCTCAAAGCAATCGCGCGTTCGGGTGTAGCGGTGCGGCTGGAACGCCAGCACCAGTCGACGCCCCGGGAACGCGCCGCGTGCGGCAGCCAAGGTCACGCCCAGTTCCACCGGGTGATGTCCGTAGTCCTCGATCAAGGTGAAGCG
>RFTK01000271.1 GCA_009923505.1 Betaproteobacteria bacterium
TGGCACATGAAAAAGGGCCGCAACGGCCCCGTCTGGCTGGACGTGCCACTGGACATCCAGGCCGCGCCTGTGGTGCCGGAAAAACTTCAGGCTTTCACCGTGCCCGAGACGCAAAAGGCCAGCCCCAATGGGGCAGGGCAATTGGCGCAAATCAACGCCTTGGTCCAGGGCGCCCAAAGACCGGTGTTCCTGATTGGCCATGGCGTGCGCATCGCCGGTGCCACGGATCTTTTCAAAGACATCGCCGAACGCTTGCGCATTCCGTGCGCCTTCACCTGGAATGCGGCCGACACCATGCCCTGGGAGCATGCGCTGTATGTGGGAAGGCCCGGTGTCGTGGCCGCCAGAGCGCCCAATTTTGCGATCCAAAACAGCGATTGTCTGATCAGCATCGGATGCCGTCTGGACAATATCATCACAGCCTACAACCCCCAAGGTTTTGCGCGTGAGGCGAAAAAGATCGTGGTGGATGTGGACCCGCAAGAGCTGGCGCGCCACACCATGGACATTCAGGTGGCCGTGTCAGCCGATGCCAAAGCCTTTTTGCAGGCCTGGTCCGAGTGTTTGCCCGAGATGGGGCCGATCGACGCCTGGCGCGATCGCTGCGCGGACTGGAAGCGCCGTTACTTGCCCTTGGACGGGCGGCAATTCACACGTACTAGTCCGATTGGCCATTTCCAGTTTGTGGACCGACTCTCCGATGTCATTCCTGAAGACCGTTTGGTCATTAGCGGCAGTTCGGGCTTGGCGGTGGAGGTTTTTTACACAGCTTTTCGCAACAAACGGGGTCAGCGTGTTTTTCTGACTTCGGGACTGGGGGCCATGGGCTATGGTTTGCCCGCCGCCATGGGCGCCTGCCTGGGTGCGGACCGTCAGCCGACGGTGTGCGTTGAAAGTGATGGCAGCCTGATGCTTAACCTGCAGGAGTTGGCCACGCTCAAACAGCTGAACTTGCCCTTGACGCTGATCATCATGAACAACAATGGTTATGCGTCCATCCGCAACACACAGCGCAATTATTTCCAAGGTCGTTACGTGGGCAGTGGTCAGTCATCTGGCCTGTGGATGCCCGATTTCATGCAAGTGGCCGCGTCGATGGGCATCCCCTGTGAGCGTGTGACCGACATCGCGCAACTGACCCCCGCTTTGTTGGGCGACGGCCTCAAGGTGATCGAGGACGCGGCCCAGTCTATCAGCTCGACCCTGCTCGACCGCCAGTCGGGCGCCTGGGGCGATGCCGCAGGCTTCTCGCTCCACCCTC
>RFTK01000272.1 GCA_009923505.1 Betaproteobacteria bacterium
ATCAGCCACCCGAAAGCGCGCTGCCTTGGACAGCCAGGGCCGGATCGAGGGCGAAACCACCAGCACCGCCGGGTGGCCTTGCTCTTCGACCGAGCGTGCGCCCTGTCGCAGGGCCGCAAACAGGCGCTCGGCCAGGCCGGGCTCGAGCACCATGGGCTGGCCGGGCTGGCTTTGCTGGATGACGTTGTGCAGCAGCTGCTCCAGGCCCGGGTCCAGGGTGATCACCGACAGGCTGTTGTTGTTGTCGAGCAGGCTCTGGCAGATCATGCGGCCCAGTTTGGGCCTGATCAAGGTGGTCAGCAGTTCCGGATCTTGCGTGCGGGCGGCCGACTCCGACAGCGCCTCGACGATGCTGCGCATGTCGCGGATAGGCACGTTCTCGCTGAGCACGTTTTGCAGGGTGCGGGTGATCACACCCAGTGCGAGCTTGCCAGGCACAAGGTCTTCCACCAGCTTGGGCGAGCGTGCGGCCAGCTTGTCCAGCAGCTGCTGCACCTCATCGTGCGAGAGCAGGTCGGCGCAGTTGTCGCGCAGCACTTTGTTGAGGTGGGTGGCCACGGCGGTGGCCGCGTCGACCACGGTGTAGCCCAGGGTGCGGGCATGGTCGCGCTGGGAGGGGTCGATCCAAACCGCGTCCAGACCAAAAGCCGGTTCCTTGCAGGGTGTGCCCTCCAGCGGGCCGTAGACCTGGCCAGGGTTGATCGCCATCTCGCGGCCGACCTTGACCTCGCCGCGACCACGCACCACGCCCTTGAGCACGATGTGATAGGAGTCCGGGTCGATGTTCAGGGCGTCGCGGATGCGCACCGGCTGAATCAGAAAGCCCAGCTCCGCAGAAAGTTTCTTGCGCACGCCCTTGACGCGGGCCATCAGCTGCCCGCCGGTATCGGGGTTGACCAGGGGGATCAGGCCGTAGCCGATTTCCAGACCGATCAAATCGACCTGGTCGACATCGTCCCAGTCCAGTTCTTTGGGGGCTTCCGGGGTCAGGGCGGCGGCCTGGGCCACTTCCTGCGGCGTTGGCTCGGCCTTGCGCCTGAGAATCATCAGCCCCAGGCCCGCAGCGGCAGCGGCCAGGGTCAGGAAGACCAGATGGGGCATGCCCGGAACCACGCCCAGGATCGCTAGAAAGCTGGCCGAAATGAACAGGGCCGAGGGGTTGGCCAACTGCGAGCTGGCCTGCTCGGTGGTGTTCTCCGAGGTATTGACCCGGGTGACGATGATGGCGGTAGCCAGCGACAGGAACAGGCCCGGAATCTG
>RFTK01000273.1 GCA_009923505.1 Betaproteobacteria bacterium
TAGGGGCTTGCCCAATCCCGAGGGGAACGATACTCCCTGCCAAGCAGGTTGGGGCCGGGCTTGCACCGGTCGTTTTTAGCGAGACAGGAGGGAGTTATGGATCTATCCATCAAGGCGATTGACTGCGTGGTCAATCCGATCACGCCTGAGATCATGCAAATGCGACCGGCTTGGTCTAAAGCATTCTGGCATGGAAAGATAGGCCGCGACGCCTCGGTCGGCGAGGGCATCACCCACCAGCAGATGCTGGACATGATGGACCGTGCCGGCATTGAGCGATCGCTGCTGATCGCGACCAAGACAGGCCAATTGGGCATACCCGGCAGCTGGCATCTGCCCTACAAGGTGGTGGCCGAGGCGGTGCAAAAGCATCCCGATCGCTTCAGCGGCCTGGCGGGGCTGGACCCGACCGAGGGCATGGCCGGTGTGCGCGCGCTGCGCCAAGCGGTGCAGGAGTACGGCTTTGTGGGCGCCCATTTCTACCCGCACTGGTTTGAGTTGGCGCCTGACCAAGCGCGCTGGTACCCGTTTTATGCGGCCTGCGTCGAGCTTGACGTGCCGGTGCAGTTGCAAGTGGGGCAGTCCCTGGTCTATGACACGGCGCGGCCGCTGCGCAGCGTGGGCCGCCCCATCGCCCTTGATGCGGTGGCCTGTGATTTCCCAGAACTCAAGCTGGTGGGCATCCATGTGGGTATCCCCTGGACCGAAGAGATGATCGCCATGGCCTGGAAGCATGCGAATGTGTACATAGGCTGCGATGCGCACAGCCCGCGCTACTGGCCCGCCTCGTTCGTCCACTACATCAATAGTTTTGGCCAGGACAAGGTGATCTTTGGCACCGACTATCCGGTGCTCGATTTCGAGCGCACCCGCCGTGAGATTGAGGCACTGGGGCTCAAGGAGTCGGTGATGATCAAGTTGCTGCGCGAAAATGCGCGTCGCCTTTATCGGCTGCCCTGATTGGTTTTTTTGCAAGGAAGTTCGACCATGAAAACAAGTTGGAAGCTCCTGGCCGCTGCACTCGCAGGCAGCCTGTGTTTACCCCTGAGCGCGCAGACGCCCGCTGCGCCCGCCAAGGTACAGATCGGCGTGGTTACCGCGCTGACCGGCCCAATGGCCGCGCCCGGCGTGTTTCAGATGAACGGCTTCAAGCTGGCCGCTGAGGAGCTCAACGCCGCCGGTGGCATTACCGTGGGCGGCCGCAAATACCAGATCGAGCTCAAGGTCTATGACACCCGGGCCAACCCCAGTGAGGGGGCC
>RFTK01000274.1 GCA_009923505.1 Betaproteobacteria bacterium
CCAAGTCATCCTGTCCAACCCCACCGGAGGAGCGGTGTTGGGTGCGGCCAGCAATGCCGTGGTGACCATCACGGACGTGGTGCTCGGTTTCCCCACAAAGGACAATTCGGTGGGTGAATTGACCATCGGGGCATCCAAACATGCTTTGGTGACCAAGGGGACGAGCGCTTGGCTGAAAAATGCCGCCGAGGACAATAGCGTTGTGGAATTGATGAAGAAAAACAAGACGATGACCGTCAAAACCAGTTCCGGCAAAGGCAATGCGACCACCGACACCTATGCACTGGCCGGATTGGGGCAGGCTCTGGACCGCATCAAGAAAGAATGTCCGTAACCGCTTTGATGGCGCCTGTGCCGACAATATGCTAAAAGCCCGTTCACTCATCTGAGAGAGCGGGCTTTATGATTGCGAGCGACAGTCTTCTAATCGAGAAAACACCGGAAGTGACAGTGCCTGTGGTGATCGAGCGCGGCTCGTCGCTGGTCGGGATGACGCGCACGCAAATGGTCAGCGCCTTGCGGGAAATCGGCGTGCCCGAGCGCGAAACGCGGATGCGTGTCGCCCAGCTCTGGCACTGGATCTATCATCGCGGGGTCGATGAATTCGACGCCATGCTCAATGTCTCCAAAGGCATGCGGGCGAGCCTGAAGCAAAGCTATACGCTGGCGCGGCCCGAGGTGATTTCCGAACAGATTTCGATTGATGGCACGCGCAAATGGTTGATTCGCATGCCTCCGACCGGCCCCCACGACAAGGGCGCAGAGATCGAGACCGTCTATATCCCCGAATCCGATCGCGGCACTTTGTGCATTTCCTCGCAGGTCGGTTGCACGCTCAACTGCACCTTCTGCCACACCGGCACGCAGAAACTGGTGCGCAATCTGACCAGTTCGGAAATCATCGCGCAGGTGATGGTGGCGCGCGACCGTTTGGGCGATTGGCCCGGCGCGGAACGCTCGACCGAAGGGCTTGTCCCCGACGGCTTGCGGGCGGTGTCGAATGTCGTGCTGATGGGCATGGGCGAGCCGCTCTATAATTTCGAGAATGTCCGCGATGCGATGGAAGTGGTGACCGATGGTGACGGGTTGTCGCTGTCGCGCCGCCGGATCACTCTGTCGACCTCCGGCGTGGTGCCGATGATCGAGCGTGCCGGACACGAAATCGGCTCGATGCTGGCGATCTCTTTGCATGCGGTGCGCGATGATCTGCGCAACGAGCTGGTGCCGCTCAACCGCAAATA
>RFTK01000275.1 GCA_009923505.1 Betaproteobacteria bacterium
CGATCCAACCCACAAAGTTGAAGTCGGCAATGCCCGTCTCCACCAGGCTGGGCAGATCTGGGGCCTGGGCACTACGCCCGCCCATGCTGACCACGCCCAGGGCCCGCACTGCGCCGGATTTGACATGGGCCATGCTCGAACTGATGTCCGGAAACATCACCTGAACCCGTCCCGCGATCACATCGGTCAGGCCCAGAGGATTGCTTTGGTAGGGTACGCGCAGCATCTCGGCACCGGCGCGGCGTGCAAACATTTCGCCCATCATCAGGCTGGAAGTGTTGCCAGCCGCAAAGGTCACCATCCTGGGATTGGCCTTGACGTAGGCCAGCAACTCGGCCGGCGTGCGTGCAGGCACCGAGGGGTGCACCACCAAGAAGCTGGAAAAGGTGGCGATCAGACCGATCGGGGCGAAGTCCTTGACCGGGTCATAACCCAGCTTGGCCACCAACCCTGGATTGACGCCATGCGTCCCGCTGGTCCCCAACAGCAAGGTCAAGCCGTCCGGGTTGGCGCGGGCCACCGCCATGGTGGCGATGGCGCCGTTGGCACCAGGACGGTTTTCCACCACCACCGACTGCTTGAGGGCCGTACTCAAGTGCTGGGCCATCAGACGGGTGGCCAGGTCCGATCCGCTGCCCGGGCCGAACGGGACCACGATCTTGACCGGCCCGCTCGGATAAGTTGCCGGTGCGCCCTGGCCCCAAGCCGAACTCCATACAGCCGTCGACAACAGCAAGGCTGCCCATACCCAGCGTCCCATTGCAGCGCACTGGCTTGGTCCGAAGGCGGTTGGGCCGCCCTGTTTACTCTCATGATCCATCACTACTCCTCCCGCCCTTGCGGGTCCCCGCGTTCCTTGCGAGGCTGTGGCCAAACGCCATGCCCCTGTCGGCCCCCGCTTTGATGCGGAATGTCCGTTGGCTTATTCCAAATTCTTTCTGCTTGCGCTACCCGAGCGATTCAAACGCTGGGCCGCTGCCTCTTTGCTTCTCTTGTCGACCGCCTCAACATAAGCACCTACATGGCGCCCCATGCGCCGCCATGCCGCATCTCCGTCTCGCTGCTCGATCGCGTCCATCACCCTTTGGTGGGCCTGAACCACGGCCTGGCGCACCTCCGGCGAGTTAAAACCCCGCAGATCGGTGGCCTCGTAGACCGCCTGCGAAATGGCCTGGGTAAAGGCAATCAGTAACTCGTTGTGGCTGGCTCGGACCAGGCTCACATGCCATT
>RFTK01000276.1 GCA_009923505.1 Betaproteobacteria bacterium
TCACGCGCCAGTACTCGCTGTGCAACGATCCTGAGGAGTCGCACCGCTACCAGATTGCCGTGCTCAAGGACCCGCGGGGCAGGGGAGGATCGCGCGCGATGCACGAGCTCGTGCGCGAAGGTGATGTGATCACCATCAGCGCACCGCGGAACCATTTCCCACTCACTCCGGGTGCCGAGGAGACCTTGCTGATCGCTGGCGGCATCGGCATCACGCCCTTACTGTGCATGGCCGAGCGGCTGTACGTGCTCAAGCAGCCTTTCACCCTTCATTACTGTTCGCGTTCGGTGGAACGCACAGCGTTCCGGGAGCGCATCCAGCAGGCGGGCTATGCAGCGCACGTGCAGTTGCACCTTGACGACGGCCCGCAGCAGCAGAAGCTCGGCTTGCCCGCGCTGCTGCGCACGCCACGGCGCGGAGTCCACATCTACACCTGCGGTCCCAAGGGTTTTATGGACGCTGTGCTGTCCAATGCGCGCAGCAGCGGCTGGCCGCAGGACCAGCTTCACTACGAGTTCTTCAGCGCCGCGCCGCAGAAGCTGGCCACCGACGGAAGCTTCGAGGTCAAGCTAGCCAGCTCCGGTCGAACCATCCGCGTTGCGGCCGACGCCACCGTGACCTCGGCGCTTGCGGCCGAAGGTATCCTGGTGCCGACCTCATGCGAGCAAGGCGTGTGTGGGACCTGCCTCACACGCGTGCTCGAAGGAGAGCCCGACCATCGGGACATGTACCTGACGCCGCAGGAGCAGGCCGCGAACGACCAGTTCCTGCCTTGCTGTTCCCGCTCCAGGTCAGCTTGCCTTGTTCTGGACCTTTAATCGGTAAGTCTCAGCAAGCATGTGTATGGCAGAGCTCTATTCGAAGTCGCAACCCACCACAAGCCAGATCTTGAGTGACAGCTCGGTGCGTTCCGTGGAACGCGCCATCGAAGTGCTCTTCAGTTTCACACAGCAGGAGCCGGTTCTCGATATTCCGGCGCTGCAGCAGCGCACCGGGCTGTCCCGACCCACTCTCTACCGACTGTTGCGAACACTGGAAACCAGGGGACTGATCTACTCGTTCGGGAACCCGCTACGTTTCCAGCTGGGCGCCCGCACCGGCTTGCTCGCGAGCACGTGGACGCCTGCGCCTGGGGTCTCCTCGTTTTCAGTGCAATAAGTGACGGTACGCAAAGCTAGCACTGGCGCGGGGGTGGTCTGGGTAGACCGTTGATTTCATTGACTTTCCTGT
>RFTK01000277.1 GCA_009923505.1 Betaproteobacteria bacterium
CACCGTGTTGATGGCCTTGTCCTCGCTGAGCGTGATCCCCGAGGCCGATGCCTTGGTCGGTCGCCCCGCCATGTATGCCTACACCGACTTGCGAGCGATTGCCCGCTACACCGCCGACCCCACGGTGCTGGCCGTGCGCGCTGATGCCCCGTGGAAAACAGCCAAAGACTTTGTCGAAGACGCCCGCCGCCGACCCAAGGCCATCAACTACGGGTCATCGGGCAATTACGGCACCATGCATGTGCCGATGGAAATCCTGGCCCAAACCAGTGGCATGTCGCTTACCCATGTGCCTTTCACTGGCGCTGGCCCAGCGGTGTTGGCGTTGTTGGGTGGGCAAATCGAGGCCGTCTCCACTGGGCCGGCCACGGTGCTGCAGCATGTCAAAGTCGGCAAGATCCGGGTGCTGGGCCACTGGGGTGTGGGCAAGCTCGAATCCATGCCCGATGTGCCCAGCTTGAGGGACCAAGGTTTCAATGCCGAATACGCCCAGTGGTCGGGCCTGTTCGTGCCCAGCGGCACGCCGGAGCCGGTGCAGGCACCACCTGCGGTCGTGTTGGAGGATGTGACGTAAGGATAGGTGCCGTGGTCGATGTCGAGAAACGTGCCTTGTGCGCCCTCGAAGAGAATGCCCTTATTCGCCCGCGTCGCGTCGTGCAGATAGACCACGGTGTTCGCGACGTGCGGGCGGAGCACCTCGGCGGCGGCGGAGTATTCCGCGAGAATTTTCCGGTAGCTGACCGGCTTGGCTCCGAGGCCTTTGAGGTGTGCGTTGGCTTCCTTCACCCGCGCCTTGAGCTTCGCGGCGAATCGCTCCGGGCTGACGAGGTCCATCACGCGCAGGCCCACGCGTGCGGCTTTGTCGCCGTAGCAGGGGCCGATGCCACGTTTGGTGGTGCCGATCTTGCCCTTGCCCTTGGCCAGCTCTCGCGCGCCGTCGAGTTCGCGGTGATACGGCAGAACCACATGCGCGGTCTCGGAGAGTAGCAAGTTGTCGGGTGAAACGCGCACCCCCAGTTTTTCCAAGCCATCCAGTTCCTTGACGAGGCCGATGGGGTCAAGCACCACGCCGTTGCCGATGACGCAGGTCTTTTTCTTCCGCAGGATGCCGGAAGGGATGAGGTGCAGGACGAACTTCTGCCCGCCCACGATGACCGTGTGGCCGGCGTTGTTGCCGCCGGCGTAGCGGACGACGATGTCCGCGTCCTCGGTCAGGACGTCAATGATCTT
>RFTK01000278.1 GCA_009923505.1 Betaproteobacteria bacterium
GGTATTCGGGGCACGGACATTGAGTTAGCCATTGTGCCTGAAGGGGCCAAAGACCGTGCCGGCATCTACAACTATGTGCATTCGGGCGAAACTGAGATGAGTCTGGAGACGGGGGAGACGATGGTGGTGGGAAAGGAACTGAGTGGATTCACACCTGCAGTGCTGCAACCCGGCGAATCGCGTTTGCAATTGCTGCGTGATCGACCGGCCTTTCTCACCAGTGGCGGCTTTGACGCCTTGCTGCAGCAGTTGACGGCGCCACGCATCCCCATGATCCGCTGAGGCCATGGGCTGTCGACTGGGCATGAAGACAGGACAATGGCTCCTGGTGTGTGCGCTGTTCGCCTGGTTGAGTGGTTGTGGGCATTCGACCCGTTCGCCGGTGGACCGAGAACGCATGCAATTGACCCAACAGGGATTCGTCGAATTCTCTGCCCTGCCGAACATCAAGGCATGGTTGAAGCACGCTGCTATCGCAGACGAGCGCCAAGCATCCAAGGTTCTGCAGGTGTACCTGGAGGGCGACGGCGCACCCTGGTGGGGGCAGCGACTTCCTCCTTTGGACCCCACGCCAAGCACCTCGGTGTCGTTACCACTGGCCCTGGGAGATACCCATGACCGCGTGGCCTACCTGGGTCGGCCATGCCAGTATCTGACAACCCTGGCTCGACAGTCCTGCCCGGTCGAGTGGTGGACATCAGGGCGCTGGTCTGAGCCCGTCATAGCGCTCACCCAGCAGATGTTGGATCGTTTGCTTCAGGCTAGCGGCGCACGTGAACTGGTGCTCACTGGACACTCTGGCGGGGGCACCCTGGCATTGCTCGTGGCTGCGCGTCGTGAGGATGTGCGCTGTGTGCTGACCCTGGCGTCACCGTTGGATCTCCATGCCTGGGCGAAGGTCCAGGGTGTGGAGGCACCGCAACACTCACTTAATCCGGCCGATGAGCTGGTGCCCAGAACCCGTATGCAAACGCGGCACCTTCAGGGAGCGAAGGATCGTGTCGTTCCACCTGAATCGGTGGGGCGCTATCGGGATCGCTTGGAGCCTGGCCAGGTGGTGACAGTGCCCAACCTAGGGCATGTGCAGGGCTGGGTGAACTGGTGGCATGGCCATGGGGATGAACAGGTCGGTCTGAGCGCGTGGTTTCAGCAATGTCTGAAACCCGTCTGAGTCAGATGGGTGGCAGGCACACACGCGGCAATCGCAGACAATGTCCGCATGAGAACTTC
>RFTK01000279.1 GCA_009923505.1 Betaproteobacteria bacterium
ACGCATCGGGTTTGGTAAGCTCAAGAATTACGATATCCGTTGGGAATTGGTACATGCCAAGGACTATGGCGTCCCTCAGAACCGTCCACGTGTGCTTATCGTGGGTATCAATACGGACTACTTGGATTCGCCTTCTAGTGTTCCTGCCGAGCTAGATCCGAAGTCCGTTATTGCAGCTACTGCCGTCGAGCAGGGCTGGTTGCCTGAGGCTACGAATAACGCCCCCGACCTGGTCGATCAGGTTTACCGGGCGCTGCGTGACGCCATCAGCGATGGGTCGATCGCGCCAGGTGCCCGGCTGACTCAAGAGGACATTGCCAAGCAACTGGCCGTGTCGCGTCAGCCCGTGTTGCAGGCCCTGCGTCTGCTCAAGAAGGACGGATTTGTGCAGGACGCCCCAGGCCGGGGGGTGCAAGTGACCCTGCTCGACCCGGAGCAGATCGCGGGTCTGTACCAGGTGCGGGGCGCACTGGACGCGCTGGCCGCCCGTCTCGCGGCCCAACACCGCTACCAGGTGGATCCCCAGTTGATTGCCCAGGGACGACGCGCTGAAAAGCAAGGCCGGTTCCAGGCCATGATCGATGCCGACATCGCCTTTCACCGTGCCATCTACCAGGGCTCACAAAACCCGCTGATCGAACCCAGCGCTCACCAGCACTGGCACCACCTGCGCCGTGTCATGGGCGCGGTGTTGCAATCCTCGCGTCAGCGAGAGAGCCTGTGGGATGAACACGAAGCCATTGCCCAGGCCATTGCGGCAGGCGACGGCTCGCGAGCGGCCGAACTGATCGAGGCCCATGCCCGGGAGGCCAGCCGGCAGCTCACCACGCGCTTGCGCGATCAATTGACGACAGTCGGCTAGCGGCCGTGCAAGCCAGCTCCGACCAACGCCCCTTCCTGACCCCGTTGTCTTCACTGTTTTAAAGCCATTTCAACTCCAAGGAGCCCCTCATGAGACTCACCCCGGCACAACTCGAACAATTCGACCGCGACGGCTATCTGTTCTTCCCCAGTCACTTCACGTCTGATGAAACCAACCACCTGATGGATGCCGTGCCCGAGTTGTACAGCCGCCGCGAGGCCTACAACATCCGAGAAAAAGGCAGCGATGCGGTGCGGACCAACTTCGCCGCGCACCTGTACAGCAAGCCGTTTGCCAAGCTGGGCCGTCATCCCCGCATGATCGGACCGGTGGAGGACTTGTTCGGCGAGAAGCTCTACATGCACCA
>RFTK01000280.1 GCA_009923505.1 Betaproteobacteria bacterium
GAAAGCATGTGGAACACAATTTTTTCCAGACTGGGTAACTTGAATTAACACTCCAAGCAAACCATCAAGGAGTCCCCGGGCTCAAAATGGACCTCGACAAGAATTACACTGGGAACCTTGCCAAAACTGTTAGTATCTGGGTTGCAGCAGCCGACCTTTTCCTCCCCCATGACCGAAATCTCCCTCAATGGCATTGAAAGCGCTCTGCCTGCGCTGGTAGCGGCCGCAGTGTCGCTGGCGGTCACCTTGGGTCTATTGCTGACCCAGCGCTGGCACGCCCATCTGAGCCTGGATCAGGACAAGGGGATTCAAAAATTTCACACGCAGTCAACGCCGCGCGTTGGCGGCCTGCCGGTGCTGCTGGGCGTGCTGGTGGCCTGGGCGCTGATGCCGGCTAAATTGCAGACCCTGCTCACGCCCCTGCTGCTGGCGGCCATTCCAGCCTTCGGCTCGGGCTTCATTGAGGACATCACGAAAACCGTAGGAGTGCGTACCCGGCTGGTGTGCACCATAGGCTCGGGCGTACTGGCCAGCATCTTGACCGGCTACTCGGTGGCCAACACCGGCGTCTGGGGACTGGACTGGCTGCTCGGCTTGGGCCTGGTGTCCTTGCTGTTTACCGCGCTGAGCATAGGCACCATGGCCAATGCGATCAACATGATCGACGGCTTCAATGGCCTGTCGGCTGGCTCACTCATCATCATGTTTGTAGGCATGGCGTTGATTGCTGCGGGCGCCGGCGATCAGGACCTGGTGTTGCTAAGCTTGGTGCTGGCTTCGGCCGTGCTCGGCTTTGCGGTGCTCAACTGGCCCATGGGAAAAATATTTCTGGGCGACGGCGGCGCCTACTTCGCCGGCTTTGTGCTGGGATGGATAGGCGTGGCCCTGACGGCTCGCAACCCGGGGATATCCAGCTGGGCACCGATCATGGTCTGCGCCTATCCGGTGCTTGAGTTGTTTTTCAGCATAGCAAGAAGGCGACAGCGGCGACACAGCCCCGGTCAGGCCGACCGACTGCATCTGCACAGCCTGGTGCGTCGGCGCATCACCGGCTTTTGGCTGCCCCACGCGAGTGCCTTGAGCCTTAATTCGATCACAGGCGTGCTGATGTGGCCGGCCAGTCTGCTGAGCACCACCTGGGCGGTGATTTACGCTAAAGACTCCACCCTCCTGGTCATTGGTCTGTTGGCCAGCGGCCTGATTTACCACCTGCTGTATCAAATGCTGGT
>RFTK01000029.1 GCA_009923505.1 Betaproteobacteria bacterium
GCGAATCCTCAACGCTGACGGGCAGGACGCGGCCGTGGGCGAAGTGGGCGAACTGGTGGTGCGCACCCCCACGCTCATGCAGGGCTACTTCAACGACCCCGAGCAAACCGCCGCCAGTTTTCACCAGGGCTGGTTTCTCACCGGCGACCTGTGTCAGCGCGACAGCGACGACAACCTGTTCTTTTTCACCCGCAAAAAGGACATCATCCGCCGGCGCGGGGAGAATATCTCGGGGGCGGAGATTGACAGCGTGATCGGCAGTCACCCGGATGTGCTGGAATGTGCCGCCATCGGGGTGGCGTCCGACCTGGGTGAGGAGGAGATTCTGGTGGCGGTGGTCCCCCGCCCCGGGGCCACACTCACCCCCCCGCAGGTGCACCAGCATGCGGTGGCGCATTTGTCGCTGATCAAGCAACCGAGGTATATTGTGATGGTGGACGACCTGCCGCACACCGGATCGATGAAAATTGCCAAGTTCCGGCTCAAGCCCGGTAACGAACTGCGCGACAAAGCCACCGACTTTCAACATTAAGGAAGACAGCCACGATGAACGCTCCAGACCACAAGAACGCGCACACGATCGAGAATCTGTATGACGCCACCGACCTGATCACCGACGAGGTGCTCAAGCGCTACCAAAACACGCCCGACCCTCGTCTGCGCGAGATCATGCTGTCGCTGATCAAGCACATCCACAGTTTTGCCAAAGAGGTCAAACTCTCGGCCAGCGAGTGGGCCTATGCCATGCAGCTCTTTGAAGAAACCGGCAAGTTTTGTGGCCCGGGCCGCAACGAATTCATGATCTTCTCGGATGCGCTGGGTCTGTCCATGCTGACCGTGACGCAAGACTACCCGCGCCCGGCGCACGCCACCGAGCCGACGCTGGTGGGACCGTTCCTGCTGGAAAATGCCCCCGAGTTCCCCCTGGGCGCTGACATCAGCGCCGGGGCTGCCGGTACGCCCATGCATGCCCAGGGCCGCATTCTGGACACCGAAGGTCGCCCCATCCCCCACGCTGTCATCGACGTGTGGCACTCGGACGACCGTGGCCTGTACGACGTGCAGACCGACCTCGAGACCAACGGCCCCTGGGCCCGCGCTGTGTTGCACGCGGACGCCGAAGGTCGCTACCACTTCTGGTCGATTCTGCCGGTGGACTACCCCATTCCGACCGATGGCACAGCCCAGATCATGTTGCGCGCCACCACCGGCCGCACCTGGCGCCCGGCTCACCTGCACTACCGCATCCAGGCCGAGGGCTTCCGTCCGCTGGTCACGCACATCTTCGACCGCAACAGCAAGAACCTCGATGGCGACGCTGTGTTCGGCGTTCGCCCGTCCCTGATTGCCGACTTCGTCCGTCAACCCCCGGGCACGGCCCCTGACGGCAAGGTGATGAAGGAAGACTTCTACACGCTGAACTACGACTTCGTGATGACGCGCCCCTGAGGCGCGGCTGAAGCGGGCTCGGGAGGGGCCAGCGGCTTGGCCAACACCTTGTCGATGCGTCGACCGTCGAGGTCGACCACTTCAAACTCCCAGCCCTGAACTTGTACACGCGCCCCGGTGGCGGGCACCTTGCCGCTCACCGACATGATGAGCCCGGCCAGCGTGTTGTACAGGCCCCGGTCTTCGCCGGGCAGGGATTCGCTCAGGCCCATGCGTGTCTTGAGTTCCACCACGGGCATGGCGCCGTCAAGCAGCCAGCTGCCGTCGCCACGCGGCGTGGCCCAGCTGTCTTGGACGCTGGCGTGGTCCAGCCATTCACCGGTAATGGCTTCGAGCAAATCGCGCGGCGTCATGAGCCCTTGCACCACGCCATACTCATCCACCACCATCACCATCCGACCGCTCTGGGCCGAGCGCTGCGTGCGTGTGGCGGGGCGGCGAAACTGCTCCAGCAGGTCCAGACCGCTCAGGGTTGAGCGGACGGTCGTCGAGGTGAAACACGTTCTTCACCATCTGGTGTTCCTGGTGCTCGATGAGCCCCGCGTGTACGCCCTCGGACAAGCTGGCGCTGATTTCCTCTTCCGTGACCGAGTCCTGGCGGCGCGTGTCCATGCGCAGGAGATGCAACACCCCGGCCGTGCTGGCCGAGAGCAAGGCAATGAAGGGGCGCGCCACCACCCCCAGCAGGCGCATGAGGGGCGCTGTGTGACGGGCGATGGTTTCCGGGTAGAGCTGCGCGATGCGCTTGGGCACCAGTTCGCCAAAGACGATGGTGAGCAAGGTGATGAGTGTGACCACCATGGCCGTCGCGGCATAAGTGGCCACCGTGGCGGACCAACCGGCCGACACCAGCCAGCGCGACACCGACTCACTGAACGCGGCTTCTCCCACGATGCCGTTGAGCACACCGATGGAGGTGATACCAATCTGCACGGTGGACAGAAACTGGGTCGGACGCTCCAGCAACTGCAAGGCCAGATCTGCCCCATGCTCGCCCGCCTCCTGCATGGCGAGCAGACGCACCTTGCGGCTCGACGACACGGCCATTTCAGACATGGCAAACAGTCCATTGAGCAGGATGAGGACGACGATAAGAAGAATATCCATGGCGAGAGGCAAGGGGTCGAATACCGGACAATGCCGGTATGTCACTTTACTTGATTGGCGATGTGCAAGGTTGTCATGAGGCCTTCTCACGCTTGCTGCAGGCCCTGGACTTCTCTCCTAGCCGCGATCGGCTTTTTGTGCTGGGCGACCTGGTCAACCGCGGCCCCGACAACGTAGGCGTGTTGCGCCGCCTGCGTGACCTGGGCGACAGCGCGCGCTGCTTGCTGGGCAATCACGATCTGCACCTGCTGGCTTTGCACCGCGGTCTGGCACCGCTCAAACGCGGTGACACGGTGCAAGACGTGTTGCAGGCGTCAGACCGTGACGACTTGATGCACTGGCTGCAGCAGCAGTCGCTGGCCTGGCAACAGGACGATTGCCTGATGGTGCATGCCGGGGTGTTGCCTCAATGGAGCCCCGCACAAACACTGGCGCTGGCGGGCGAAGTGGAGGCGGTGTTGCGTGGCCCGCAGGCGGAAGAATTTTTTCAGCACATGTACGGCAACCAGCCCGATCAGTGGCGGGACGACTTGCAAGGCCCCGATCGCTGGCGGGTCATCGTCAACGGCCTCACCCGCTTGCGTTTTTGCACCCCCGAGGGGCGCATGGACTTCATGGCCAAGGAAGGCCTGGGCGATGCACCGCCAGGCTATCTGCCCTGGTTTGATGTGCCCCTGCGGCAGACGCGCGATGTGCGGGTGGTGTTCGGGCATTGGTCCACCCTGGGAGGCCTCACCCGAGCGGATATCAAATGTCTGGACACGGGTTGTGTGTGGGGCGGGAGTCTCACCGCCTGGGCGCTTGAGCCCCATGGCCCTGGGCGCACCGTGTCAGTGCCTGCGAGCCCCTGAAACCACTGGGGCTGCATGGAGCAGCCGGGCGTTCAATCGTGGCCGACAGGCTCGTCCGACTTGAACAGCGCGGGCACCTTGCGCTTGGTTTTGATGTTGGCCGACAGGCTGCGGGAGGGCCGCGTTTGTGTGGCTTCCCAGGAAGCGGCGGGCGCGTCCTCGGCGCGAGCGGTGGGCTCGTAGGGCTGATTGAAGAACGGGTCAGCAGGCGGTGCGGCAGGACGGCTGCGTCCACCGCGGTGCCCCGAGTCGCGTGACGACGACGATGAAGGCGATTCGATCGCATCGCGAGGATCGTCCTCACCCCAGGCACGACGTCCCGTGTTGAAACGTCCCCGGGGACGCTCGTCATCAAACTCAAGTGCCTCGAGTTCGATCTTCTTCTTGATGAGCTTTTCGATATCGCTGATCAGGCGTTGATCGCTGCCAGACACAAAAGTGGCGGCCAGGCCCGACGCGCCGGCACGACCGGTGCGGCCAATGCGGTGCACGTAATCCTCGGCGTTAAAGGGCACATCAAAGTTGAACACAGCCGGCACATCCTTGATGTCCAGGCCACGGGCGGCGACATCGGTGCACACCAGCAGGTCCACCTCGCCGCGCTTGAAGGCGTCCAGCGCCTTGAGGCGTTCGTCCTGGCTCTTGTCGCCGTGCAGGGCCGCGGTCTTCAAGCCGTCGCGCTCGAGCGAGCGCGCCAGTCGTGCACAACCCAATTTGCTGTTGACGAACACAAAGGCTTGCTTGAGGCCATTGTTGTTGAGCACCTGTCGCAAGGCGCGACGCTTGTCGTCGTCACTCACGCTGTAGAAATGCTGCGCCACTGTGGATGCCGTCTCGTTCGGACGCGCCACCTCGATGGTCACCGGGTCTTGCAGGTAACTGTTGGCCAGGCGCTTGATCTCGGGCGAGAACGTGGCCGAGAACAACAGCGTGGTGCGCTGCTTGGGCAGGTAGCTCAGGATGCGCTGCAAGTCGGGCAAAAAGCCGATGTCGAGCATGCGGTCGGCCTCGTCAAGCACCACGTACTCAACCTGGTTGAGCACGGCATTCTTGGCCTCGATGTGGTCGAGCAGACGCCCGGGCGTGGCCACCAGCACCTCGACGCCTTTTTTGAGCTCCAGCGTCTGCGGCTTCATGTCCATGCCGCCAAACACCACGGTGCTGCGCAGCTGGGTGTACTTGGCATACAGCTTGATTTGCTGTGCCACCTGGTCGGCAAGTTCGCGGGTGGGCAGCAGCACCAGGGCGCGCACCGGGTGGCGGGCGGGCGAGGTGGAGCTGTTTTCGTGACGCAGCATGCGCTGCAAGAGGGGCAGCGAGAACGCGGCGGTTTTACCGGTGCCGGTCTGGGCGGCGCCCATCACATCCTGCCCCGCGAGTACCACGGGGATGGCCTGGGCCTGGATGGGGGTCATCGACTCGTAGCCCATTTCGGCCACGGCACGTGCCAGCGTAGGCGCCAGCTGCAAATTGGAAAAAGAACTCATGTCAGGCCGTATTGTCGCATCCCCGCCTGACAACAGGGTGGGTCACCCCTCAGAGGGGTCGATTCGGGGGGTGATCGGCCTATGAACGGACTATGTGAGCCCGATGGTCGGCCTGTGACTGGCCTAGGGTTGCACTTACCGTCGTCAGGTCAGGTTTTGGGCAGGGTCACGCCCACCTGGCCCTGGTACTTGCCGCCGCGGTCCTTGTAGCTGGTTTCACAGACCTCGTCGCTCTCGAAGAACAGCACCTGGGCACAGCCCTCGCCGGCATAGATCTTGGCGGGCAGCGGGGTGGTGTTGCTGAACTCGAGCGTCACATAGCCCTCCCACTCGGGCTCGAAGGGGGTCACGTTGACGATGATGCCGCAGCGGGCGTAGGTGCTTTTGCCCAGGCAGATGGTCAGCACATTGCGGGGAATTCGAAAATACTCCACCGTGCGGGCCAGCGCAAAGCTGTTGGGCGGGATGATGCACACGTCCGACTCGATGTCGACAAAGCTGCGCTCGTCGAAGTTCTTGGGGTCCACCACCGTGCTGTAGATGTTGGTGAAGACCTTGAACTCAGGGGCACAGCGGATGTCATAGCCATAGCTGCTGGTGCCGTAGCTGACGATCTTGTGGCCATCGCGCTGGCGGATCTGGCCAGGCTCAAACGGCTCGATCATGCCCTGCTGCTCGGCCATGCGGCGGATCCACTTGTCGGATTTGATACTCATGGCGGGATTTTAGGGGGTACGCGGCGCGCCCGACCGGGGTAGGCGCGGAGACACACCCGCCACCAGGAAATCCATGCCCAGGATGCGCGCATCCGGCATCACCTCCCCTGCTTTCAGCACCGTGTGACCGTCCTGGTCCGTCACAGGGCCACGGAAGGGGTGGAGACGACCCGCCGCGATCTCGTCACGACGGCTGAGCACTTCTCGGCGCACCGCATCCGGCACCGCCGGGCCAAACCCCTGCACCTGCACCATGCCCTCACGCACCCCGCCCCACACATCCCCGGACGTCCACTGCCCTTGCATCAGCTCACGCACCCGTCGGGTGTAGTAGTCGCCCCAGTGGTGCGTCACCGCCAGCAGCTGCGCCTGCGGCCCCACATCGCGCATGTCCGAGTGGTAGGCCACGGCCCAGCGACCCCGCTCCTGGGCCGCGACCATCACCGCGTTGGAGCCGGTGTGAAACGCCAACACATCCGCCTGTTGGTTCATGAGGGTCATCGCGGCCTCGCGCTCACGCGACGGGTCGAACCAGGCGTTGAGCCAGATCACCTTGACCTGCGCATCGGGTCGCACGGACTGCATGCCCAGCGTGAACGCATTGATGCCTTGCAGCACCTCCGGAATGGGAAAGCCCGCCACATACCCGGCGATGCGCGACTGGCTGACCCGCCCCGCGGCCACCCCGGCGAGATAGCGCCCCTCGTAATAACGCGCGTTGGCCGTGGCCACATTGGGTGCGCGTTTGTAACCGGTGATGGACTCGAATCGCACCTGCGGAAACTCGGCCGCCACCTTGAGCGTGGGCTCCATGTAACCAAAGCTGGGGGTGATGATGAGGTCCACGCCTGTTCGCGCCATCTCACGAATCACGCGCTCGGCGTCCGCTCCTTCAGCCACGTTCTCCACATAGCGTGTGACCACGCGGCGCTTGGCCTGCGGGGTGTTGAGGGCCGACTCGATCGCGCGTCGGCCTGCATCGTGCTGCGCCACCCAGCCCGACGGGACCAGCGGCGTGACATACACCAGGCCGACTTGAAGGGGGGGCGCCTCTGCGGTGGCCACCGGACTGCTGAGCAGCAATGGGCCAGCAATGGCCACAAAAAAGGCCTGTGACCAGGCCTTGAGGTTTTTATACATGGGTGTCCTCTACATGGCTCCGACAGGAGCAAACGGCTGATGCGACAGCGCGCGGTGAAGCGTGTTGCGCCGACAGATTTTAACTGCGTTGCCCGATCATGTTGCGACAGAACGGGCCGGCCATGGATGGTTCCACACCGTTGGCGGGCTCTGGATGAAAGCGCCACACGAAACCGGCCCCGCCGGTGACCGTCTTACTCGGCCTTGATGTTGGCCGAACGGATGATGCCGCCCAGGATGGCGCTTTCGTCGGCCACACGCAGGCGCAACCCCTCCGGCGACGAGCCCACCGCATTCCACCCCTGCGAGAACAAGCGCTGACGGGTGGTGGCGCTGCGCACCACCGCGGGAACTTCTTGGGCCAACCGCAGTTGCGCCGCCTTGGAAAGATTGGAAGGTCCAATCAAGGCCGTCCACACTTCCAGGTTGAAATTCTTGACGCCCAGTTCACTCAAAGCCCCCAACTCGGGCACCAGGGTGCTGCGCCCCCCGGTCAAACCAATGACCTGCAAACGGCCGGACTTCACGTGCGGCATGGCCAGTCCCGGGGGCACCAGGGCCATGTGAATCTGTCCACCGAGCAACGCAGTGAGAACGGCAGGGTTGCCCTGGTAAGGCACATGCACCGCCTTGAGGCCCGGCACCTTGAGCTTGAGTTGCTCCATGCCCAGATGCGCCACCGAGCCCGCGCCCACCGAACCGTAATTCCAACGGTCCCCTTGTTGCACTGCCGCTTCAAAAAAAGCCGCGCCCTCAGGCAGATCGGCACGCGCCACCAGCGCCAAAGGCGCCGTGGTCAGCAAACTCAGAAAGCTGAAATCGCGCGCCGGGTCATAGGCCAGGTTGGGGTTGAGCATCTTGGCCGAGGTGAGGTTGCCATTGATGACCACCCCCAGGGTGTGATCGTCCTGCGCCTTGGACACCAGGTCTGCTGCCAGGTTGCCCGCGGCACCGGGACGGTTTTCCACAATCACCGACTGTCCGAGCACCGTCGCCAAGCCATCGGCCAACGCACGCGCACTGCTGTCGGGCGTGGAGCCCGCGGGAAAGCCCACCAGCAAGCGCACCGGCTTGGTGGGCCACGCAGGGTGCTGCCCGTGGACCACGGCCGTGATGCCCAGGCACGAAGCGACAACCAACCCACGAGAGAAGCAGCGACGGTTCAGGTTCATGGCTTGATTGTGCCTGATCGCTGCCTCGGGCCGGTCACGAGCTTGGACCCCGCCTTTTCAAAGGCAGCAGCGTGGATGGGCTCGCAAGCGCGGATACACCCCGAGCGCGTTCTCCGAGTACACACGGCGACGCATGGCGTCGTTCGCCACCTCGGAGCCTTCGATGTAGCGGCGTGTGTCGTCGAAGAAATGGCCGGTCAGGGGATCGATGCCTTGCACCGCGCCCACCGTCTCCGACGCAAAGAGGATGTTGGCGGTGGGCACCACTTTCAACAGCAGGTCAATGCCGGCCTGGTGATACACGCAGGTGTCAAAGAACACGTTGGACAACACCTTGTCTTCGAGCGGTGGCAAACCCATGTCCAGGGCGATGCCGCGGTAGCGACCCCAGTGGTAGGGCACGGCGCCACCGCCGTGCGGAATGATGAACTTCAAGGTCGGGAAGTCCTTGAAAATATCCGAGGTGAGAAACTGCACGAAGGCGGTGGTGTCGCCGTTGATGTAGTGCGTGGCCACCGCATTGAAATGCGGGTTGCAGGAACCACTCACGTGGATCATGGCGGGCACGTTGAGTTCCACCATCTTTTCATACAGCGGGTACCACCAGTCCCTGTCCCACAGGGGGGGATCGCGCCAGTGGCCGCCGCTGGGGTCTGGGTTCAGGTTGGCCCCGATGAAACCCAGGGTGTTCACGCAGCGCTCGAGTTCTTCGATCACCGCACGGCCGGGACGCACACCCGGCGCTTGTGGCAACTGGCACACGCCCACCAAGCGGTCGGGAAACAGTCGGCAGGCACGGTCGATCAAGTCGTTGCAATAGCGCGCCCACACGATGTTGGTGGCCTCGTTGCCCTCGTGGTGATCCATGCCGATGGCGCGTGGCGAAAAAATGGTCAAGTCCACGCCGCGCTCGTTCATGATGCGCAGTTGGTTGGCCTCGATACCCTGGCGAATTTCTTCGTCGCTGACCGCGGGCGGATCGGTCAGCACCTGGCCTGAGCGCTTGAATTCGGCCACCTGCTGTTGCCTGAAACCTGCCACCTGCGGTGGGGTGGTGGTGAAATGACCGTGGACGTCGATGATCATGAATCAGGTGCTCCGTTCAAGTCGAAAAATCAATCTTCACTTTGGCGAGAAAGTCTTTCATGTAGGCCGACTCGTCGCGCAGATGTTGCGCCAGGGTCTGCCTCGGTATGTTCAAGGGCTCCAGGCCGTTGGAGCGCAGACGGGCCACCAAGGCCGGCGTGTCCAGCAGTTTGCGCAAGGCATCATGCAACTCGACCAGCACGGCATTGGGCGTGCCCACCGGTGCGTACACCGTGTTGCCGGTGGGGACCGTCTCGCCCTGCAGCAACGGTGCCAAGGCCGGCAACCCAGGCAGGCTGGGAATGGGGGTGGCTGGCAGTGTGGCGATCCAGGTCAACTTGCCCGCGGCCACCATCGGCCCGCCCACCGGCAAGGTGGTGAACACCGCGTCCAGGTGCCCCCCGGCGATGTCCGCCATCATGGGGGGACCGCCCTTGTACGGCACCAGGGTCATGTCGAGTCCGGCGTGCTTTTGCAGCAGCAACGCCGCCAGGTGATGCGGCGCGCCAATGCCAGCAATACCAAAGCGCACCTTGGAGCCCTGCTCCTTGGCCTTGGCCAGGAATTGGTCCAGGGTTTTCACGCCAAACTGCGGGGACACGGCCAGCATGAGAATCATGTCGGCCAGGGCAATCACGGGCACCAGGCTGCGCAATGGATCAACCCCCTTGAGGGCCAGTTGGGGCACGTGCGGGTTCATGGTGACTTGCAAATTCCCGAACATGCCCAGCGTTGACCCGTCTGGGTTCGCACGCGCCACGGCCTCCATGGCGATGTTGCCCGCCGCACCCGGTCGGTTTTCCACCACCACGGTGGTTCCCGTGCTGGCACCCAGCCCCTCGGTACAAGCGCGCGTGATGAAATCTGCCACCCCACCCACCGGGTAACCCACCAGAAAGCGCAAGGTGCGACCCGAGAGCCCTTGGGCCCAGGCAGCGGGTGAACCCAGACACCCCGCAAGAATGCCTGCGGCCAGGGCCTGGATGTGATCACGTCGGTTCATGGCGGTGCTCCTGGGCAAAAAGTGAAGTGAACCCCCATATTACCGATGAGGGGCGTCCGACGCGTGCCTCCTGGGCGACTGCAGCAGTCTTCACACCCGGTGACTGCACGGCGCCACCACAACGGGCACAATAGTTGTCCCGGTTTCTTCCAAGGACAATCCATCATGCAACTGCGGTCTATTTTGTGCGCCTGGGTGCTGGCCTGTGTGGCCCAGATCAGTCATGCAGGTCTGGTGCTGGACACCTCGGACATCGAACCTGCCGTGGCTCGCGGTGCCGTGCTGTGGGATGCCCGCTCACCCGCCGATTACGCACAAGGCCATCTGCCCGGTGCCATCAACATGGGTGCTGTGGGCGATGTGTTTCGCGACCCCAACCGCGAGGACCCGCCATCGGCAGCCGTGGCCAGTCAGTTGTTTGGCCGGGCCGGACTCGACATCCTGAAGCGGGAAGTGATTGTGTATGCCACGCAGGGAGACCCCTATGCCTACTTCGCAGCGCGCATGATCGAGTACTACGGCGGCACGCATGCCAAGGTGTACCACGGGGGTATCGATGCCTGGAAAGCGGCAGGCAAGCCCCTCTCGCAACAAGCCGTCTTGCTTCCGCCCGTCACGCTACAACTCTCGCAAGAGCGTGTGGGCACGCTGTGGACCAACGAGGTGATCGAGCGTGTGCGAGCGGGCGGTGCCCAGATTGTGGACACACGCACGCCCAAGGAGTTTTCGGGTGAGGACATTCGCGCCATTCGCGGGGGGCATATCAAAGGCGCGATCAGCATTCCGTATGAAAGCAACTGGGTTGACCCTGCCGCCGCTGTGAAGCTCGCTTCGCGCCAAATCAGCCACCGCGAAGGCATGGCCCTCAAGCAGCAAAGCGATCTGCGGGCCTTGTACAGCCAGCTCGACCCGAACCAGGAAACGGTGGTCTATTGCCAGAGTGGCGTGCGCGCCTCCGAGACGGCGGTGATTCTGCGCGACCTGGGCTTCAAGAGCGTGAAGGTGTACGAACCGTCCTGGCTGGGCTACGCCGGTGTGCTCAACGCCCCGGCCGAGAACGAGGTGTTTGTCAACGTCGGCGCACTCAATGGACAACTCAGTGCCCTGCAAAACAAACTGCGTCAGCTGGAGGCTGAAATCGGCAAATTGCAGGCGACTCGGCCGTAGCCCCGCCCTGACGCAACAGACCAGGGAGACCTTGTATGTGGCTGCGAAACTGTTGGTACGTCATTGCCTGGGATCATGAAATTCCGGCCGCGGACTCCCCGGCGTTGTTCAGCCGAAAGGTGCTCAACGAGTCCATCCTGGTGTACCGCACGCACAGTGGCGCCGTCGTGGCACTGGCCAACCGATGCGTGCACCGACACGCCCCACTCTCGAAAGGCCTGCGTGAGGGCGACAGTGTGCGCTGTGGCTATCACGGTTTGTTGTTCAACGCGCAGGGGCAATGCACGCACGTGCCCGGCATGGACACAGCACCGGCCAAAGCCTGTGTCAAAACCTATCCCGTGGCGGTCAAGAATAAATGGGTGTTTGTGTGGATGGGCGACCCGGCGCTGGCGGATGTCAACCAGTTGCCCGACAACTTCTCCTGCGATCACCCCGACTGGGTCAACCTGCCAGGGTACATGCACTACGACACGCCCTACCTGCTGATTGCGGACAATTTGCTGGACTTCTCGCATTTGAGTTACGTCCACGCCAAGACATTGGGCGGCACCACCGCCATTGCACAAGCCCGACCCGTGATTGAAAAGATTGACAGGCAGGGCCAGCGCGGCGTCAAGGTGTCACGGTTTGTTCAGAACGTGGAAGCCTCTCCCTTCTATCGCAAATTTCGCGCGTTCGACACCCCCCTGGACCGGTGGTTTATCTACGACTTTCTGTTTCCCTCCACCCTGCTGATGCAGTCAGGCGGGCGGCCGGTGGGCGATGCGCCGGACGACAACAGCCGCGCGGTGCTGCTCCACAGTTGCCAGACACTCACGCCCGAAACCGACACCTCCACGCACTACTTTTTCCAGCAATCGCATCCGGCCACGGTGCAGGACGAGACGATCAAGCACATCATCTTCAACTCACTGATCGAGGCTTTCAACGAAGACCGGGACATGATCACCGCGCAGTTTCACAACCTGTCGGACAACGCGGAAGACACGATGATGCCCCTGCACTTTGACAGCGCTTTGATGCAATTCAGGGCCATGCTGAAGGAAGCGATGGCGGCGGAGAAACGTTGATCCCCCGCACAACGTTCGCCACTGGGGCGAACTTGTGTCAACGGTGGTGCCTGAACGCCAAAGGCTTGGGCTACAAAGGCCGGCGCGGCGAACTCGCGCGCTTCACAGCCGCACGCGGCCGCTTGGGCGAAGCCGTCTTCACACCCGACAGATGCGCGAGCACTTCAGCGGTGGAGGCCGTGTCTTCCTTGGCCAGCCCCATGGCCATGGCGGCGGTGTAAATCGACGCGGTGGCTTGAAACAGCGGCGTCGGACAGTCCACCGACTTGGCCATGTCGCCAATCACCTGCATGTCCTTTTGCCACACCTCCACCTTCATGGTGGGCGGAGAATACTGACGATCAATCATGAAGGGCATTCTGAGGCGCATCACCCCGGTGCCCAGCACCGGGCTGTTGCCAAAGTGCTTGAGCATCATGGCCGGGTCCAGGCCCATCTTGCGGCAGAGGTTGACCGACTCGGCGTAGGCCACGTTGTAAATGGCCACCAGGTGGTTGGCAGCAAACTTGAGTTTGATGCCCGCGCCCAGCGGACCAATGTAGGGTGTCATGTCGGTAAACGCCTGGAGGATGGGTGTCACTTGCTGACACGCACGCTTGGGGCCACTGACATAGATGGTCCAGGCCCGGTCTTTCATGCGCGCCGCCGTGCCACTGATGGGACAGTCGAGCATGTTGCGACGCTGCTGTTTGAAGGCCAGTGCTGCGCGCTCTTTGTCGGCCACGGGCAGGGTGCTGGTTTCAATCACGATTTGCGGTGCCCCTCTGTGTGGGACAGTGGCCAATTCCGCCACCACCGATGCCAGCGCCTGGGAGCTCGCCAGCGAAATCATCACGACATCGCACTGCTGCGCCACTTGCGCGCTGGAAGTCGCCACCACGCCACCGGCGCGTCGCAAGCGGGCACGGCAGGCCGGCGCGATGTCGTAGCCCACGACGTCATAACCATGAAGTAACAGGGTTTCACCCATGATGCCCCCCATGATGCCCAATCCAATGATGCCCACACGGGGTTTTTGCTGAGTTGCCACAAGCTCGTCCTGTCTCTTAGGTAACGAGCGGATTATGAAACAAGCCTGTTCAAGTTGACAGTGGACAGGGGCATCGCTAGATTGACGCCACCGCGCTCATCCCCCTCCGTAGCATGACCACACCTCACCCCAACACGATTTTTCCTAGCCTCTCCCCCATTCTTGGCTGGACGCGCACGAACACTGTGCAGGCGACTGAACGAGTCTGTCTGCGTGCCCGCCTGCGGGGGTGGGTGAGGACATGCTGGCTGGCCGGCATGCTGCCGTTCCTCGCCGTGTGGTCTGTGCAGGCGCAAGAGGCACCACGCCCATACCCCAACCGCCCCATCAAGATGGTGGTGCCGTTTCCGCCGGGCTCGCTGGTGGATGTGCTGGGTCGCTCCATTGCGGACAGCCTGCAAGCGTCGCTCAAACAACCGGTGGTGATCGACAACAAGGCTGGCGCCAGCACACTGCTGGCAGCCAAACTGGTGGCGGCCTCCCCACCCGATGGATACACCCTCCTCGTACCAACGGTCACCACCATGAGTCTGGGGCCACAGTTGATGTCCAAGCCCGGCATCGACCCGCTGAAAGACCTAACCCCCATTGCACGACTGGGCGCCACCAATTTCTTCTTGAGTGTTCATCCTTCATTTCCCGCACGCAACATGAAAGAGTGGATTGAGGTGATTCGCAAATCACCGGGCAAATACAGCTACGCCTCCTCGGGCACTGGATCGCCGCACCACATCTTCATGGAGTTGCTGAAAAAGCAATTGAACCTGGACATCACCCACGTGCCCTACAAAGGCAGCAACAGCTCCATGACCGACTTGCTGTCGGGTCAGGTGGAGATGGCCTTTCTGGATGGCACGCTGGCCATTCCCAACATCAAGAGTGGCAAATTGTTTGCCATGGGCACCTCGATGGCCAAGCGCACAGTGCTGATGGCGTCGGTGCCCCCGATTGCAGACACCGTACCGGGCTACGACTGGTCCGGTTGGATTGGCTTTGCGGGGCCGGCAGGCATGCCGCCGGCCATCGTGGATATCATTGCCGACGAAATCAAAGCCTTGCAAGCCACACCGGGCTATGCGCTCTTGCTGGACAAGGCTGCGATGGAGCCCACGCCGGTCATTTCACCGGCCGAGATGCTCGAATTTGTCCGCAACGAATACCGCCGCTGGACGCCGGCCATCAAGGCGTCAGGCGCCACCGTCGATTAATTCCTTCCCCCCAGAAAGTCATTGCATGGAACACGCCATACGCCGTATCGTCACCGGTCACGATGACTCGGGCAAAGCCATCATCGAAATGGATGGCATTGCACCCAACAAAAAAATTCGCCCTGGCGCCGGCTTTGTGAGTACCCTGCTGTGGGTGACCGACGAAACCCCGGCCAAATTGGACACACGAAGCGACCGCGCCGATCGCACCATCGGCGTTCCTCCGCCACCCCATGGCTCGGTGCTGCGCATCGTCGACTTTCCTCCGGTGACCGAGCAAGCCGAGGCCATGAACCAGGCCGACCTGCTGAAATCGATGGGTGTTGACCACCACTCAACCGACGGCAAGGCGGCGCGACACGCCTACATGCACCGCACCAAGAGTGTGGACTACGCGTTGGTGCTCAAGGGTGAGATCGACATGCTGCTCGACGACTCTGAAGTCCACCTGAAGGAAGGTGACGTGCTGATTCAGCAAGGCACCAACCATGCCTGGGTGAATCGTTCCGACTCGGTGTGCCGTATCGCGTTTGTGTTGATCGACGGCATTGACCCGCTGGAGTCAGCGACATGAGCATTGCACAAGAAGCTGGCACCCTCACCTTCGGCGTGTTTGACCACCTCGACCGTGGCTCGGTTCCCTTGCCCGAGCATTACGAAAACCGCCTCAAACTGGCCGAGGTGTATGACCGCGAGGGCTTTCATGCGTACCACATCGCCGAGCATCACTCGACGCCGCTGGGCATGGCCAGTGCGCCTGGCATATTTCTGGCTGCGGTTGCTCAACGCACCCGGCGCTTGCGCTTCGGGCCGCTGGTCTACACCCTGAGCCTCACGCACCCCCTGCGGCTGATCGAAGAAATCTGCATGCTCGATCAGATGAGCCAGGGCCGCCTGGAGCTCGGGGTGGGCCGCGGCAGTTCACCCTACGAGATGTCCTATTTTGGTGTTCAGGCGCAGGAGTCGGGCAAGCGGTACATCGAGGCGTATGAGGTGATCATGCAAGGCCTCACCTCATCGGTCCTGAACTTTCAGGGATCGCATTACACGTTTGACAACGTTCCCATGGAACTCACCTGTGTGCAAAAGCCGCACCCGCCGATCTGGTACGGACTGTCCGCGCCCGCAGCCGCACCGTGGGCCGCCGAACATGGGGTGAACATTGTGTGCAATGGCCCGGCGCGCCCGGTTCATGACATCACCGACCGCTACCGAGAGGTCTGGTCACAGCACCACGGCGGCGGCAATTTACGCATGCCATTCCTCGGCTTGGGCCGACATATCGTGGTGGCTGAAACCCACGCCGAGGCCTATGCCATTGGCGAGCGCGGCTTCGCGCGCTGGTACAACAGCTTGCAGCATTTGTGGCGAGCCCACGGCAACCCAATGAAGTCCTACCCGATTCCGGAGGACTTCTCTCTAGCCACCGCCGGGGGCATGGTCATTGTGGGCACGCCCGAGCAAGTCACCGAGCAACTCCATGCCGAGGTGGACAAAGCCGGCGCCACCTACGTGCTAACCCGCTTTGCCTTTGGCGACTTGAGTTACGAGGAGTCGCGTCGCTCACTGGATCTGTTTTGCGAACAGGTCATGCCTCAATTTGCTGCGCAACCTTGCGTGGCCTGACCCGGGAGTCCTGCATGGTTCATATCCGTTTGCTCTGCGCCGGTCTGCTAGCCACCTTCGCGTTAGGCAGTTGGGCCGCTGATATCAAAGTCATGGCCTCCACCGGCGTGAGTGCCATGTTTCAGCAATTGTTGCCTGTGTTTGAGCGCAACTCGGGCCACAAGGTGTTGATCAGCTATGACACCTCCAACATCATTATTCGCAAAATCAATGCCGGTGACACCGCAGACCTGGTGGTGTTGACCGCCCCCCTGATCGATCAACTGGCACAGCAAGGGCGCGTCGTCCCCGGCAGTCGAGTCGATCTGGCGCGCTCGGGCATTGGAGTTGCCATTCGTGCGGGCGCGCCGCGCCCCGACATCAGCAGTGTCGAGGCGTTCAAACAGTTCTTGCTGCAAGCCAAGTCTGTCACCTACACTGCCACGGGTGCCAGCGGCATTTACTTCGCCAACGTGACTGAGAAGCTGGGCATTGGGCCCCAGGTCAAGGCCAAGGCCATCACCCCAGCCGGTGGCATCGTGGCTGAGTTGGTGGCCAAAGGCGAGGCCGAGTTGGGCGTTCAAATGATCAGCGAGCTGCAGGGCGTACCGGGCACGGTTTACCTGGGGCCATTGCCGCCCGAGATACAGTTGTTCACCGTGTTCTCGGCCGGCCTGTTTGCGGGCAGTGCACAAACCACGGCGGCCAAATCATTGGCCGAGTTTTTAATCAGTCCGGACGCTATCAAGGTTTACCAGGCGGCCGGCATGGAGCGTTGATCACCCCCATCCTCTCACACCAACACAGACCCACCATGACACCCCATTGGATTCAAGACACCCAGGCGCTGCTGGACAGCAGCGCACCCCAGGGCCACGCCACACGCCGCCTGGCCCTGCAAAGCGCACTCGGTGTGGGCTATGCTGCCGCCGCACTGCCCCTGATGGCACAAACGGCCATCAACACCTCGCGTGCGGGTTTGGTCGAGGGCGAAGTCACGATCGATGTGCAGGGCTTCAAAATGCCCGCCTACCGATCCGCCCCTGCCGGCAAAACACAATTGCCCGTCGTGCTCGTCATTTCCGAAATTTTCGGCGTGCACGAATACATTGCGGACGTGACCCGCCGTTTCGCCCACCAAGGCTACCTCGCCATTGCCCCCGAGTTGTTTGTGCGCCAAGGCGACCCGAGTGCCTATGGCGAGATCGCCAAACTGCAGGCCGAAGTCATTTCCAAGGTTCCCGATGCCCAGGTCATGGGCGACCTGGACGCCACGCTGCAATGGGCGGCGCACAACGGGGGCAACGTGGACCGCGCGGCGATCACCGGTTTTTGCTGGGGCGGGCGCATCACCTGGCTGTACTGCATGCACAACCCCCGGATCAAAGCGGGCGTGGCCTGGTACGGTCGCCTGGAGGGGCAAAGCACCGCCAGCACGCCGCGGCACCCCATCGAACTCGTCTCGCAACTCAAGGCCCCCGTGCTGGGCTTGTATGGCGAGGCGGATACCGGCATTCCAGTGGCCTCGGTCGAGCGCATGAAGCTTGCACTGGCGCAGGCATCGGCCCAGGGCAATGCCGCCGCCAAGGCCTCGCAGTTTGTGCTCTACCCTGAGGCGCCGCATGCCTTCCATGCCGATTACCGCCCCACTTACCGCGAGAAGCCGGCCGCAGATGGGTGGTCCAGGGCTCTAGAATGGCTCAAGCGCAACGCTTGACTCCATGTTTTCTCAGGAAATTTCCATGACTTACCCCAACACCCAACTGTTCATCAACGGCCACTGGCAAGACGCTGCCGACGGCAAGACCCTCTCTGTGGCCAACCCCGCCACGGGCAAGGAAATCGGCCGCGTGGCGCATGCCAGCCATGCCGACCTGGACGCTGCCCTGGCCGCTGCACACAAGGGCTTTAACACCTGGCGCAACATGACCGCGCAAGAGCGCGGCAAGATCATGCGCAAGGCCGCTGCACTGCTGCGTGAGCGCGCCCCCCAGATTGCCGCGCTGATGACGCAGGAACAAGGCAAGCCCTTGGGCGAGGCCAAGATCGAAGTGCTGGCTGGAGCCGACATCATCGACTGGTTTGCCGAAGAAGGCTCGCGCACCTATGGCCGTCTGGTGCCCTCGCGCAGCAACCTGGCCATCCGCCAGATGGTGCTGAAAGACCCGGTGGGTCCGGTCGCTGCGTTCACGCCCTGGAACTTCCCCATCAACCAGGTGGTGCGCAAAGTGGGCGCCGCGCTGGCGGCGGGTTGCTCCATGCTGGTCAAAGGTCCGGAAGAAACGCCGGCCAGCCCCGCGGCCCTGATACAGGCCTTTGCCGATGCCGGTCTGCCGGAAGGCGTGCTGGGCTTGGTGTATGGCACCCCGGCTGACATTTCGAGCTACCTGATCCCCCACCCCATCATCCGCAAGATCACCTTCACCGGCTCCACGCCCGTGGGCAAGCAACTGGCCGCCATGGCCGGTCAGCACATGAAGCGCGTCACCATGGAACTGGGCGGACACGCGCCGGTGATCATTTGCGAAGACGCCGATGTGGCGCAAGCGGTCAAGTCCATCGGCGGTGCCAAATTCCGCAACGCCGGACAGGTGTGCATCTCCCCCACCCGTTTCCTGGTGCACGAGAGCGTTCACGCCGAATTCGTCAAAGCCATGGGCCAATTCGCCGATGGCCTGAAAGTGGGAGATGGCATGGCGGAGGGCACGCAGATGGGCCCGCTGGCCAACCCGCGCCGGATCACCGCCATGACCGAGTTCATGGAGGACGCGGTGCGCCGTGGCGCGCAGGTGGTGACCGGGGGTCAACGCAAGGGCGACACGGGCAACTTCTGGGCGCCCACCGTGTTGGCCGATGTCCCGCTCGACGCGCGCATCTTCAATGACGAGCCGTTTGGCCCGGTGGCGGCTATCCGCAAGTTCAACACGATCGATGAAGCCATTGCCGAGGCCAATCGCTTGTCGTTCGGACTGGCGGGCTACGCCTTCACCCGCTCTCTCAAGAACGCCGACTTGCTGACCCGCCAGGTGGAAGTGGGCATGCTGTGGATCAACATGCCGGCCATGCCCAGTGCCGAGATGCCCTTTGGTGGCATCAAGGAATCGGGATATGGCTCGGAAGGTGGTCCCGAGGCCCTGGACGCCTACCTGAACACCCGTTCAGTGGCGATCCTCAACGCCTGATCGAGGCGCTCATCGCGCTAGACCTTAACGTCAGGGTTCACGGCGTGGCCCTGACGTGTGGCCTGCGGACATGGCCTGCGCACATGGTCTGAGCACCTGGCACCCGCGCAACGGGTCTGATGCCACCAGCATCAGGCCCGTTTTGTTGTGAGCACCCCCACGGCCAGCGCCAGCCAGGACACGATGAATGCGCTGCCGCCCCACGGCACCAGGGCCCGTGCGCCGTCAAAGCCCCACAAAATTCTGGCGTCAATGTTCAGGCAAAACAGCAACAAGCCAGCCACCATGAGCCAGCCTGACGCCAGCAGCCACCCGTTGTGGCGTCGCGCCAGCAACACCCCCACCAGCACCAACCCCAGCGCGTGCAACTGCTGCTGATCCAGCGACGCGGTGAACGACGGACCCGCCTGCTGCAAGGCAGGTACGTGGGCGGCGGCAGCGGACAACGCCACCGACAGGGCGGCCGAGAGCGCACCCACCACGATGAAGAAGCGGGACGGCAGGGGCATGGGAGACGCGTCAACGAACATCATGTGTTCCCCGGTCAGTGCGCCGGTATGGCGAGCGCCTGGTCCACCATCTGCGGCGCCGTGCCGAGGTAGTTGATGGGGTCGCAGCAGTGATCAATCTGTGCCGCGCTGACCAGACGGGTCACCTCGGGCATGGCCTTGAGCACATCGGCCAGGGTGCGCTTGTCGGTGAGCGCGGTGCGGCAGGCGGCGTAGACCACATCGTGTGCCTCGTTGCGTCCCAGGATGGGCGCCAACCCCATCATCACGGCTTCTGCGACGATCAAGCCCCCGGTGGAGTCGAGGTTGTGCTTCATGCGCACCGTGTCCACTTCCAGACCACTGAGCATGAACACCGCTTGCGAGACTGCACCGGCGGTGTGCAGAAAGGCTTCGGGAATAGCCACCCACTCGGCCTGCCAGGGACCCGTGGCGCGTTCAAAGTCCTGCACCGCCCCATCCAGGGCCAGCCCAGCCAGATGACGCACGGTTTTGGCGGCACCGATCATGACCTCGCAACTGATGGGATTGCGCTTTTGCGGCATGGTGCTGGAGGCGCCGCGGCCTGGCACAAAAGGTTCGAACACTTCGCTGAATTCGTTGGCCATCATCAGGGACACATCGAACGCCATCTTGCCCAGCGACATGGTGACCAAGCCCAGCCATTGCACGGTTTCGGCCAGGCTGTCACGGGCGGTGTGCCAGGTTGTGGCCGGCACGCCCAGTTGCAGTTCCTGCATCATCGCGGCTTGCACCTCCAGCCCACGATCGCCCAGCGACGCGAGCGTTCCGCCGGCACCGGCGAACTGCCCCACCAGCACGCGCGGGCGCAGTTCGTGCAGGCGCTCCAGGTTGCGCTCCACCATGCCGAGCCAGATGGCGCACTTCAACCCGAAGGTCGTGGGCAGTGCATGCTGCAAATGGGTGCGCCCGGCCATGGGCGTGTCGCGATGCTCCTGACTCAAGCGCCGCAGTTGCACCGAGACGGCACGCAGGTCGCGCTCCAGCAACTCAAGGCCTTGACGAATCTGCAACACCAGCGCGGTGTCCATGATGTCTTGCGTGGTGGCCCCCCAGTGCACATACTTGCCCGCGTCGCCCAGCCCCTCAGCCACCTGATGCACCAGCGGCAAGATCGGGTAGCCCACGTTGTGCGTCTCACGCTGCAGTCGCTCCATGTCCAGCGGGACAGCGTGCGCACCGGCCGCGATGGCGTCTGCCGCCTCGCGGGGGATCAGACCCAGACGCCCCTCGGCCACAGCCAAGGCCACTTCAGTATCCACATAGCGCGCGAGTGTGGCGGTATCGGCCCAGACCTGACGCATCGCGTCGGTGGAAAACAGGCTGCCCAGAAAACGGTTGTCGATGAGGGTGGCGTGCATAAAAGTGTTCTGTTCGGGAAAGACTTGACGGGCCCATTCTAGGAGGACGGTGTCACACCATCGGGATGTCCTGCCAGTCGGTGGTGTAGTTGGGCGACTTGCGTTCCTGGCGCATTTGCCACTGCGTGTAGGCCCCTTGCGTGGACACCTTGACAGTGCCTCGCCCAAAGCGCTGATTGAGCGTGTCGAGCGCGACCATCAGCCGTGTGTTGGAGGCCCGCACGGGTTCCAGCAGATCGCCTTGCCGGTGCGTCACGGGGCTGATCTCACTCAGCACCACGCCCGCCTTCTTGTAGGCGTACTCGGGCTTGAACATCCGATGGCACAGGTGGTGGGCCCACCGGTTGACTTCCAGTGTGTCGTCCGTAGGCTCGGGCAAGGGCACGGCCAGGCTGGGCATGTACTGCGGCAAGTCCCGGCGAAACCGGTTGGTCTGCAGAAACACTTGCATCACGGCAGCATGGCTGTTCTGCGCGCGCAACTTGGCGCAGGCATTGGCCACGAAGGTGGAGAGCGCATCCTGGAGCACCGGCAACTCGGTGACCATCTGACCAAACGAGCGGCTGCAAATGATCTGTTGCCGAGCCGGTTGAACGTCTTGCATCTCGATGCAGGCGATCTCCTGCAACTCGCGTTGCGTCTTCTCCATCACCACACCGAACTCGGCCCGCAAGGTGGCCACATGGGCGTCGCGCAAGTCGAGCACGGTGGTGATGCCATGCTGCGACAGCCGCCGGGTGAGCTGACGCCCCACACCCCACACCTCGTCGACGGGAATGCGCTGCAGCAGGTGGGATTTTTGAGCATCACTCAGGTCGTTGTAGTTGAACACGCCGCGCGATCGCGGGTGCCGCTTGGCCACATGGTTGGCCAGTTTGGCCAGGGTCTTGGTGGGGCCGATGCCCACGCACACGGGGATGCCGGTCCACTGCCCCACCCGCTCGCGCATGGCATAGCTCAGCTCGCGCAGCTTGGGAAGACCGGTGAGATCGACAAAGCACTCGTCGATGGAGTAGACCTCGTGCCGGGGTGCAAAGTCGCTCAGGATCTGCATGACCCGGTTGGACATGTCGGCATACAAGGCATAGTTGCTGCTCATGGCCAGCATGCCGTGTTGCTCGGCCAGGGCCTTGCACTCGAACCAGGGCTGGCCCATCTTCACGCCCAGGGCCTTGGCTTCGTTGGAGCGCGACACCACGCATCCATCGTTGTTGGACAACACCACCAGCGGCACCTGCGCCAGATCCGGGCGAAAGACCCGCTCACAACTCACATAAAAATTGTTGCAGTCGACCAAGGCCAACTGTTGCACGGCCTTGCCCATGGCCCGCCTCAGTAGAGTTTGTGCAGGTTGTAGGTGACCACCCCCCACACCGAAAACTCCTCGCCTTCCTTGACCACGATGGGCGGGTAGAGTTTGTTTTCTGCGATCAGCTTGATCACACCGCCGCGCCGGTGCAGACGCTTCACGGTGAACTCGTTGTTCAGCACCGCCAACACGATGTTGCCGTGCTTGGGCTCGATGGAGCGATCGACCAGCAAGGCATCGCCCTCGTAGATGCCGGCGTCGATCATGGAATCGCCCTTGACCCGAAAGAGGTGCGTGGCGCACTCGTTGCGAATCAAGTGGTCGTTGAGGTCCACACGCTTGCGGGTGTGGTCAGCGGCGGGGGACGGAAAACCGGCGGGTACCTTCCAGCCGCACACCGGCAACAAGACCTTGCTGTCAGGAATGAAAACCGGTTGTGGCGGTTGTGGCGGTTGTGGCGGTGATGGGGTCACGGACTGCATGCACTCGAATATACTGTATATTTATACAGATATTCAAGCCGGTCTGCGACGCCTCAGCGAAGAACGCCGGCAAAGTACGCCGCCAGTTCGTCCACCGCCGCGAGCGGCAACACGTGGGTCACGTACTGGTCGGGGCGCACCACCACCAGGCAACCCTGGTCGCGGTTGATGCCGCGCATGTCAAAGATATCGCCCGCCCCCTTGTGATCCACGCAGAACACTTTCTCGTAATCCTGCAGACCCAGCTTGCCGGTCTTGGGTTTGAGCAGGGAGGGCATCTGCTCGTAGGCGAGTTGATCGAAGGTTTGCTGGAACACCGCGCGCACATCGATCACCGCGTCAATGTCCTCACCCGGGCGGGTGTGTTTGACCACCGGTGAGTGGGGGTGAGTTTCCAGCCAATCGGCCAACTGGTGGATGGCAGAGCCCGCCTGGGCGCTGTCGGCCTGGCCCGCAAAGACATACAGGCGCCAACGCGCATCCGCCTCGGCCACATGACCCAACTGCATGGGCTTGGCGTCGGCCACGCGCACCACTGGGGCCGAGTGAAAGCGCCGCCCAATCTCCAACCCGCTGGCCAACGCCTGATGGGCCGAGGTGGCAAACAGGGTGGACGCGTCGTACTTCACCGCGGTGCCGCCGGTGAACTCGAGGTTTTCCTTGAACTGGCGGATGATGCGCGGCTCTTGCGTGCCGTCGCGCTCGGCTTGCGTGGTGGGCGCCGACATGATGCGCGACCACTGGTGATCCGTCTCCACCAAGCGCTTGGCTTCGGTCAGGCGTTCCTTGGAGTAACTGCGCAGCAAGCTCGCATCGGCGCGGCCCTGCAGCACATGCACCAGTTTCCAGCCCAGGTTGAAGGTGTCCTGCATGGACACGTTCATGCCCTGCCCGGCCTTGGGCGAATGCGTGTGACAGGCATCGCCCGCGGTGAACACGCGGGGGTTGCGGTCCACGCCCTCGGGCACGTCATCGAACTTGTCGGTGATGCTGTGACCGATGTCGTAGATCGACCACCAAACCACTTCCTTCACATCGAGGGAATACGGCCGGATGATGCGGTTGGCCGCGGCAATCATGTCGTCCTGGGTGAACTTGCGGTGGGCCGCCTTCTCGTCCGGGCGCAGTTTGTCGAGCTCGACATACATGCGGAAGATGTAGCCCCCTTCGCGTGGCAGCACCAGCACGTTGCCTTCCTTGGCCGACGAGATCAGACACTTCTGGCGCACATCCGGGAAATCGGTGTTGGCCAGGATGTCCATCACGCCCCAGGCCTGGTGGGCCGCGTCACCGTGCAGCTTGCCGCCAATCGCACGGCGCACCGCCGAGTGCGCGCCATCGCATCCCACCACATAGTTGGCCCGCACCGTGCGGGTCGCGCCCCAGTTCACACCCACCGAGTCCTTCAAGGTCACTGTGACCGGGTGATCGTCGGTGGTGGGGTCGATCGTCAGGTCCACCAGCTCCCAGCCGTAGTCGGGTTCGAGTCGCGAGGGGGAGTTTTTCATGACCTCCAGAAACAGTTCATGCAAGCGCGCCTGGTTGATCAGGATATGCGGCATCTCCGAACTGTCATCGGCCACGTCCTGCACACGACCGACACGTTTGATGTGGTCGGGGTTGTGCGGGTCGGGCATCCAGAAGGCGGTTTGGTTGACCCAGTAGGTTTCACGCTTGACCTTGTCGGCAAAGCCAAACGCCTGGAACATTTCCATCGTGCGCGTGTTGATACCGTCGGCCTTGCCTTTGATGATGTTGGCCGACATGCGCTCGGTGATCATCGTCGTGATCTCAGGGAACCGCGACAACTGCGCCGCCAGACACAGGCCCGCGGGGCCGGTGCCGACAATGAGCACGTCCACCTGCTCGGGCAGGGGTTCGTGCAGGCCGCGGTTGCGGCGGTTGGGGGCCGCCGGGTGGATGTCGGGGTTACCGCCGCGGAATCCGTCTTTGTAGAACTGCATGTCTCGTCTCCAACTTGAAAAAGCTACGCACCATCGATCGATGTGAAATGATAACTATACTTACCAATAAACGTCAAGTTAGTCTGTACAAATACAAAAAAACACGGATAATTTGACGAATTAACCGATGCCTGAGGCTTCATTCGCATGAACGACACCATGGCGGTACTGGACATGGCGGGTCACCTGATCCGGCGCCTGCACCAGCAATCCACCTCCCTCTTTGCCCAGAGAACGCAAGCCGCGGGCTTTGACCTGACGCCGGTTCAATTTGCCGCCCTCGATGCCATCCAGACCCACCCAGGCAGCGACCAGTCGCGCGTCGCCGAAATGATCGGCTACGACCGCGCCACGATTGGCGGCGTCATTGACCGTTTGCTGAAAAAAGGCTGGATCAGTCGCGTCACCAGCACCAAGGACCGGCGCTCGCGCGAGCTCACCCTGACCGCCGAGGGCGGCCACATCCTGCAAACCCTGACACCCCTGGTTCAAGCGCTACAACACGAGATCCTGCTGCCCCTCAATGACGCCGAACAGGCGTTTTACCTCCACCTGACGCGGCGGGTGGTCTGGGATGCCAAGCCGACCGAGACAGCCTGATTTCCAGCATGGCGCGGCGCCGGCTATATCCATTTCGAATAACTGGTAGTTGGTAAGTTAACTTACATAGTTTGGTCGAGTTACTGGAACCCGGCCCTCTGCTAGCATGGATCCATGCATGCTCCAAGTCTGGATCATCTGGTGGTTGTGTCGCCCACGCTGGACGAAGGCGTGCGGTGGTGTGAGCAACACCTCGGCGTTGCGCCGGGCCCGGGCGGTGCCCACCCCTTGATGGGCACCCACAACCGGTTGCTGAAGATTGCGTCTTCGTCGTTTCCAGGCGCCTACCTCGAAGTCATCGCACTGGACCCTGCAGCAACACCCACGCGCGCACCCGGTCTGCGTCGCTGGTTTGACATGGACGACGACCGACTGATGGCGCGGGTCCGCTCCGAGGGTCCCCTGCTGGCACACTGGGTGGCTCGAACACCCGATGTTCAACAGGCTGCTCACCACTTGCGCTCGGTGAATCTCGACCCCGGCCCGGTTTTACAGGCATCACGCGAAACACCTGCGGGCCTGCTGCAATGGAGCATCACGGTGCGGGATGATGGGCAACGCCTGTTTGACGGTGTCTTGCCCACCCTCATCGAATGGGGCGAGAGGCACCCCACCGAGCGAATGCCCGACAGCGACGTGCGGCTCGAACGCCTGACCTTGAAACATCCCCAGCCCGACGCCCTTCGTGCAGGCTTGCGCGCCGCGGGTTTGCTCGAGACCGCCTGTTTTCAGATCGAGGCCGGCACGCCGGGAATGGTGGCGATGTTTCAGGTGCACGGCGTGACACGGCATCTGTCGTCGTCGCTGCCCCTCATGTCCTCCACCTGATGCGCTCAACACTCGTCATGGCCATGTGCCTGGGGCAAATTGGCAACTTGCTCCCGCATGTGGTGGTGCCTGCGGTGATGACGGTTCACCTCATGCCTTTGTGGGGGCTGAGCAATGCGCAAGCGGGACTGATGGCCGCTGCTTATGCGGCGGGCTACATGCTGGCCGTGCCCGTCCTGAGTTCGTTGACCGATCGCCGAGATGCACGTGTGATCCTGCTCTGGGGTTCACTCTTCAGTGCCCTGGCCACCTTCGCCTTCGGCGCGTTCGCCCAAGGCCTGTGGTCCGCGCTGGTCTTGTGGGCCCTGGCCGGCATTGGATTTGCCGGCGCCTACATGCCGGGCTTGCGGGCCTTGACCGATCGGCTCGAGGCCGCTGATGCCTCTCGCAGTGTGACGCTTTACACCTCGAGTTATTCCCTCGGTGTGGGCTTGTCGTTTTTGGTCTCACAGTGGGTGGCCGAGCACATCGACTGGCACTGGGCGTTCTACCTCACCAGCCTGGGCCCCCTGGTGATGGTGGCTGTCGCGTTGTCCATGCGGACCGTTCACCCTCCGCCCTCCAGCGGTCACTGGCTGGATGTACGCCCGGTCCTGCGCAATCGACCCACGATGGGCTACATCCTGGGCTATGGCGCGCATTGCTTCGAGTTGTATGGCTTGCGCACCTGGCTGGTGGGGTTTTGGACCTTCGTCGTGCAACGGCACCAGGGCAGCACCTGGTTTGATCCCATGACCGTGAGCGTCATCGTGACCCTGCTTGCCATGCCTGCCAGCATCTGGGGCAACGAACTGTCGTTGCGCTTTGGGCGTCACCGCGCGATCACCGCCGTGCAATGCACGTCGGCCTGTGTTGCCTTGCTGATTGGCTGGAGTGCCGAGGCCTCGTTGGGCTGGCTCTTGGTCTGTGTGCTGGTCTATGCCATCACCGTGCCAGCCGATTCCGGTTCGCTGACTGCGGGCATGAGCGCCACCGCCGAATCCGGCTCCCGGGGTGTCACGTTGGCCCTGCACTCCACCGTGGGCTTTGGTCTGTCAGCCCTGGCCGGGTGGCTGGTGGGCGTGGCCCTGGATGCCTGGGGGGGTGCAAACGAGCCCCAGGCCTGGACGGCAGCCTTCACTGTGTTGGCGCTGGGCGTTGCATTGGGGCCATTGGCCTTGCGGTGGTCGCGACGTAAAAACTCGTCGGAAAGATAACGGACGGACAGTCGAAGCCGCACTCGGATCGTTGAAGCCCGAGATGACCAGGTTAGTCAGCCGTCAGGTTGGCTGACTTGACGATTCTTCCCCACTTGGTGGTTTCATCTCTGACGTATTGCGTGAACGCGGCCTGTGTCGCGGGCCCCGTCTCGGCACCTTGGTGGGTCCAAATCGACTTGATCTCAGGGTCGTTCAACGCCTTGGTGGTGGCTTGAAACAGTCTATCCTGTACTGCTTTGGGGGTCCCTGCTGGTACCCAGAATCCGTACCATGAGAGGGATTCAAAATCCTGCACGCCAGCCTCAGCCATGGTGGGAATTTCAGGAAAAGCCGGCGATCGCTTGATCGAGGTGACCGCCAGGGGTCGGATGGTGCCTGCCTTGATGTATGACGCTGCACTGCCGAGTCCCTCGAAGATCACATCCACTTCCCCACCAATGAGCGCGGTCATGGCTGGGCCCGACCCCTTGTAGGGGATGTGCAGCAATGAGGTGCCCGTGAGCTTGTTGAAAATCTCTCCCGCAAGATGTCGAGTCGTGCCATTGCCCGAAGAACCGTAGTTCATCTTGACCGATGGGTTCTTGGCGTGTTGGATGAGATCGCCCACCATGAGCATCGGCAATTTTTTATTCACCACCAACACATCCGGCACAAA
>RFTK01000281.1 GCA_009923505.1 Betaproteobacteria bacterium
TTCCGCGCATTGGCGGCCGGGCAGTCCCTGGATGAAACCTCCCGCCCGGACATGTCCGCCATGCGCCAACGCGGCGCTGATGCCTTGCTGACTGGCAGCGTCACCCGGCTGGCCGATGGACGCTTTGATGTGCGCTTCAGGGTCTGGGACGTGGTCAAGGCGCAGGATTTGGGCGGGGCCAGCTATGCGGTGGTTCCTGGCGACCTTCGCTTGGCATCTCACCGCATTGCTGACTATGTCTATGAAACCCTCACCGGTGACAAAGGGGTTTTCTCGACCCGCATTGCCTATGTCACCAAGTTGGGCGGGCGCTATAACCTCTGGATTGCCGACTCGGACGGCGAGAACGCACAGGCAGCCCTGACCAGCCCCGAGCCCATCATCTCGCCAAGCTGGTCTCCCACGGGCAACCAATTGGCCTATGTGTCTTTTGAATCACGCAAGCCGGTGGTCTACGTGCACGATGTCTCGGCCGGCAAGCGCCGTGTGGTGGCCAACTTCAAGGGCTCTAACAGCGCGCCAGCCTGGTCGCCCGACGGCAAATTTTTGGCAGTCACCCTCAGCCGCGATGGCGGCTCGCAAATCTATGTCATCCCCTCTGCGGGCGGCGATGTGCGCCGGTTGACCCAGTCCAACAGCATTGACACCGAACCCGCTTTTGCGCCCGATGGGTCGGGCATTTACTTTGTGAGCGACCGCGGGGGCTCTCCCCAGATCTACCGCACCCCGGTCATGGGGGGTCCGGTGCAACGGGTCACGTTTCAGGGCAGCTACAACATTTCGCCCACGATCAGCCCTGATGGCCGTTGGATGGCCTACATTGCCCGCAACGGCGGTCAATACCGCTTGCACCTGATGGACCTCCAGTCCGACAAGGTCCAGGCCGTCACCGACACCTCTGCCGATGAGCGACCGAGCTTTGCGCCCAACAGCCGTCTCATGGTCTATGCCACGCAAGTCCAGGGGCGCGAAGCCCTCATGACCACCACCCTGGATGGACGCATCACCGCCCGCCTGGCGGGTCAGCCTGGAGACATCCGCGAACCGCACTGGGGGCCCTTCTCCAAGCCTTGAGCCTTATCATTCACACCACTACAACATCCATCACTTCGCTCCCAAGGAAATCCTATGAATCGACTGCTCATTGTTATCGGCTTGTTGCTGGCCATGGCCGGTTGCGCCTCGAACGTCAAGTTGGACGAAGCTCCGGTTGAGGACAAATCCGG
>RFTK01000282.1 GCA_009923505.1 Betaproteobacteria bacterium
GGCGGATCAAATCAACGAGGAGGGGACTCTAGGCGCTATTGCGTCAGGTGTTGGAATCGCAGAGTTCTTTTTTGAGCAGTGCCAGGTACGAACCGGGACGAATCGGGGCTTCGCGGGTGCGCCATTCCTGCACGTCTTCCGCATTCACTTCACGCCCCTTGCCCTGGGGCTTTTCGAAATAACTGACCGACAGGCGCACAAACATGTCGGTCTTGCAGTGCACACGCCAGCGTGTCATGGTGGACTGGTAATTTTCACCCGTCGGCCCCTTGACCGCCTTGGGCAGGTCGGTCAGGGTCCAGACATAGCGGGAGACGTGGACGCGACGCACCGAGTCCTTGTCCCACGAGTGCACGATGTCATCATCTTTCTCAATTTCAGCCCATTGCGCTTGCGCCACCGGTGAAGCGACCAGGCACAGGCAAAGCACCAGACGCCCCAGAAGCCAGCGGCGACCAGCATCACGAGATAACAAAGTTAGGAAGCTGTATGTCATAGCCACAGGGGTATCGACACGACCCCCCGGGTTCTTGAGTGGTGAGGACTGGGCAGGCACCGTAGAATTCCCGGAGAACTCCTTTGCGCCGTTGACGCTCACGGTGCAAGGGGCCTCGTCGACCCCCTTCACTTGTCCTACCCACCTGCGCCATGAGCATTGAACAACGCCTACAAGCCCTGAACATCACGCTGCCCCCCCTGGCCAAACCCGCTGCTGCGTATGTGCCCTTTGTGCAAACCGGCTCGCTCGTCTACATCAGCGGGCACATTGCGCGTCGCGATGGCAAGCCCTGGGTGGGCCAACTCGGTCGCACCATGACCACCACCGAAGGCCAGCAAGCGGCGCGCGCCATTGCCATCGACCTGATGGGCACCCTGAGTGCTGCCTGTCAGGCCCAGGTAGGCACGCTCGAGAACGTCCAGCGCATCGTCAAGGTGGTGAGCCTGGTGAATTCAGCCCCGGATTTCACCGAGCACCACCTGGTGACGAACGGGTGTAGCGAACTCCTGGGCGAGATCTTTGGCGAGCGCGGCGCACACGCCCGCAGTGCGTTTGGTGTGGCCCAGCTCCCCATGGGGGCCTGTGTGGAAATTGAACTGGTGGCCGAGCTCGGTTGAGCCGCCCCCCTGGCTCACTCCACCCGAACGATATCGCTGGGTTTGAAGCCCAGGTCGGCCGCCTTGCCCTTGCGTCCCCGGGCAGCACGGGCGTTGTTGAGGCTGCG
>RFTK01000283.1 GCA_009923505.1 Betaproteobacteria bacterium
AGGTCCGTCCCGCGGCGAAGCGCACCCGCCCGACTCAGACCTTCCACTTCTCCAGCAGCTTCTGCGGTCCGAGCGCGTCGTAGCTCTCAAAGGGCTGATGGATCCAGGGATTGGTGGGGAGAAAGTCCACCGAGTAGTCTGCCTTGAAAGTCGAAAGGCCCTTGGTCCAGATGACGGCGGTGCGCAGCTCGGTGATGGGCCGGTAGTTGTTGCGCAGTTGTTCGACCACGGCTTTGAGGGTGTAGCCCGAGTCGGCCAGGTCATCGACCAGCAGCACCCGGCCAGCGATCTCGCCCTTGGGCGTGGTGATGTAGCGGGCGATGTCGAGCGCACCCTGTACCGTGCCAGCCTCGGCCCGGTAGGAGCTGGTCGACATGATGGCCAGGGGCTTGTCGAAAATACGCGAGAGGATGTCACCTGGCCGCATGCCACCACGGGCCAGGCACAAGATGGTGTCGAATTCCCAGCCCGACTGGTGCACGCGGATGGCGAGCTTTTCGATCAGGTTGTGATACTCGTCATAGCTCACGTACAGGTGCTTGCCGTCTTCGGTCAACATGGGGTGGCTCTCCTAGGCAGGGAATCAATCGGAACCATCAGGCCACGAAAGGATCGCGCAGCACGATGGTGTGATCGCGGTCCGGGCTGGTCGAGATGATAGCGATGGGCACGCCGGTGGTCTCTTCAATGCGCTGCAGGTAGTTGCGCGCCGCCTCGGGCAGCACAGCCCGGTCGGTCACGCCCACCGTGGTCTGGCTCCAGCCCGGCAGGGTTTCGTAGATGGGCTCGCAGCGGGAGATATCGTCAGCCCCCATGGGCAGGATGTCGATGGTCTGGCCGTCGAGCTGGTAACCCACACAAAGTTTGAGCTCCTTCAGGCCGTCGAGCACATCGAGCTTGGTGATGCACAGCCCGCTCAGGCCATTGACCTGGGCCGAGCGCTTGAGCAGCGCCGCGTCGAACCAGCCGCAGCGTCGCGAGCGGCCGGTGGTCACGCCTTTTTCAGCGCCCACAGTGCTCATGTGATAGCCGGGCGTGCCCGGCACTTCCCAGTCCAGCTCGGTCGGGAAGGGGCCGCCACCGACGCGGGTGCAGTAGGCCTTGGTGATGCCCAGGATGTAGTGCAGCATGCCCGGCCCAACGCCAGCACCGGCGGCGGCATTGCCGGCCACACAGTTGCTCGAAGTCACGAAGGGATAGGTGCCGTGGTCGATGTC
>RFTK01000284.1 GCA_009923505.1 Betaproteobacteria bacterium
ATGCGCGTGCGCACCGATGCTCGACCGCTGCGCTGGTGGGCGGCCATCGCCTTCAGTGTCGTGCTGGTGCAAGGCGTTCTGGGCGGGCTCCGCGTCACCGCGGTGAAGGATGAACTCGGGATCTTCCACGGCACGCTGGCGCAATGTTTTCTCGGATTGCTCGCCGGCCTCACCCTCGTCACCAGCGACTGGTGGCAACGCGCCACCCACGTTCAGCAGCCTGTCAACGTGCCTGCCCCCGTGCGAAAATTTCTACTCGTCACCACGCTGTTGATCTTGGGCCAGCTCGCGCTCGGCGCATCCATGCGCCACCAGCACGCAGGCCTGGCCGTGCCGGATTTCCCGCTCGCTCATGGCAAGGTCTGGCCCGCAACGGACCCAGCCTCGCTGGAAAGCTACAACCGCGCGCGCTTGGACAGCCGCGATTTCAAACCCATTACCGCCGGGCAGATTTATCTGCACATGGCGCATCGGCTTGGCGCGTTGATCGTGTTTGGCCACGTGTTGGGCAGCCTGTTGAAACTGCGCCGCGCGATGGGCTCGGCGCATCTCCTGGCCCGCGTGGCAGGCGGATGGTTTGGCCTGATCTGCCTCCAGTTTGGCCTGGGCATCTGGACCGTTCTCAGCAACAAGGCGGCGGACATCGCCACGCTGCATGTCGTCATCGGAGCAACAAGTCTGGTCACGGGCACCCTGCTGACGTTGCTGGCAGCCACCGTTTTCCAATCCCGGCAAGGTGAGACCCAGTCAAGTCAACCGCTGCCGAATCCCACCGTCGCGAGCGCGTGAATGCCGAGCGAAATTATGATCACGATTAAGCGCAGGATTAAGATGCAAACAAACCGCGTTCGCTCTTGCTCTTGTGGGGGGTTCCACGCTTAATGCGCCTCTGTTTCTGGTGAAAGCCACCGCCCAATTGACGACCGACAACGCCGCTGCAACGGCGCGCCACGGGATGTTGCCAGAGCTGTTCAAGGCCCGGCTCACGAGCCTGGTGCTGCTCACCACACTGGTGGGTTTCTATCTCGGCCAGCGCGGCGGGATAAACTGGCTGCTGTTGTTCAACACACTGTTCGGCACGGGCTTGCTGGCGTGCGGAGCAGCGGCTCTCAACCAGTATTTGGAGCGGGATTTCGATGCCCTGATGGAACGCACGGAGAACCGTCCGCTGCCCGCAGGCCTCATCCAGCCGCAAACCGT
>RFTK01000285.1 GCA_009923505.1 Betaproteobacteria bacterium
TCTTGGAAAACAATTCATGCACCGCCTCCAGTGGATCGAGCAGGGCGCGAAAGGTCGGTGACAGCCGCTCGTACGCCATGTACTGGTTGGCAAAACAGGTGGTGCCACCATAGTCAGGTATCTGCTTGCAGCGAAGCATAGAACCCATGGCCGGATGCGCGGTGAAAGACAGGTCCGAATGCCAATGGCGCCCAAGATTGGCCATTTGCGCACCACCGAGCTGCCCATCATCACCCACATTGGTCAGGTGAAAGATTTCCGGATGCCCGGGCAGGCGATAGTGATGCAGCGGGTATTCCTCGACAGGGCCCAGGTAGCGGCTAAAGCGGATCTGCTCGGCCGGAGAAATATCCTGGCCAGGAAAAACCAGGATCAGATTTTCCAGCCAGGCCTGACGAATGGCCGCCACCGTCGCCGCATCGAGCTCTTGGGACAGGTCTACATTGGTGACAGCTGCGCCTAGCGCGTAGGACAGTCGGCTAACGGTGATGCTCATGGCTTAAGGTCTCCTCTTCTCAGGGGTCTATGACTCAGCCCGTAGGCCGCCCCGTGTGAAATGCCAGCAAAAAACGCCCTTAGCGAATGAGTTTTTGACGGCCGCGCGCCTGTCTTAACCGGGCCCTGCATAAGGGCTTGCGGGTCCTTGACATCGAAAAAAGTCTCCAGCTGAGGGCCCCTCTGGACAAAGCGCAGCAACATATAATGGTTCGACTGTTTCCTATTGAGAAACTTTATTTCTCCCAGGGCAATATCCTCTCCCAGAGCGCCATGCCTGTCAAGCAGAGTACCCCGTCCAATTGGCGACGCTGCGTCCTCAGCGAAGACTGCGCAGGGCGTGCAGGCCCCATGGATTCCTGACGACGATGGTTGACCGTCGGAACTGGCATGACCAAGCCTTTGCTGCTCAATTTAGTGCATGAGTCGCCGCTGGCCCTGGTGCCCAGCGAGCACATCTGCGATATCGTGCACGCCCACGAGCACGGTGGGCGCGAAGCGGCGATTGCAAGCTTCGCTCCCAATATCCAGGCGGTGGTGACCCATGGTGTGCATGGCCTGAGCGCCGCCGAGATGAAGCTGATGCCACAGCTGTCCATCGTGGCATGTATCGGCGCGGGCTTCGAAAATGTGGACCTTGCTGCGGCCCGAGCACGCGGCATTGCCCTGAGCTACGGCCCAGATACCAACGCCCCGACAACGGC
>RFTK01000286.1 GCA_009923505.1 Betaproteobacteria bacterium
CCCGGGCCGCCAGGTCCGCCCCCACGCCGAGAACCCCCACCGGGCCGACCGCCGGCGCCCATGCGACGAAAGCCTTCAGCCCCGATGTAGCCCAGACTGGTTTTCATGGGATCGGGCTGCTGACCGCCAGAACGCGGGTTGTCTCGTTTGTCTTTGGGCGTGCCGTCATAGGCACCGCGAGGGCCCTGTCCCGCACGGTCTGCACGCCGCTGTCGCGACCCTCCCGGCTTGCCTGCGCCAGCGCGTGCACCCGGCGCCGCAGGCATCACAGGCCGCGCCGACATGCCGGCTGCTTGCATCAACTGGGCAATGTCGCGCTCGCCCAACTCCATCCAGTGACCACGTTTGAGGCCGCGCGGCAACACCATGGCGCCATAGCGAATGCGAATCAGACGACTGACCGCATGGCCGACGGCTTCAAACATGCGGCGGACCTCGCGATTTCGACCTTCATGAATGGTGACGCGGTACCAGCAATTGGAGCCCTCACCGCCACCATCCTCCAGCGAGGTGAACTGAGCGGGCCCATCATCCAGTTGGACCCCGTCGCGCAAGCGTTGTTTTTCTTCGTTGGAGAGTGCCCCCAGCACGCGGACAGCGTATTCACGTTCCAGTCCAAAGCGGGGGTGCATGAGTTGGTTGGCCAGTTCACCGGAACTGGTGAAGAGCAGCAAGCCTTCGGTGTTGAGATCCAGGCGACCGACCGACTGCCATTTGCCCTGGTACAGACGGGGGAGTTTGCGAAACACCGTGGGCCGGTTTTGAGGATCGTCGTGGGTCACCACCTCGCCTGTCGGCTTGTGGTAAGCGATCACGCGAATGGGCGGGGGAGCAATGCGCACGCGGATGGGCTTGCCATTGATCTTGATCTGGTCGCCGTACTGGATACGCTGGCCCACATGGGCCGGTTCGTTGTTAACCGAGATACGCCCTTCCAGGATGAGTTGCTCCATCTCCAGGCGTGAGCCCAGACCCGCCTGGGCCAGCACCTTGTGCAACTTGGGAGCATCTGGCTGAGGCGCGAGCACACGCTTGAGTTGAGGCGCGAGAGATCCGTCGGGAACGTCATCGACTTGGTCGAACTCGCCCGACACAACATCGTCAAAACGAATGGCCTCCCAATCTTGCGCGGTGGAGGCCCATACATCTCCTGAGTCCTCGGAGGCGGTCTCGAGATGGGAGCGCTGCTCGAGATCAGG
>RFTK01000287.1 GCA_009923505.1 Betaproteobacteria bacterium
ACAATGGCAAAAGGCAAGTTTGAACGGACCAAGCCGCACGTGAACGTGGGCACGATCGGTCACGTGGACCATGGCAAGACGACGCTGACGGCGGCGATCACGACGATTTTGTCGAGCAAGTTTGGTGGTGAGGCGAAGGCCTACGACCAGATTGATGCGGCGCCGGAAGAGAAGGCACGTGGCATCACGATCAACACGGCGCACGTGGAGTACGAGACGGCGAACCGTCACTATGCGCACGTGGACTGCCCTGGTCACGCGGACTATGTGAAGAACATGATCACGGGTGCGGCGCAGATGGACGGTGCGATTTTGGTGTGCTCGGCCGCTGACGGCCCGATGCCGCAGACGCGCGAGCACATTCTGCTGGCCCGTCAGGTGGGCGTGCCCTACATCATCGTGTTCCTGAACAAGTGCGACATGGTGGATGACGCCGAGCTGCTGGAGCTGGTGGAGATGGAGGTGCGCGAGCTGCTGTCCAAGTACGACTTCCCGGGTGACGACACCCCGATCGTGAAGGGTTCGGCCAAGCTGGCGCTGGAAGGCGACAAGGGCGAGCTGGGCGAGGGCGCGATCATGAAGCTGGCCGAGGCGCTGGACAGCTACATTCCCACGCCTGAGCGTGCGGTGGACGGTGCGTTCCTGATGCCGGTGGAAGACGTGTTCTCGATCTCGGGTCGCGGCACGGTGGTGACGGGTCGCGTGGAGCGCGGCATTGTCAAGGTGGGCGAGGAGATTGAGATTGTGGGTATCAAGGCCACGGCCAAGACGACCTGCACGGGCGTGGAGATGTTCCGCAAGCTCTTGGACCAGGGCCAGGCGGGGGACAACGTGGGTATTTTGCTGCGCGGCACCAAGCGTGAAGAGGTGGAGCGCGGCCAGGTGCTGTGCAAGCCCGGCTCGATCAAGCCGCACACGCACTTCACGGCTGAGGTGTATGTGCTGAGCAAGGACGAGGGCGGCCGTCACACGCCGTTCTTCAACAACTACCGTCCCCAGTTTTACTTCCGCACGACGGACGTGACGGGGGCGATCGAGTTGCCCGAGGGCAAGGAGATGGTGATGCCTGGCGACAACGTGTCGATCACGGTCAAGCTGATCCACCCGATTGCGATGGAAGAGGGTCTGCGCTTTGCCATTCGCGAAGGCGGCAAGACCGTCGGCGCCGGCGTCGTCGCCAAGATCATGGAGTA
>RFTK01000288.1 GCA_009923505.1 Betaproteobacteria bacterium
GCCACGCGCATGGGCATGACCACGACCACTCCCACCTGGGCGAGATGGATGTCCGGGTTCGAGCCTTGCAGACTTTGCTGGTGCAAAAGGGTTACATCAACCCGGCGGCGCTCGACCGAATCATCGAGCTCTACGAAAAAGAAGTGGGCCCTCACAATGGCGCTCGTGTTGTGGCACGAGCGTGGGACGACCCCGCCTACCGCGACTGGTTGCTGACAGACGCCACCGCCGCCATCGCGGACATGGGCTACAGCGGCCGCCAGGGCGAGCACATGGTGGTGGTGCCCAACACCCCCGACGAGCACAACCTGGTCGTCTGTACGCTGTGCAGCTGCTACCCCTGGCCCGTGTTGGGGCTGCCCCCCGTCTGGTACAAAAGCGCACCCTACCGCAGCAAGGCGGTGATCGACCCGCGCGGCGTGCTGGCCGACTTTGGTGTGAGCTTGCCTGACTCGCAACGCATCCGCGTGTGGGACTCCACCGCCGAGGTGCGGTATCTGGTTTTGCCCGAGCGTCCGGCGGGCACCCAGGGCTGGAGCCGTGAACAGCTGGCCGAGTTGGTGACCCGCGACAGCATGATCGGCACAGGGCTGGCGCTGACGCCGCAACAGGCCGCTCAGGCGTCACGCGTCGCAGACACCTCGTCAGCCAAGACCGGTACACCGCAGCAACTGGCAGGAGGCGCGGCATGAACGGCGTACACGACATGGGCGGGATGCAAGGTTACGGCCCGGTGCAACGCGAGGTGAACGAGCCCATCTTTCATGCGGCGTGGGAACGACAGGCCATGGGCCTGACCGTGCTGATGGGCGGGAGCGGCCCGTGGAACATCGACCAGGCGCGTAGTGCCCGCGAGTCTTTGCCGCCGTCTTTGTATCTGTCCAGCAGCTACTACCAGATCTGGATCGAGGCGCTGGAGCGACTGATGCTGGCCCGGGGGCTGGTCAGCGCCCACGAATTGCACACAGGGGCGATGTCTGCGCCGGCATTGCCGGTGCGTGTGATTGCAGCCGACCAGGTGGACGCTGCGATGGCGCGGGGCACGTCGGCTGAGCGTCCGGTTCGTGCCCCTGCCCGCTTTGAAGTCGGCCAGCGCGTGCGCGCGCGCCAGATGCATCCAACCGGGCATACGCGCTTGCCTCGCTATGTGCGCGGGCACGTCGGCACGGT
>RFTK01000289.1 GCA_009923505.1 Betaproteobacteria bacterium
AGCAGCCGCTGCCAGGCACTTTGAGAGCTTAAACCCTGGGCGCTGCCCTCGGGTCTACCAGGCCCCTGGTGATTTCCCGCACCCGCTCAGGACTCGGCGAGCAATTTCCAGGTCTGCAGCACCGTGTCCGGGTTGAGCGAGAGCGAATCGATGCCCTCGTGCTGCAGCCAGCGCGCCAGGTCCGGATGGTCACTGGGCCCCTGCCCGCAAATGCCCACATACTTGCCCTGGCGCTTGCACGCCGCAATGGCCAGCGTCAGCAAGGCCTTGACCGCCGGGTCGCGCTCGTCAAAGTCCTTGGCCAATATCTCCAGGCCCGAATCACGGTCCAGCCCCAAGGTGAGTTGGGTCAGATCGTTGGACCCGATGGAAAAACCGTCGAAGAACTCCAGGAAGTGCTCGGCCAGCACCGCGTTGCTCGGCACCTCGCACATCATGATCAGCCGCAAGCCCTTCTCGCCGCGCCTAAGCCCGTGGCGCGCCAGCAGCTCAGTGACTGCTTGCGCTTGCCCCAAGGTGCGCACAAAGGGCACCATCACCTCCACATTGGTCAAGCCCATGTCCTGACGCACCCGCCGCAAGGCTTCGCACTCCATGGCAAAGGCCTCGGCGAAGTCGGCACTCAGGTAGCGCGCTGCACCGCGAAAACCGAGCATCGGATTTTCTTCCTCGGGCTCATAGCGCGAGCCACCGATGAGCTTGCGGTACTCGTTGGACTTGAAGTCCGACAGCCGCACGATCACCGGCTTGGGCCAGAAGGCCGCTGCGATCGTCGCCACGCCCTCGGCCACCTTGTCGACGTAAAAAGCGCGCGGCGAGGCATGGCCTCTGGCCACGCTCTCCACCGCCTTCTTCAAGTCGGCATCAACCGCCGGATAGTCCAGGATGGCCTTGGGGTGCACGCCAATGTTGTTATTGATGATGAACTCCAGCCGTGCCAAGCCTACACCCTGATTAGGCATCTGGGCAAAGTCAAAGGCCAGCTGCGGATTGCCCACATTCATCATGATCTTGAGGTCCAGCGGCGGCATCTGGCCGCGCTCCACCTCCGTGACCTCGGTCTCGATCAGGCCGTCATACACATGGCCGGTATCGCCTTCGGCACAGCTGACGGTGACCAGCATCTCGCTGCTCAGGTGGTCGGTGGCATTGCCGCAACCGACCACCGC
>RFTK01000290.1 GCA_009923505.1 Betaproteobacteria bacterium
TGCCCCTCTGCGCGGTCACCGCCACGGTGACGGCGATCGGACCCACTTGGAAGGTGGCCGGATAGGTCAGCTCCACGGGCTGGGTCAGGGCCTGTTCTTTGGCGAAGGTCCCCGCCGTGCTGTCGAGGTCTTCGAGGATTAAGCTCTCGGCTGCGAGGGTCAGGCGGGCGTGATTGCGGGAGACCGAATCGGAGGGCAGACAGATCGGACACGTCGGGTCGCGACCAAGCAGCGCGATGCCCTCCTCCAGCAGGACTGAGATTTGCTGCCCCGACTCCAGCGTAGCGGTAAGGCGGAAGTGGGTCATGCGTTGCGCCACAGGCTAGCGCATCAGGACTGGGCGTCCAGCCACTTCACCCCTCAAACAAACTCCGCGCAAAGCGACTCCGCCTGAGCAGGGACGGTCTTCACGGCTTCCTCCTGCAAGTCGGGTGAATCGCCGTGTTTGTTCAGGATGAGTTTCACAATGACCTTGATCTTCGCGTCGGCACTTTCGAGAAGGGTCCAGTCGGTGGTCACGCTCTTTTTCACTTGGGTGATCAGCCAAGGCTGGGAGAGGGCAGGCTTTCCCATTGTGCTCGATCGGGAGGTCCTACCGGTGGTCCGATTGTCTCTACCGAAGACGCGGCTTTCCCTGCAGCCCTTGTCGCATATTGTATGCGCGCTTGAACGGCGCACATGCCTAAGTGCCGCGTAGCGGAACTCCTCAGCTTGATCACGCCGGAAGATTTGGCTGACGCATCAGATATTGTTTGCCGCTCAGGGTAGTTTGCGCAGCCTGAAGAAGCGGCCCTTGCCCTGCACTGGCAGGGTGGTTGAGGCCTGGCCATTGTTCACCGTTGGCTGTTCCTGAACGGCGGCCCAAATGACCGGGGGAATCAGGCTGGTGGTGGCTTCCAGGGCAAACCCGCTTGATTGGGCTGGGCCATTGCCCCAGACAATTTGGATGTTGCCCCCGGAGACGGTGATTACCAGTGGATCATCATTGCGGATGGAGCCAGTGGCGGTGGCGGTGGTCAGGGTGACGCCGGGGGAGGCGGCAGACAAGGTGAGGGTGAAAGTCTCGTCACGTTCGTTGTCGGCATCGGCGTTGACCAGCACGGTCACGTCCTTGCTGCTCTCGCCCTGTGCGAAGGTCACCGTGCCGGAGGGCAGGACGCCCCCGGCGA
>RFTK01000030.1 GCA_009923505.1 Betaproteobacteria bacterium
TGGCCGCCACCCTGCTGCGCGCCGGGGCGGTGCCGCCCTGGCTGAGCAAAGTGCTGCGCGCGGGCTTTAAGTGGATTTAGCCGTAAAACAAAAAGAAACCATTGAGCGCGCACAGCGTACCCAAGAGTCCCAGCCCCAGGCCGCCGAAATAAAGGGCCGGCAAGGAGCCGATGATGCGCCTGGACGCTCAAAACAAACCCCTGTCAGAGCCGGTTCACGAAACCGACCGTCTCATTTACTACGAGTGCCGCGGCACCGTGGCACCCTGGTTTGCAGAACTCATGGTGGCTGAAATGAACTACTTCAACGAGTTGGTCAACCTGCCGTTTGTGGACGGTTCAGCCTGCGTGGTGAGCCTGGGCACCGCCAAAAGCCTGTCCCCAGGCCGCTTGAGTGTTCAGTTCTATGGCAACGTGCGCGCCATGAACGACTGCGTGCGCGATGACCGCTGCACCGTGTTTCGATCGGTCAGCCTGGTGCCCAAGGCCGATGGGCTGTACCGCTCGTACTTTTTGTCCGACCTGACCCGCAAGCTCATTGCACAGCACTGTGTCTCGTCCAAGGGCAAGTGGCACAAAGACACCACCTGCTACGGCATTGACTGACACGTGGCGCTCAAGGGTTGGCGGTTCGAGTCGACCTTCTGTGCTGCAGGTCTTTACCATGATATCGCTCAAATTACTACCAAGGTATTGGTTTTCACTGTTGCTGGTGTTGGTGTTGAGTACGCTCGCACCCGCTGCTGCGTTGGCTGCATCCGATGCAGGTGGGAGCAGTCCAAGCAGCGGCGCGTCTTCGGGGCGGACTTTCGAAGGCATTGAGCCCTTGTTTTACCTGGACTCCAAGCGGCGTCCCTACATCGAGCCGTTTCACAAGACCGATGCCGAAGAATTCTTCATTTGCCGGGGCACGATCGGCGAGTGGTACCGTCGGCTCAACACCCAAGACTTCAACAAACTGGCCGCACGCGATGGCCTGCCGGAAGTCAGTGGGTCGACCTGTACATTGCAACTGATCAGCAGTCAAACAGGTAAAAAGCTCCCCATCATCGCCATTCAAATGTTTCCTTCCTCCAGTGCGATGAGAAACTGCGTGCTGTCCAATAATTGTCCTGAGGCGCGACAGATCATCGTTTACCTGCGCAAGCGAACGATGTACCGCAGCTTCATCATCAGCGATGCCAAAAAACGCGTGCATCGCCAATACTGCCTGGACAACCAGAGCGAAGTGATCGCCGAAACTTCCTGTTGGAAGCATTTTGAGGAAAACGCTGAAGAGAAGCCGCATTGAGGTCGCTACGCCAGATCTTTCTCATCACCTGGATTGTGGTGGCAGCCTCGTCATCTGTCTGGGCTCAGCGGATAGTCGACAGCAGCGGTCGCTTGATCGCTCGTGTGGACGGTGAACGGTATTACGACGCCACGGGTCGGACCATCGGCCGCGTGGAAGGTACTCATATTCATGACGCCTCGGGACGGCCGCTGGGACGGCTTGACGGGGACCGCGTGTTCGACTCGTCGGGACGCCCCGTGGGGCGGGTGGATGGTGAGCGGCTGTTCAGCGCATCAGGCACACCGATGGGCCGCATTGAAGGAGATAGGATCTATGATGCATCCGGTCGACCCATCGGCCGTGCAGATGGATTGCGACGCATGCAGATCGTCGTGTACTTCTTCTTTTTCATGCCATGATTTTTCGCCCTCTGTTCAAAATCCTGCCGCGGCTGTCACTGCTGAGCCTGATGTGCTGCACAGCGAATGCTCAAACCATCGGCCAGCAATCGGTGGTTCATGGACTGCTGTGGGACATCCACGAGATGACCATTGGCCAAGTCAAGCACTACGCCGCTGCCACAGGGTTTCGCAGTCGAGCCGAACAAGAAGGCGTCGGGGTGATTTATGAAGCCGGATGGAGTCAAAAAAAGGGCTGGTCCTGGCGTCAACCGTTTGGCGTTCCAGCCCTCGACTCCGAACCCGCGGTGCACCTGACCTTTGATGAGGCCCGGGCGATATGCCGCCACTTCAACAAACGTTTACCCACCGATGCCGAGTGGGTGGCCGCAGCCTTTCTGGAACAACGCGATCAGCCCCCTGCAGGTTTGACCAAAGGCAAACGCTATGCGTATCCCCATGGCGACTCGGCGCGGGAAAGCCATTGCCTGCAAGGGTGTTCGAACCGTCAGGGGACCGCTCCCCGAGGAAGCCTCACACGCGGGACGGGACACCTGCCCGTCATGCAGACATCGCCTGGAGTCAACGGGCTGTATGACATGGGCGGCAATGTCTGGGAGTGGGTGGACACCGCGGTCGGGGATGAACGCATCACCCGGGGCAGCTCCTGGTGGTACGACGCGTCCCGACAGTTGGAGTCGGATGTGGCCTCCAAACCCGTGGACACGCGCGTGGCCTATGTGGGCTTTCGGTGCGTGCAAGCCGTCAGCAGTACCCTCAGCCCTCGGCCTTTGCCTCTTCAATCAGGGCGATAGCCCGCTCAGGCTGGTTGAGCTCATGGGCCAGGAGCAAGGCCAACTTGGACAGCAGCAAGGCTTCCTTGTCGGGTCCCACCTCATCAATAGCCAGGGCCAGTGTTGTATAAAAATCGTCGAGAGTCATGATGTCGCTCTGTGAATGAATGGCCATCGGGTCAGTGGGACGATTGAATTGAGCTGTCACGCCGTCCCAGCGCTCGATTCAATGCCGCTAGAACCTCGGCTGCCTGCATCTGATGCCAACGCGCGGCCACATGCATATCAGGTCTGATCAGATAGGCACTTCCTGCCTGTGCGCCATAAGCTCGAGCCACCTGCCCTTCGGGATCCAGAGTCACCTCCCTAACACTGGGATGACCTAACGTGATGGAGGAAGCTCCAAAACATAACAGCGTGAAACCCGGACCGAACTGGTCACTGAGGAATCCCGTGTCTAGCTTGAGGTTCTGCGCCACTGCGCCAACGGCAGGTCCACACGACCACACCGCTGTATCAGGCGTAACACTGGGGCTGTCAGCATAAATGTAGGGCGTCATATTGCGTGGATTGGCAAATTCCCCGGCAAACGGATGACGCAAGGCCAGCGACAATGCCGCATCTCGCATGAGCGACCATCCGCGAGATTGCGGTGTCATGAATCTGGACGATTTGCTGGCATTGGCAAACACATCCATCGTCGCGCCATGGCGTTCAGGGCTGTAACTGTCCAGCAAGCCTGGGCCCGCTTGCCCACGCAACACCATGGCCAATTTCCAACCGATGTTTTGCGCGTCGGCCAAACCGTTGTTCAGTCCACGAACGCCAAAGATCGGGACGATATGGGCGCTGTCGCCGATGTAGAAAATGCGCCCATCGCGGTAATCGTCCAGCGCCAGCGTGTTCGCTGAATAGATGCTCCACCACTCCAACTCCCAGGGCTCGGTCCAGCCCAAGTCGGCCAGCACACCCGAGATGCTGTGTTTGATGGCGCCTTCTTGTAGCGCCTCTTCCTCGGATTCTCCGGCACTCACTTGGTAGTCGATGCGCCAGATGTTGTCCGGTTGCTCATGAACCAGCACAGTGCCCCCGCGCCTGCAGTTGGGGTCAAACAAGGCCAGACGCTCGACTGCCCGGTGTTTGCATTGTGGGGCGCGTTGCATCTGAATGTCTGCAATGATGTACCGCCCCTCAAAGTTCTGGCCTTTCAATCGCAGGCCGCGGCGGCTTCGCACCACACTTCTGGCGCCGTCTGCCGCCAGCACCCACGAGGCTTGTAGGGTGTAGGTCCCCTGTGGATCTTCTACCGTTAGGGTCACGTTGGAGCTGTCCTGTTGGACATCCACCACCTCGGACTGCCATCGCACCTCGATCAGCGGTTGGCGCGCGACTTCTTGGTACAGAAAGGCCTCGGTGTACTGTTGTTGCAGGTTGTACATGGGACGGTACTTGTGATCCGGACCATCAGGCATGAAAAACTGCAAGATTTGCTGACCGCGATAAAACGACCGGCCAGAGAGATAGGGCAATGACTTGCCCAGGAAAGCGTCCACAACCCCCACGGATTCAAAGATATGAAAACTCTGGCGCGCCAGACAAATGGCACGGCTGCCATCGTTGAAGGTGGACTTGTTGTCCAGCAGCAAACACGGGACACCCCAGCGCGCCAGCGTGAGTGCGGCCGTCATGCCCACAGGGCCAGCGCCCACAATCACCACCGGTGATGGCGAAGTCGGCTCACCTGGCAGCGCGGGGGCCGAGAACTGGGGGTAGTGGAAATACAGTGATTCCGTCGCGGCACGCCCTGCAGGTCGCATGGTTCATTCCCATTAGCAAGTGAATCCCGTGATGAGTATAGAGACAGCGCAGTTCATAGGCGAACACGAAAGTACCCAAATTGTGATCCCTGAAAAAAATCGCTAACAGCCGCGGTTCTTTTGAATTAAAGTCTTTGCAGCACTGGCCGATAGCATGGAGATCGTCCGTAAAAGTTCATGATTTCTCGCCGAAGTCCTCCTGCAGCGCTGCAAACCAATACTTTGGTATCTGTAGTCAGCCTCGTCTGCCTCATGCCCAATATCTCGTTGGCTCAAGCCAACCCGGATACGGCACGAGAGGCAGCTGCGCGGGACACGAGCAATTGGGTGCAGTTTCCGCCGCGCAGTACAGCCGTCATTCCGGCCCCCATCGCACCGTCGGCTCGTCCTCAACCCGCGGCCCCCATCGTGACCCCGGGTACCTCGGTGAACTCTCGGGGATGGTTGGTCTTCAATCAACCCGAAACAGCACGCGCCCCCCCTACAGGCGCAACCACTGAGGCGCCGTCCGCGACCACCGCGAGCCCTGCCACCCCAGGCGCGGGAGCGCTGGGAACACCGCACTCGTCACAACCCTCACAAACTGCAGGCACGCCAGCGGCAGTGCCTGCACCACCACCGGTGCCGACCGTCAAACGCTTTGATATCAGTGGTCACACGGTTTATAGCTCTGCAAAGCTCGAATCCCATTTATCGGCCTGGATCGGCCAACCCATCAATATTCCCTCACTCGAGCGCGCCGTCGAGGCGCTTTCGGCCTTGTATCGTCGTGATGGATGGTTGGCCAAAGTCGAATTGCCCTCGCAGGATCTCACCGAGGGGGCGGTGAAAATCCAGGTCATTGAAGCGGTACTGTCAGGCATCGACGTGCAAACATCTCCGCAAGCCGCCGTGAAGGCCGAGATCCCGCGTGAATTCGTTGTTCATGCCACCCCACTGAATGAGCCGCTCTCGCTGAAAAATCTGGAGCGTGCAGGACAGATCATCAATGAATTGCCCGGGGTGGAGTCCACCCTCTCGCTGCGCCCTGGTCAATTGCCGGGCGAAACTGAGGCTGTGGTGACCGTGGGCGATGCTAAGCCGCATGAAGCGTCCCTATTGATGGATAACGGTGGTTCACGCTCAACCGGGAACATTCGCGCGACGGGGCAGGTCAGTCTCAAAGGTTTTTGGCAACGTGGCGATCTCACCACCGTGCAACTGACCAAATCAGAAGGCCTGAATGCTGGTCGTGTCAGCTACAGCGAACCGTTGGGAGGATCAGGTTTACGCGGCGGGGTTTTCGCCAGCGTTTCGCGGTACCAGTTAGCACTTCCTGAATTCAGCGCCATCCGTGCACACGGTCCCTCGAACTCGCTGGGCCTGGAGCTGATGTATCCCTGGTTGCGCACAGCCACCAGTTCCATCAACGCGACAGCAAGTCTGGAGAGGAAACGCTTTACCAACCATGCCAACGAAGTGGTGGCATCGGACTACCGCTCGGACATGCTGACCGCCGGATTGAACGGTCAATTTCAGGATCCACTGCAAGGGTCGAACTCCCTCAGCTACCAGTTGTCACTCGGCTATCTGAATTTGACAGGCTCACCCAACGAAACATCCGACGCCAGAGGTGCCCAAACGGCCGGCATATTCAACAAAATACGGGCGCAGTGGATTCGACAACAAAGAATATCCGATGTCGATGTGTTCCAGTTCAACTGGCAAGGCCAGTGGGCCAGCAAGAACCTTGATGGCTCGGAAAAGATTTTCCTGGGAGGGCCGCAAGGGGTTCGCGCCTATCCCGTGAACGAGGGGGGAGCCAGCGCCGGACACGTGCTAAACCTTGAGTGGTTCCGCCAACTACAGTGGGATGACCATCCACCGCTGACCTTGAGCGTGTTCAAGGACGTGGGCCATGCCACCGTCAACAAATACACTTGGGACACAGACAGCCTGAACAAATTCGCCCTGCGCGGTCAGGGTTTGAGCCTGGGTACCGCCATCAATTCGGGCTTGGGCCAGTCGCAACTGAAGCTGACCTGGGCCCGACGTCAGGGTCTGAGCCCTGTGGCCAACAGCACCACCGGTTTCGATCAGGACGGCACCCTGACCATCAACCGTTTCTGGCTGACGTTCAGCCATTTCCTCTGAACGGGCAAGCCATGAAACTGCGCCCAGTCACCATCCTATTGCCCAGCCGCACGCCGCTGTTTCTGATGCTGTGCCTGCACGTCCTAGGGGCAGCACAAGGTCAAACCCCTGCCCCGCCCTTGGCCAATCAGCTGCCCACCGCGGGCCGCGTGGTGGCCGGACAGGCACAAATCCAGCAAAACAGCGCGGTGATGAGCGTGATCCAGGCCACCAACCGGGCCGCGATCGAGTGGGGGTCATTCAACGTGGGGGCCAACGCGCGTGTCGACTTCGTTCAACCCTCCTCCTCCTCGGTCACTCTGAACCGGGTGCTGAGTTCTGACCCCTCGCAAATCATGGGGAAAATCACGGCCAACGGGCAAGTCTTCCTCAGCAATTCCAGTGGGGTCATTTTTGGGCCCAAGTCACAAGTGGACGTGGCTGGATTGACTGCAACCACCATGAATATCTCCAAGGAGAATTTCATGGCGGGCAAGAACCAGTGGGAGGCTGACAAAGCAGGGGGCACGGTGCTCAACCAAGGGCAATTGACGGCCTATTTGGGGGGCTATATTGCCCTGCTAGCCCCCAAGGTGATCAACGAAGGCGTGATCTGGGCACGCGAAGGCACGGTGGCCCTGGCCGCAGGCGACAAAGTGTCGCTGCAAATCGGGGGCAATAAATTCATTTCGCTCCAAATCGAGAAAAGCGCACTGGATGCCCTGATTGAAAATCGGCAGGCCGTGCGCGCAGAGGGCGGATTGATCCTCATTTCAGCCAACAGCGCCAACGCCTTGCGCGAATCGGTCATCAAAAACACAGGCACGCTAAGTGCCCCCACGTTGTCAGAGGTGGGCGGACGCATCATTCTCGATGCAGGCCCGCGAGGCACCGCTGACCTGAGTGGTCAAATCACAGCCAGGGCTGAAGCGCCGTCTGCCAAGGGCGGTTCCGTCGTGGCCACCGGTGAGCACCTGATGCTGCGCTCCGACTTGGTGGTGGACGCATCGGGCCAGGCTTCAGGCGGCTCAGTCCTGGTGGGAGGTGGCTGGCAGGGGGCCGGAGACACCCGCCAGGCCACAACCGTGACCATGGAGTCGGGCAGCAAGATCGATGTGAGCTCCAAGGTCAATGGTGACGGTGGCGTCGCGGTCCTGTGGAGCCAAGTCAGCAACCCAGACAGCCAGACGATTGTCAAAGGGACCATCGATGCTTCGGCAGGCCCCTTGGCCGGTGCGGGCGGCAAGGTGGAAACGTCGGGTCACCTGCTGGATATTCGCCAGGCCCGTGTCACAACAGCCTCACCCCAGGGAAAAGCAGGAACCTGGTTGATTGATCCCACGGATTTGACGATCGACAGTGCGACCGCCAGTACCATCAGCACCGCCTTGAGTGGTGGCACCAGCGTGGAGAGCCAGGCTGACCGCGATATCACCCTGGACACCAATGTCTCCATCGTCAAATCAAGCGGCGCCGACACCACGCTGACCATCAGCGCCGGTCGCGACATTACCCTGAATTCAGGCAGTTCCATTCAATCCACATCGGGCAAACTCGACACGGTGTTGAGAGCCGGTTATCTGGCTGGATCGCCGCTGAGCTCGGGTGCGGTGACGATGAACTCCAATTCGTCGATCGTCACCCTTGGCGGCAATGTCGAAATCAGCGGCAGTCGATTCACCAACAACAGTGGCAGCAATGCTTTCAATGTAGGCACAGGGGGCCGTTGGCAGGTCTGGAGTCGCAACAACGACCCCTTTAATGCCAGTGCGGCCATTGGAGACACCGCTGGTGGACTGGTCTTTGATTACAAGCAATACAACGCCACCTTGGGCACCACAGCGCCACTGGGCACAGGCAGTGCATTCCTGTACAGCTATGCCCCTGTCCTGACAGTGACATTGACCGGCAGTTCTTCCCGTGCTTACGATGGAACCACCACTGCCGCACTGTCCGCATCCAACTTCAATACATTGGGCGCGGTCGGTGCCGACACTGGCATCAACCTGACCCTGCCCAGCACCGGCACCTACGCCACTAAGAACGTCGGATCGAATGTACAAGTGACCGCCAGCAACTTGGCGCTACAGGGGGTCTCGAGCAGCGCAGCCACCGGCAGTAAGCCCGTCTATGGCTATACCTTGAGCAGTTCGACCGTATCGGGTGCCATCGGCACAGTCACGCCCAAGACCGTCGAACTGAGTGCGACCAAAACGTACGATGGGACGACCGCCTTGAGCGCGGGACAAGTCACGATCCAGACAGGTGTGGCCAATGAAAGCCTGGTTGCCGCCGGCGCATCAGCCAGTGATTCGCACGTAGCCACCACGGGCAAATACATCCAGTCCATCACGCTGGCTAACGGCACAGGCGGGGTGGCCAGCAACTACCAGTTGCCCACACTGGACAGTACGACCGGTTTCACCCCCACCTACAGCTTCACCGGTCTGGTCAGCGGTGACACATCTGCCACGCTGGGCCAGACCGCCACCGCCCTGGACAATGCCCACGCGGGTCAAGCCACCACACTGACGGTCTCGGGTTTATCGCTGACCGGCATCACCGGCAACAAGAATTCGGCATCAACGGACTACACGCTCAGCACTACCACTCAGTCCGTCGCCGCCTCGGTCACCCCTAAGGTTCTTACGGCAACAGCGAGCATTGGTGGAACCCTGACCAAGACCTATGACGGCACCACCGCAGCGCCTGACGCCAGCGTCACGGGCTCGGTGATCGGCGCGGTCACCGGCGACACGTTGAGCCTGAACACTTCGGGCATCACCCTGGCCTATAACAACAAGCACGTGGTCGGTGCCAACGCCATTGTGGCCACAGGCACCAGCACGCTCACCATCAGCTCGACGGTCAGCAGTGTTGCGGGCGACTACAGTTTCACCGCCCCGACCATTGCCAATGCCAATGCGACCATCACCCCCAAAGCCCTGACTGCCACGGCTGCTATCGGGGGTACAGTCACTAAAACCTATGACGGCACCACAGCGGCGACCGGCGCCAGCGTGACAGGAACCGTGACCGGCGCGGTCAACGGCGATACGCTCGGTCTCAACACGTCGGGCATCACTCTGGCCTACAACAATGCCCACGTGGCGGCCGCCAACAAGATCACGGCCACTGGCACCGCTGCCCTGGCCATCAACGCGAGTACGGCTGGCAGTGTGTTGACCGACTACAGTTTCACCGCACCGACGGTTGCTGATGCCACGGCGTCCATCACGGCCAAAGCCCTGACCACCACAGCCACGATTGGCGGCACACTCACCAAAACGTATGATGGCACCACCAGCGCCACTGGCGCCACCCTGAGCAGTTCTGTGTCTGGCGCTGTGTCAGGTGACACGTTGAGTCTTAATACCAGCGGTATCACACTGGCTTACAACTCGGCACACGTTGGATCGGCCACCAAAGTCGTCGCCTCGGGAAGTGGTAGCCTGACCATTGCTTCATCGGGCAGCAACAGCGAACTGGCCGACTACAGCTTCACCGCGCCCACGATTACCGACGCTTCAGCCACCATCACGCCCAAGGCCCTGACCGCCACGGCCAGCATTGGCGGCACGCTCACCAAAACCTATGACGGCACCACCAGCGCCACTGGCGCCAGCGTGAGCGGATCAGTCAGTGGTGCGGTGGCGGGCGATACCTTAAGCTTGAATACCGCTGGCATCAGCCTGGCTTACAACAACGCCCACGTGGCTCTGGCTAACAAGATCACGGCCAGCGGCAGTGCAGCCTTGTCGATCGGGGCCTCCACCGCCAACAGCGTGGCAGGAGACTACAGCTTCACAGCCCCCACCATCGCGGATGCCACAGCCACCATCACCCCCAAAGCGTTGACCGCCACCGCCAGCATTGGCGGTTCGCTGACAAAAGTCTATGACGGCACCACCGCAGCGACTGGCGCGAGCGTCTCGGGGTCGGTGAGCGGTGCCATCAACGGGGATACGTTGAGCCTCAACACATCGACCATCACGCTGGCGTACAACAACGCACACGTTGCCGGAGCCAACGCCATCGTCGCCAGCGGCAGTAGCAGCCTAACCATCGGTTCTTCCACAGCCAACAGCGTGGCTGGAGACTACAGCTTCACGGCACCGACCATCTCCAACGCAACAGCCAGCATCACACCGGCTACGCTCTCGCCCACGTTGACCAACACGGGCGTGACCAAGGTCTATGACGGCACCACTGCTGCTCCTTCAGGATTCGCACCGAGCTACAGCGTCACCGGTCTGGTCAGTGGAGATACTGCCGTGTCCCTGAACAACACGGGCAGTGCATTCAACAACGCACACGTCGCGCAAGCCAATAAGGTCACAGTCGCCGGTCTCAGCGTCCTGTCTGTCACGGGTACCCGCAGCTCTGCCCCGGGCGATTACCAGCTGGACCGATCCAGTCTTGATGTTGCTGCGACCATCACAGCCAAGGCCCTGACGACCACAGCCAGCATTGGTGGTACGCTCACCAAAACCTATGACGGCACCACCGCGGCTACGGGAGCCACACTGTCCAGCCTGGTTTCAGGCGCGGTGGCGGGTGACTCGCTGAGTCTGAACGCGTCGGGCATCAGCCTGGCCTATAACAATGCCCATGTGGGATCAGCCACCTCCATCGCAGCCAGCGGCAGCGGAGCCTTGACCATCGGCGCCTCCAGCGCCGGCAGTGTGGTCAGCGACTACAGTTTCACCACCCCGACCATCACGAGCGTTGCGGCCAGCATCACGCCCAAGGCCCTGACGACCACGGCCAGCATCGGCGGCACGCTCACCAAAACCTATGACGGCACCACCGCCGCCACCGGCGCCATCGTCACGGGCTCCGTGACTGGAGCTATCACAGGAGACAGTCTGAGTCTCAACACAGCCGGCATTGCCTTGGCCTACAACAACTCGCACGTGGTTGGGGCCAATGCCATCGTTGCTACTGGCAATGGCACGCTGACCATCAACTCGCCCACAGCCAACAGTGTGGCCGGTGACTACAGCTTCACGGCACCCACTGTGGCCAGCGTGGCGGCCACCATTACCCCTAAGACGCTGACCTCAGCGGCCAGCATTGGCGGAACGCTGACCAAGACTTATGACGGCACCACCGCAGCCACTGGCGCCACCATTTCAGGCTCGGTGACAGGCGCGGTGACTGGCGATACCCTGACCCTGAACACCTCAGGGGTCTCTTTGGCCTACAACAACGCCCACGTGGCCAACGCCTCGGCGATCGTCGCCAGTGGGGGCAGTACGCTCACCATCAGTTCACCCACAGCCAATAGCGTGCCCAGTGATTACAGCTTCACCGCACCCACTATTGCCGACGCCACAGCCACCATCACGCCCAAGGCCCTGACCTCGACCGCCAGCATTGGTGGCACGCTCACTAAAACCTACGATGGCAACACGGCCGCCACCGGTGCCACCATCTCGGGAACCGTGACTGGGGCAGTGTCCGGCGACACCCTGAGCTTGAACACATCGGGCATCACGCTGGCCTATAACAATGCTCACGTGGCCTCTGCCACCAAGGTGGTCGCCAGCGGCAGCGGTACACTGACCATTGCCTCGACGGGCAGCAACAGTGTTGCCAGCGACTACAGCTTCACCGCACCGACGGTGGCCGATGCGACGGCATCCATAACGGCCAAGGCCCTGACCTCGACCGCCAGCATTGGCGGCACCCTCACCAAGACCTATGACGGCACCACGGCCGCCACCGCCGCGACCGTCACCGGATCTGTCACCGGCGCCATTAATGGTGACTCTCTCAGCCTGAATACATCCGGCATCACGCTGGCCTACAACACAGCGCACGTCGCCACAGCCAACAAAGTGGTCGCCTCAGGCAGTGGGACGCTGACCATTGGCACATCGGCCAGCAACAGTGTGGCCAGCGACTACAGTTTCACGTCGCCAACGGTGGCTGATGCCAACGCCTCCATCACGCCCAAAGCCTTGACGGCGACGGCGAGTATTGGCGGCACACTCACCAAGACCTATGACGGCACCACCACGGCTACAGGCGCCACAGTGTCGGGGTCTGTCACGGGTGCGGTCACCGGTGACAGCCTGAGCCTTAACACCTCGGGGATCACCCTAGCTTATAACAATGCCCATGTGGCCAATGCCACATCCATTGTGGCCAGTGGCAGCAGCTCCCTGACCATTGGCACCTCCGCCGCCAGCAGTGTGGCCACGGACTACACATTCACGGCTCCCACGATTGCCAATGCAACGGCCACCATCACACCCAAGGCCTTGACGGCGACTGCCAGCATCGGCGGTACGCTCACCAAGACCTATGACGGCACCAGCACCGCCACGGGTGCCACGGTCTCGGGTTCGATTTCCGGGGCTGTGTCTGACGACGTGCTCAGCCTCAACACCACAGGCATCAGTCTGGCGTATAACTCCGCGCGCGTAGCCACAGCCAACAAGGTGGTCGCGACCGGCAACGGAACACTTTCAATCAATTCTCCCAGCCTGAGCAGCGTGGCGACGGATTACAGTTTCACCGCGCCTGTGATCGCTGATGTCACGGCGACCATCACGCCCAAAGCCCTGACAGCCACGGCCAGTATTGGTGGGACGCTCACCAAGACTTACGATGGCACCACGACCGCCACCGGTGCCACAGTCTCAGGCACCGTTACCGGTGGCATTGTTGGTGACACCCTGAGCCTGAACACCTCAGGCATCACTCTGAACTACAACAATGCCCACGTGGCTTCAGCCAACAAAATCACCGCCACTGGCAGCGGTGCACTGGCGATCGCCTCGAGCGGCAGTAATAGTGTGGCGTCTGATTACAGTTTCACGGCTCCAACCATCACGGATGTCAACGCCACCATCACCGCCAGGGCGCTCACGGCCTCGGCCAGCATTGGCGGGACGCTCACCAAGACTTACGATGGCACCACCGCAGCCACCGGTGCCAGCGTGTCCGGCACCGTCACCGGCGCCATTGCCGGCGACACCCTGAGCCTGAACACTTCGGGCATCACCCTGGCTTACAACAACGCCCACGTAGCCAGTGCCAGTTCCATAGTGGCCACGGGGAGCGGCACACTCAGCATCAACTCACCCACAGCCAACAGTGTTGCCGGCGATTACAGCTTCACGGCTCCTACGATCGCGGCTGCCACGGCCAACATCACGCCCAAGGCATTGACAGCAACAGCCAGTATTGGCGGTACGTTGATCAAGGCCTATGACGGCACGACCTCAGCCACAGGCGCCTCAGTCTCGGGTACTGTCACGGGTGCCGTCAGCGGCGACACACTGAGCCTGAACACCTCCGGAATCAGCCTGGCCTATAACAATGCCCACGTGGCCTCAGCCACCAAGATCGTGGCTACCGGTTCCAGTGCCCTGACCATCGCAAGCACCTCTAACAGCAGCGTGGCAGGCGATTACAGCTTCACCGCGCCGACCATAGCAGATGCCACGGCCTCCATCACGCCCAAAGTCCTGACGACCACGGCCAGCATTGGGGGCACACTCAGCAAAACCTATGACGGCACCACCACAGCCACCGGTGCCACGGTCTCCGGCACCATCACTGGCGCAGCCAGTGGTGACACCCTGACCCTGAACACCTCGGGCATCACGCTGGCCTACAACAACGCACACGTGGCCGCGGCCAACGCGGTGGTGGCGAGCGGCAATGGCACCCTGACCATTGCCTCCACCGCCAACAGCAGCGTGGCTGGCGATTACAGCTTCACGGCACCCACCATCGCCAACGCGCCGGCCTCCATCACCGCGAGAGCCTTGACAGCCACCGCCAGCATTGGAGGCACACTCACCAAGACCTACGATGGCACCACAGTCGCCAGTGGCGCAACCGTGTCGGGTTCAGTGACCGGCGCGCTGGCTGGCGACACCCTTAGCCTGGATAACTCTGGCGTCTCGCTGGCTTACAACACGGCGCACGTTGCGACCGCCAACAAAATTTCCGCCTCCGGTAGCAGTGCACTGGCCATCGGAGCCTCGGCCGCAAACAGCGCGGTCAGTGACTACAGCTTCACGCCACCGACCATTGCCGACGTTGCTGCCTCCATCACGCCCAAAGCCCTCGTGGCCACGGCCAGCATCGGCGGCACTCTGACCAAGGCCTACGATGGCACCACTGCCGCGACTGGAGCCTTGGTGACGGGGACCGTCTCGGGCGGCATCGCCGGCGACAGTGTGACACTCAATACCTCGGGCATCACCCTGAGTTACAACAACGCCCACGTGGCGAGTGCGAATGCTGTTGTGGCCACAGGAACTACCTCACTCGCGATCAGTTCGCCCACGGCGAGCAGCGTGGCCAGTGACTACACGTTCAGCGCGCCCACCATCGCCAATGTCGCCGCCACTATCACCCCCAAGGTGCTGACCTCGACCGCCAGCATTGGCGGAACGCTCTCCAAAACCTACGATGGGACCACCACAGCCACTGGCGCCACGGTTTCGGGCTCGGTCAGCGGGGCCATCACCGGCGATACGCTGAGCTTGAACACCACGGGCATCACCCTGGCATACAACGACGCGCACGTGGCAACGGCCAACAAGATCATTGCCAGTGGCAGCGGCACCCTCACGATTGGCGTCACATCATCCAGCAGCGTGGCCTCCGACTACAGTTTCAGTGCACCGGTCATTGCCGACGCCACAGCGACCATCACGGCCAAGGCTCTCACCGCGACAGCCAGCATCGGTGGCACGCTCACCAAGATCTATGATGGCACGACCTCGGCCACGGGTGCCACGGTGTCTGGCACTGTCACGGGAGCCATCACCGGCGATGCGCTCAATCTGAACACGTCGGGCATCACCCTCGCTTACAACAACGCCCACGTAGCCTCCGCCAATAAAGTGGTGGCCAGCGGAAGTGGCACGCTGACGATCGCTTCAACGGGCAGCAATTCGGTGGTGAGTGATTACAGCTTCAGCGCGCCAGTGGTCGCCGACGCCGTCGCGAGCATCAGTGCCAAGGCCCTGACAGCCACCGCCAGCATCGGGGGCACGCTCACCAAAACCTATGATGGCACCACGGCTGCAACCGGAGCGACCGTCTCCGGCACGGTGACTGGTGGCATTGTCGGTGATACCTTGAATCTGAACACCGCTGGCGTCACCCTGGCGTATAACAATGCACACGTGGTTGGAGCAAACAAAATAACCGCCACAGGCACAGCCGCACTTGGCATCACATCGACTGGCAGCAACAGCGTTGCCACCGATTACAGTTTCACCGCGCCGACCATTGCCGATGTCACGGCCTCGATCACACCGAAAGCGCTGACCGCTGCAGCCAGCATTGGCGGCATTCTCACCAAAACCTATGACGGTACCACTGCAGCCACGGGCGCCACGGTCACCGGTTCGGTCACGGGAGGGATCAGTGGGGATACGCTGACATTGAATACTTCCGCTGTCACGCTGGCCTATAACAATGCGCACGTGGCCAGCGCCAACGCCATCGTGGCCAGCGGCACCAGCACGCTCAGCATCAGTTCCCCGACGGCCACCAGCGTCGCCAGTGACTACAGCTTCACGGCACCGACGATCTTGGATGCCGCCGCGTCGATCACACCCAAGGCCTTGACGTCCACCGCCACCATCGGGGGCACCCTCACGAAGGTCTATGATGGCACCACCACCGCCACGGGCGCCACGGTATCCGGCTCCGTCACCGGCGGACTGGCTGCTGACACCCTCAGCCTGAACACCTCAGGCATCTCCCTGGCGTACAACAACGCCCACGTCGTGGGTGCAAACGCTGTGGTAGCCAGCGGAGCTGGGTCACTGGTCATCGGTGCCTCAAGCGTCAACAGCGTGGCCTCCGACTACAGTTTCACTGCCCCCACCATTGCCAGCGCGGCGGCGACCATCACGGCCAAAGCGCTGACTTCCACGGCCACGATCGGGGGCACACTCACCAAAATCTATGATGGCACGACCGCAGCCCCTGGTGCGAGCGTCAGCGGCACGGTGACTGGAGCAATCAACGGCGATACGCTGGCCCTGAACACGTCGCCCATCACACTGGCATACAACAATGCGCACGTGGCCTCGGCCAATAAAATCATTGCCACTGGCAATGGCACGCTCAGCATCGCCTCGACAGGCAGCAGCAGCGTCGCCAGCGATTACAGCTTCTCGGCGCCCGTCATTACCGATGTCACGGCCACTATCACACCCCGGGCTCTGACATCCACGGCCAGCATCGGCGGGACACTGACCAAAGCCTACGACGGTACAACAGCGGCCACGGGCGCTTCGGTTATCGGATCAATCACCGGCGGCATTGCCGGCGACAGTCTGAACCTGAATACGTCCACCATCAGCCTGGCATACAACACGGCACATGTGGCCACGGCCAACTCGATCGCCGTTACCAGTGGTAGCGGATCGCTGGCCATTGGTGTTTCTGCCAGCAACAGTGTAGCCACCGACTACAGTTTTACCGCACCCACCATTGCAGCGGCGACAGCCAGCATCACGCCCAAGGTGTTGACCTCCACAGCGAGCATTGGCGGCACCCTGTCCAAAACCTATGACGGCACCAGTGCCGCCACGGGCGCATCAGTCTCCGGTTCGGTCTCAGGGGCCATCAGTGGCGACACGCTCAGCCTGAACACCACTGGAATCACGCTGGCCTACAACGATGCCCACGTGGCAACTGCCAATGCCGTGGTGGCCAGTGGCACCCCCACCCTTACCATCAGTTCGCCCACCGCATTCAGCCTGGCCAGCGACTACGCCTTTACCCCGCCCACCATTGCCAATGCGGCCGCCACCATCACGCCCAAAGTTCTGACCTCAACGGCCAGTATCGGCGGTACTCTCACCAAAATCTATGATGGCACGACCGCTGCCACTGGTGCGACGGTTTCGGGTACCGTCACGGGCGGACTCAACAACGACACGCTCAGCCTCAACACATCGGGCATCACGCTGGCCTACAACAGTGCCCACGTGGCCAACGCCAATGCCGTGGTCGCCAGTGGCAGTGGTTCGCTTGTGATTGGCGCAACCGCCAATAACAGCGTGGCAACGGACTACGCTTTCACGGCTCCCACGATTGCCAATGCAGCGGCCACCATCACGCCCAAGGTCTTGAGCTCGACCGCCAGCATTGGTGGAACGCTCTCCAAAACCTATGACGGCACCACCGCTGCCACGGGGGCAACGGTATCAGGCAGCATCAGTGGGGCCATCACGGGGGACACGCTGAGTCTGAACACCGCCGGGATCACGCTGGCTTACAACAATGCCCATGTGCTCTCAGCCAACCGGGTGACGGCAACCGGCAGTGGCACACTCAGCATTGCCTCCTCAGCCAGCAGCAGTGTGGCCAGCGACTACACCTTCACGGCCCCGGTGATTGCCGATGCCACCACGGCCACGATCACCCCCCGGGTTCTGGCGGCCTCCGCCAGTATTGGCGGCACACTCACCAAGACTTATGACGGCACCACCGCCGCTACCGGCGCCACCGTCGCCGGAACAGTCACCGGGGGTATTGCCGGCGACAGTTTGAGCCTGAACACCTCTGCTGTCACCCTCGCCTACAACAATGCCCATGTGGTGGGAGCCACCACGATCGTCGCCAACGGAAGCAGCACGCTGACCATCACATCGCCCACCGCCAACAGCGTCGCAAGCGACTACAGTTTCACCGCGCCCACCATTGCCGCGGCGACTGCATCCATCACACCCAAGGCGCTGACCTCCACGGCCAGCATCGGTGGCACGCTCAGTAAAACCTACGACGGCAACACCAGCGCCTCAGGTGCCACGGTCTCCGGATCGGTCTCGGGTGCCGTGGCAGGTGACACCCTCAGCCTGAATACATCAGGCATCTCATTGGCTTACAACAATGCGCATGTGGTCGGTGCCAATGCCGTGGTCGCCAGCGGCACCAGTACCCTGACCATCAGTTCAAACACGGCGAACAGCGTGGCCACGGACTACAGCTTCAACGCCCCGACGATCGCTGACGCCAGCGCCTTCATCACGCCCAAGGCCCTGACCAGCACGGCCAGCATCGGTGGCACGCTGACCAAAACCTATGATGGCACCACGGCCGCCACCGGCGCGACGGTGTCAGGCACCGTCACCGGTGCTATCAACGGCGATGTGCTGAATCTAAACACCGCTGGCATCAACCTGGCCTACAACAACGCGCACGTGATCGGTGCCAGTGCGGTAGTGGCAAGCGGCAGTGCAAGCCTGGGCATCAGCGCTTCCACTGCCGGCAGCGTGGTGTCAGACTACAGCTTCTTGGCTCCCGTGATCGCCAGTGCGGCCGCTACGATCACCCCCAAGGCTCTGACCACCACCGCCAGTATCGGTGGCAACCTGAGCAAGACCTATGATGGCACGACCGCTGCAACCAATGCCAAGGTGGTCAGTTCAATCACTGGTGCCGTGACGGGTGATACCCTGACCCTGAACACCACGGGCGTTTCACTGGCTTACGATTCAGCACACGTACCGACAGCCAGCAAAATCACTGCCACCGGAAGTGGCACACTGGCCATCAACTCTGCTCAAGCCAGCAGTGTGGCCTCGGACTACAGCTTCACTGCACCTGCGATTGCGGATGTTGCAGCGTTCATCACCCCCAAAGTCCTGACAACCACCGCCAGCATTGGAGGCACGCTCACCAAGACCTACGATGGCACCACGGCCGCCACGGGTGCCAACATCTCGAGCAATGTGAGCGGCGGTATCGCGGGTGACAGCCTCAGCTTGAATACCACCGGCATCACCCTGGCCTACAACAGCGCCCACGTGGCCACGGCCAATGCCGTGGTGGCCTCAGGCAGCGGAACGCTCAACATTGCAGCGTCCGGCAGTAACAGCGTGGCAGCAGACTACAGCTTCACCGCGCCCACCATCATCAATGCCATAGCCTCTATCACACCCAAGGCCCTGACCTCCACGGCCAGCATTGGCGGCACGCTGACCAAAACCTATGACGGTACCACGGCAGCCACCGGCGCCTCCGTTACGGGCACAGTAAGCGGAGCCCTCAATGGCGACACGCTTAGCCTGAATACGTCCGGCATCAGCCTGGCCTACAACAACGCCCACGTCGCGTTAGCCAACAAAATTGTGGCCAGCGGCAGCAGCACCCTCTCCATCAACTCACCCACCTACAACAGTGAGGCCAGTGACTACAGCTTCAGCGCGCCCGTCATTGCCGACGCCACGGCCTCCATCGCCGCAAAAGTCCTGACCACCACGGCCAGTATTGGCGGAACGCTGACCAAGACCTATGACGGCACGACCGCAGCCACAGGCGCCCAGGTGGTCAGCAACGTGAGTGGCGCCGTGGCGGGTGATACCCTGGGCCTGAATACCTCGGGCATCACCCTGGCCTATGACAATGCACACGTTGACAGAGCCAGCAAGATTAGCGCCACGGGCACAGGCACACTGGCCATTGCGGCATCCGCCAGCAACAGCGTGGCGGGGGATTACAGCTTCACGGCCCCATCGATTGCCGCCGTCAATGCAAGCATCACCCCCAAGGTCTTGACCGCCACTGCCAGTATCGGCGGGACGCTAACCAAAACCTACGACGGCACCACCGTCGCCACCGGCGCATCTGCTACGGGCTCTGTGTCCGGCGCGGTGGCTGGCGATACCCTGAGCCTCAACACCTCGGGTGTTACGCTGGCCTACAACAATGCTCACGTCGGCTCAGCCACGGCCATCGTGGCCAGTGGCAATAGCAGTCTATCTATCACGTCACCTGTGAATAACAGTGTGCCCGGCGATTACAGCTTCACCACCCCGGTCATCGCCGATGTGGCAGCCTCCATCACACCCCGAGTCCTGACAGCCACTGCCAGCATTGGTGGCACAGTCTCCAAGACGTACGACGGAACCACCGCCGCCACCGGCGCTACCATCACAAGCTCCATCACGGGTGGTCTTGCGAGTGATGTACTGAGCCTCAATACGTCTGGGGTAACCCTCGCCTACAACAACGCCCACGTGGCCAGTGCCACGACCATCTCGGCCAGCGGAACCAGTTCTCTCAACATCAGTTCACCCACGGCCAACAGTGTGGCCGGCGACTACAGCTTCACTGCCCCCACCATCGCCAACGCCGCTGGCAGCATCACGCCCAAGGCACTGACCGCCACTGCCACGATCGGCGGGTTGCTCAGCAAAACCTATGACGGCACCACCGCTGCCACTGGCGCGACCGTCTCGGGTTCTGTCAGCGGGGCCATCGCCGGCGACACACTGAACCTCAACACCTCGGGCATCACCCTGGCCTACAACACGGCCCACGTCGCTACAGCCAACAAGATCGTAGCCACCGGCAACGGTACGCTGGCCATCAGTTCGCCCACGACGAATAGCGCTGCCTCGGATTACAGCTTTACGGCTCCGGTCATTGCAGATGCCTCGGCCACCATCACACCCAAGGCACTGACGGTGACAGCCAGCATTGGTGGTGCCCTGACCAAGGCCTACGATGGCACGACCGCGGCCACGGGCGCGTCTGTGTCCAGTTCGGTGACGGGGGGCATCACAGGCGACACCTTGAGCTTGGACACCTCGAATGTATCCCTGGCCTACAACAACGCTCACGTGGCAGGCGCCAACGCCATCATCGCGAGCGGCAACAGCGCACTCGCCATCAACTCAACCACAGCCAGCAGTGTGGCATCAGACTACAGTTTTACCCCACCCACCATTGCCAATGCGGTGGCGACCATCACGCCCAGAGTTCTAACCACAACTGCCAGCATCGGGGGCGCGGTGACCAAAGCCTACGATGGCACCACGGCCGCCACTGGCGCCACCGTGGGCGGCACAGTCACAGGGGGTATAGCCGGTGACACCCTCAGTTTGAATACCAGTGGCATCACCCTGGCTTACAACAGCTCACATGTATCAGGTGCAAACGCCATCCTCGCCAGTGGCACCAGCTCGCTCACGATCAGCTCACCCGTGACCGGCAGCGTGGCAGGAGACTACAGCTTCACCGCACCCACGATCACGTCGGTGGCTGCCACCATCACGCCCAAAGTGCTGACCACCACGGCCAGCATCGGCGGAACATTGACCAAGACCTACGACGGCACGACGACCGCCACCGGCGCAACTGCCTCGGGCATCATCACGGGGGCCGTGGCGGGCGACACCCTGAGCCTGGACACTTCTGGTGTCAGTCTCAACTACAACAGCGCACACGTCGCGGATGCCACGACCATTGGCGCGACCGGCAACAGTGTCCTGGCGATCACGTCTCCCACCGCAGGTAGTCAACTGTCCGACTACAGCTTCACTGCGCCTGTCATCAGTAACGTAACGACCGGGGTCGCGATCACGCCCCGTACCTTGACCACAACTGCAAGTATCGGCGGCACACTGACCAAAGTCTATGACGGCAGCACCCGTGCGAGCGGTGCTTCGATTGTCAGCAGCATCACAGGAGCGGTGACAGGCGACACCTTGAGTCTGGACACATCGGGCATCACGCTGGCCTACAACAATGCACACGTGGCCGCCGCCAACAAAGTGATCGCCACTGGAAGCGGCACACTGGCGATCGCTTCGTCAGCCAGCAGCAGCGTGGTGGGAGATTACAACTTCACCGCACCTGTGATCGCAGACGCAACGGCAAGCATCACGCCCAAAGCTCTGAATGCCACTGCGAGCATTGGGGGGGCACTGACCAAAGTCTATGATGGAACCGTCGCAGCCACGGGCGCCAATATCGCCAGTACCATCACGGGAGCCGTGGCCGGTGACACCTTGAGTCTGAACACCTCAGGGATCACTCTGGCCTATAACACCGCCCACGTGGTAACCGCCTACAAGGTCACCGCCAGTGGCAGTGGCACACTCGCCATCAGTTCACCAACGGCCAACAGCGCCGCCTCGGACTACAGTTTCACCGCCCCTGTCCTGGCTGACGCGCCGGCTACCATCACCCCGAAAGCATTGACGACTACGGCCAGCATTGGCGGCATGTTGACCAAGACCTACGACGGCACCACGGCAGCCACTGGTGCGGTGGTATCAAGTGCGGTCACGGGCGGCGTTGCAGGCGATACGCTGAGCCTGGATACCTCGGGCATCACCCTGGCCTACAACACGGCCCATGTGGCGACCGCTAACACCATCGTCGTCACAGGCTCCTCCTCATTGAGCATCAACTCACCGACCGCCAGCAGCCTTGCCTCTGACTACAGCTTCAGCGCCCCCACCATTGCCAATGCAGCAGCCACCATCACGCCCAGGGCCCTGACTGCCACAGCCAGCATTGGCGGCACCCTGAACAAAACCTATGACGGCACCACTGCTGCCACCGGGGCCACGCTGACCGGGACCATCACGGGTGCCATCGCGGGTGACACCCTGACCTTGAACAATGCCGGCATCACGTTGGCCTACAACAACGCGCACGTTGTCGGCGCGAGCAGCATCGCTGCCATTGGCACCGGGGGTTTCACGATTGCGGCGACCGGCAGTGCCAATAGCGTCCGCAGCGATTACAGCTACACAGCGCCGGTGATTGCCAATGTGGCCGGCACCATCACGCCCAAACCCTTGACTGTCACGGCCAGCATTGGTGGATCGCTGACCAAGGTCTACGATGGGACCTCGGGAGCCACTGGCGCTTCCGTTGCAGGTAATGTCTTGGGTGCGATTGCTGGTGACAGCCTGAGCCTGAACACCACCGGTATCAACCTGGCCTACAACAGCGCACACGTGGCAACAGCCAACAAGATCAGCGCCACGGGCAGCGGCTCGCTGACGATCAGTTCTCCCACCGCCAACAGTGTGGCGTCAGACTACAGCTTCACCACGCCGGTGATCACAGACGTGACGGCATCCATCATCCCCAAAGCGCTGACTGCCACGGCCAGCATTGGCGGCAGCCTCACCAAAACCTACGACGGCAGCACCGCCGCCACGGGCGCCACCATCGCCAGTACGATCACCGGTGCTGTAGCGGGCGACAGCCTGAGCTTGGACACGTCGGGTGTCACCCTGGCCTACAACAATGCTCACGTGGTTACCGCCAACACCATCGTGGCAACAGGAAACGGCAAACTCTCGATCATTTCGCCCAGTGCCAGCAGCCTGGCCAGTGATTACAGCTTCACCGCGCCCACCATTGCGAATGCCGCGGCCTCCATCACACCCAAAGCCCTGACGGCCACGGCGAGCATTGGCGGGGCCCTGACCAAAACCTACGACGGGACCGCGACCTCTGCGGCCACGGTAAGCGGAACCGTGACAGGTGCGATTGCCGGGGATAGCGTGAGCCTGGACACCACAGGTTTGACAGTCACCTACAACAGTGCCCATGTGGCCAGTGCCTCGACGCTGTCGGCCAGTGGTGCCACCACGCTGGCCATCAACTCTCCCACGGCCAACTCCCTGGCCAGTGACTACAGCTTCACCTCGCCCACCATTGCAAATGCTGCAGGAACCATCACGCCTAAGGCCCTCACCGCCACGGCCAGCATCGGTGGCACGCTCTCCAAGGTCTATGACGGCACCACGGCGGCCACGGGTGCTACTGTGGCAGGCATGGTGAACGGCGCAGTGAATGGCGACACGCTGAGTCTGGACACCTCGGGCATTACCCTGGTCTACAACAATGCACACGTCGCCCAGGCCAACAAGGTCATGGCCCTCGGTCTTGGTGCGCTGACCATTGCCTCGACCACTCGCAACAGCGTGGCCGGCGACTACAGCTTCACCCCTCCTGTCATTGCCGATGTCACAGGCGCCATCACCCCCAAAGCCTTGAGTGCCGCAGCCAGCATTGGCGGTACGCTCACCAAGGTGTATGACGGCAACACCTCGGCAACGGGTGCCACCGTCATCGGTTCGGTGGATGGCGCTGTGGCGGGTGATACGCTGACCCTGAACACATCGGGCGTGAACCTGGCTTACAACAGCACGCACGTGATCGGTGCCAACGCTATTGTGGCCAGCGGCACCAGCACGCTGGCGATTAACTCACCCACGGCCAACAGCGTGGCCTCGGACTACAGCTTCTCCGCGCCGACGATCGCCAACGCCAATGCCAGCATCACGCCCAGAGCCCTGACATCAACGGCCACGATTGGTGGCACGCTCAGCAAGACCTATGATGGCAATACGACCGCCACCGGCGCCACCCTGGCCGGAACGGTCCAAGGTGCGATTGCAGGCGACAGTGTGAACCTCGACGTCTCCAATGTGAGCCTGAACTACAACACGACCCATGTATCCACTGCCAACGCCGTCATCGCGACGGGCACCAGCGGATTCATCATTGCCAACAGCGCCGCCAACAGTGCCAGCAGTGACTACAGCTTCTCGCAACCGGTGATCAACGACGCTGTAGCGTCCATCACGCCCAAAGCACTGACAGCCACGGCCACCATCGTGGGCAGCAATACCAAGGTCTACGACGGGACGTTGCTAGCGAAAAACGCCACGCTGACCACTTCGGTGAGTGGGGCCATCGCCGGTGATGCACTCAACCTCAATACGCAAGGCATTACCCTCAACTACAACAGCAGTCACGTCGCACAAGCCACAACCATTGCCGCATTGGGCTCGGCCAGCCTCACCATCGCTGCGTCGAATGCCGGCAGCGAGGTGGGCGACTACCAGTTCACCGCACCCACGATTGCCAGTGTGGCGGGCAACATCACGCCGAAAGCCATCAATGCGACCGCCGCCATTGGCGGGACACTGACCAAGGTCTATGACGGGCGCACATCCGCGCCTAGCGCTACCCTCACGGGCTCGGTACTGGGTGCCGTCGCAGGAGATACCTTGAGCCTGGACGTGACGGGCGCGAGCTTGAATTACGACTCTGCTCATGTGGCCACGGCTTCCTCTGTCAGTGCATCAGGCACCATCGGCTTCACCGTCGCCAGCACGAACCTCGCCAGCGTGGCCAGCGATTACCGGTTCACTCCGCCGACGGTACCCCGCGCCACGGCGTCGATCACCGCAGCCAGCCTCACCCCCACCCTGACCAACACCGGTGTGACCAAAACCTACGACGGCTCGACTGACGCACCCAGTGGTTTCGTGCCCACCTACAGTTTCTCCGGATTGGTGAACGGTGACACGGCGGCCACACTGACCAACACCGGGTCAGTCTATGACAATGCCCACGTGCAGCAGGCATCCAAAATTGTGGTGTCCGGCCTCGGGATTTACAGTATTGGCGGGGGCAACGCCTCGGTTCCCTCCGACTACGTGCTGACCACCACCTCACAGGAAGCTGCCGCCCGGATCACCCCGAAAGCCTTGAGTTCGACGGCCAGTATTGGTGGTACGCTGACCAAGGTCTATGACGGCACCACCACGACGTCCGCCACAGTGAGTGGGTCAGTCACGGGGGGGATTACTGGCGACGTGCTGAACCTCAACACCTCGGGTGTCACGCTGGCCTATAACAATGCGCACGTGGCCTCAGCCAGCAAGGTAGCGGCCACCGGCAGTGGCACCCTCACCATTGCATCGTCTCTCAGCAAAAGCGTTGCCAGCGATTACAGCTTCACGGCGCCCTTGGTGGCGGATGCCGCGGCCACCATCACGCCCAAGGCCCTGACCTCGACCGCCAGCATTGGCGGCACATCGACCAAGGTCTATGACGGCTCCACCGCGGCGCCCATCGGAGCCACCGTGACCGGCACCGTGAATGGCGCCCTCTCCGGTGACACCCTGAACTTGAACACCTCGGGTGTGAGCCTGGCCTATAACAATGCCCACGTGGCTGCAGCCAATGTCCTGATAGCCTCTGGCACCAGCACCTTCACGATCGGGGCGACGGCCCAAGGCAGTCAGCTCAGTGACTACAGCCTGACCCAACCGACGATTGCCAACGCCGCGGCTACCATCACCCCCAAGACACTGACGTCGGCTGCTGCAATCGGTGGTACGCTAACCAAAACCTATGACGGTACAACGGCCGCGCCAGGCGCTACTGTGGCCGGTTCAGTGTCTGGCGCCATCGCAGGCGACACCCTGGGCCTGGACACCTCCAGCGTCCGACTGGCCTATAACAATGCACACGTGGGATTCGGTACAGCGGTGGTTGCAACCGGCAACAGTGCTTTCACCATCAACACCTCGAGTTCGGGTAGCCAGACGGGTGACTACCTACTGACACAACCCAACATTGCCAATGCCGCCGCGACCATCACGCCCAAGGCCTTGACGGCCACCGCCAGCATCGGCGGCACCCTGACCAAGGAATATGACGGCACGACTGTGGCCAGTAACGCCAACGTCATTGGCACGGTGACTGGCGGCATCGCCGGAGACAGCATCAGCCTGGATGCGACCAGCATCCGCCTGAACTATGACAACGCGCATGTGAACAATGCCAGCACCATCCTGGCCAGTGGAACCTCTGCATTCAAGATTGACTCGTCGAATTCGACCAGCCTGACAACCGACTACCAGATGCCCCAACCGGTGATTGCCAACGTCGCAGGCAACATCACGCCCAAGGCCCTGACCGCGACCGCCACCATTGGGGGTGCGTTGACAAAGGCCTACGATGGCACCACCAGTACCACGGCCACCGTCACCGGTACGGTGGCCGGTGCCGTGGCCAACGACACCCTCACCCTGGATGTCTCCGGCGTCTCCCTGGCCTATAACAACGCGCACGTTGCCAACGCCAATGCCATTTTGGCGACCGGCACTACCACACTGAACATTACTGCGTCGACGGCAGGTAGCCAGGCCAGTGACTACACCTTCACCGCACCTAACATTCCGAACGCCAGCGCCTCTATCACGCCGGCGACGCTGGTGACCCGATTGACCAATACCGGCGTCAGCAAAACCTATGATGGCACCTCGGCAGTTCCAACCGGATTTACGCCGACTTTCTCTGTCACTGGATTTATCGCAGGCGATACAGCGGCCACCGTGAATCACACCGACAAGCAATACAACGATGCGCACGTCGCGACGGCCAACCGGGTTGTGGTATCGGGCTTGAGTATTGCGGCCATCAGTGGCAACAAGGGTTCCATGGCCTCTGACTATGCGCTGGACGCTGTCAGCAAGGACGTCGGGGCCACGGTGACACCCGCCACCCTCACCCCCACGCTGAGCAACACGGGCGTAACCAAGGTCTACGACGGCACCACCGCGGCCCCGGCAGGATTCACCCCTACCTACACCTTCGCAGGTCTAGTCAATGGTGACACGGCCGCCTCGCTCAGCAACTCGAATGCAACCTACAACAACGCCAATGTGCTGCAAGCCAACACGGTCACTGTCTCCGGCCTGACCCTCACGGGGGTCACCGGCAACAAGGGTTCCCAGGCGAGTGACTATGTGCTCGACGCCGCCACCAAGAATGTGGCCGCCAAGGTCACTGAAAAGCCGGTCACACTCAGCGCCTCCAAGGTCTACGATGGCACCACGGCCCTGAGCAATAGCCAGGTAACGATTGGCACCGGGATCAACGGCGAGAGCCTGACCGCCACCGGGGCGACGGCTTCTGATGCACACGTGGCCACCGCGGACAAATTCATCTCCACCATCACCCTGACTGATGGCACCGGCGGCCTGGCCTCCAACTACAAGCTGCCCGCCACTTTGGACAGCGCCAGTGCACCGGTCACGATCAACCCCGCCACGCTCACCCCCACGCTGAGCAACACGGGGGTGACCAAGGTCTACGACGGCACCACCGCAGCCCCGGCAGGATTCACCCCCACCTATACCTTCGCAGGTCTAGTCAATGGTGACACGGCCGCCTCGCTCAGCAACTCGAATGCA